>NZ_DASXQG010000071.1:0-75582 GCF_036493135.1 Nocardioides sp. | reverse complement strand
GACGCCGCAGCGCTCGCAGATGATGCCCTTGAAGCGCACGCGCTTGTACTTGCCGCAGTAGCACTCCCAGTCCCGGGTGGGACCGAAGATCTTCTCGCAGAAGAGGCCGTCACGCTCGGGCTTGAGCGTGCGGTAGTTGATCGTCTCCGGCTTCTTGACCTCGCCGTGGCTCCACGTGCGGATGTCGTCCGCGGTGGCCAGGCCGATCCGAAGCTGGTCGAAGAAGTTCACATCGAGCACGGTGGCTGCATTCCTTCGTTCGTCTTGAATTCTCTGGGGCTGTGGACTGAGGGGCGGTACGCCGGCGGACCGGCGTACCGCGTCTGCTCAGACTTCTTCGACGGAGCTGGGCTCGCGGCGGGACAGGTCGATGCCGAGCTCCTCGGCGGCCCGGAAGACGTCTTCCTCGGCATCCTTGAGCTCGATCTGCGAACCGTCCTGCGACAGCACCTCCACGTTGAGGCAGAGGGACTGCATCTCCTTGACCAGCACCTTGAACGACTCCGGGATGCCGGAGTCCGGGATGTTCTCGCCCTTGACGATCGCCTCGTACACCTTGACCCGGCCCGGCACGTCGTCGGACTTGATGGTCAGGAGCTCCTGGAGGGCGTACGCCGCTCCGTAGGCCTCCATCGCCCACACCTCCATCTCGCCGAACCGCTGGCCGCCGAACTGAGCCTTACCGCCCAGGGGCTGCTGCGTGATCATCGAGTAGGGGCCGGTCGACCGCGCGTGGATCTTGTCGTCGACCAGGTGGTGGAGCTTGAGGATGTACATGTAGCCGACCGAGACCGGGTCGGGGAACGGCTCACCGGAGCGCCCGTCGAACAGGAGCGCCTTGCCGTCCTTGCCGACCACACGCTCACCGTCGCGGTTGGGCAGGGTCGCACCGAGCAGGCCGGTGATCTCGTCCTCCTTGGCGCCGTCGAAGACCGGCGTCGCCAGGTTGGTGTCGGGATCGGCCTTGTCGGCATGGATCTTGATCAGGCGCTGCTTCCAATCGGAGGTCTTGGGGTCCTCCGACAGGTTCAGGTCCCAGCCCTGCTTGGCCAGCCACCCGAGGTGCAGCTCGAGGATCTGCCCGATGTTCATCCGTCGCGGCACGCCCAGCGGGTTCAGGATCACG
Organism: Nocardioides sp.; assembly: GCF_036493135.1. Classification (GTDB taxonomy): domain Bacteria; phylum Actinomycetota; class Actinomycetes; order Propionibacteriales; family Nocardioidaceae; genus Nocardioides. Next base: position 74,456 of record NZ_DASXQG010000071.1, on the reverse strand, counting down.
TCGACCGCGGTGCCGTCCTCCATGAACGGCATGTCCTCGATCGGCAGGATCTTCGCGATCACGCCCTTGTTGCCGTGACGGCCGGCGAGCTTGTCGCCGACGGAGATCTTCCGCTTCTGCGCGACGTACACGCGCACCAGCTGGTTGACACCCGGCGGCAGCTCGTCGCCCTCCTCGCGGTCGAAGACCCGGACGCCGATGACGGTGCCCTCCTCGCCGTGCGGAACCTTCATCGAGGTGTCGCGGACCTCGCGCGCCTTCTCACCGAAGATCGCGCGGAGCAGCCGCTCCTCCGGGGTGAGCTCGGTCTCGCCCTTGGGCGTGACCTTGCCGACCAGGATGTCGCCCGTCGTGACCTCCGCACCGATGCGGATGATGCCGCGCTCGTCGAGGTCCGCCAGCATCTCGTCGGAGACGTTGGGGATGTCGCGGGTGATCTCCTCCGGACCCAGCTTGGTGTCGCGGGCGTCGACCTCGTGCTCCTCGATGTGGATCGAGGTGAGGATGTCCTCCTGCACCAGGCGCTGGCTGAGGATGATCGCGTCCTCGTAGTTGTTGCCCTGCCACGGCATGAAGGCGACGAGCAGGTTGGTGCCCAGCGCCATCTCGGCCTCGTCGGTGCAGGGGCCGTCCGCGATCGGGGAACCCTCGAGCAGCTTGTCGCCCTCCGCCACCAGCGGCCGCTGGTTGATGCAGGTGCCCTGGTTGGAGCGGCGGAACTTCGCCAGCTTGTACGTGGTGTACGTGCCGTCGTCGTTGATCACCTCGATGGAGTCGGCGGACACGTCCTTGACCACGCCGGGCTTCTCGGCCGTCAGCACGTCACCGGCGTCGACCGCGGCGCGGTACTCCATGCCGGTGCCGACCAGGGGCGCGTCGCTGCGGATCAGCGGCACGGCCTGGCGCTGCATGTTGGCGCCCATCAGCGCACGGTTGGCGTCGTCGTGCTCGAGGAACGGGATCAGGGCCGTCGCGACCGACACCATCTGGCGCGGCGAGACGTCCATGTAGTCGACCTCGTCGGCCAGGATCTCGCTGACCTCACCGTGACGCTGGCGGACCAGGACGCGCTCCTCGGCGAAGCGGCTCTTGTCGTCCAGAGGCGCGTTGGCCTGCGCGATGACGTACTTGTCCTCGTCGTCGGCGGTGAGGTAGTCGATCTGGTCGGTGACCTTGCCCTTGACGACCTTGCGGTACGGCGTCTCCACGAAGCCGAACGGGTTGATCCGGCCGAAGGTGGCCAGTGACCCGATCAGACCGATGTTCGGACCCTCGGGGGTCTCGATGGGACACATCCGGCCGTAGTGGCTGTGGTGGACGTCGCGGACCTCCATGCCGGCGCGGTCACGGGACAGACCGCCGGGGCCCAGCGCCGACAGGCGACGCTTGTGGGTCAGGCCCGAGATCGGGTTGGTCTGGTCCATGAACTGGCTCAGCTGCGAGGTGCCGAAGAACTCCTTCAGCGCCGCGACCACCGGGCGGATGTTGATCAGGGACTGCGGCGTGATCGCCTCGACGTCCTGGGTCGTCATCCGCTCGCGGACCACGCGCTCCATGCGGGCCAGACCGGTGCGGAGCTGGTTCTGGATCAGCTCGCCCACGGTCCGCATACGGCGGTTGCCGAAGTGGTCGATGTCGTCGGCCTGGACCTCGATCGGCTTGCCGTCGGGGTCGAGGTACGTCGTGCCGGCGGCGTCGACCAGGTCGGCGTCGCCGTTGTGGAGGCGGACGATGTAGCGGATCGTCGCCACGATGTCGTTGATGGTCAGCGTCTGCTGGTCGAACGCCTCGTGGGTGCCGAGCTTCTTGTTGATCTTGTAGCGGCCGACCTTGGCGAGGTCGTACCGCTTGGGGTTGAAGTAGTAGTTGTTCAGCAGCGTCTGCGCGGCCTCACGCGTGGGCGGCTCGCCCGGACGCAGCTTGCGGTAGATGTCGAGCAGCGCGTCGTCCTGGGTCTCGGTGTGGTCCTTCTCCAGGGTGAGGCGGATCGACTCGTAGTCGCCGAACTCCTCGAGGATCTGCTCGTTGGTCCAGCCGAGGGCCTTGAGCAGGACGGTGACGTTCTGCTTGCGCTTGCGGTCGAGGCGGACACCGACCATGTCGCGCTTGTCGATCTCGAACTCGAGCCACGCGCCGCGGCTCGGGATCACCTTCGCGGTGAAGATGTCCTTGTCCGAGGTCTTGTCGGCGGTCTTCTCGAAGTAGACGCCGGGCGAGCGGACGAGCTGGCTCACGACGACCCGCTCGGTGCCGTTGATGATGAAGGTGCCGCGGGGTGACATGAGCGGGAAGTCGCCCATGAAGACCGTCTGGCCCTTGATCTCACCGGTCTCGTTGTTGGTGAACTCGGCGGAGACGTAGAGGGGCGCGGAGTAGGTGAAGTCCTTCTCCTTGCACTCCTCGACGGTGTACTTCGGGTCGTAGAAGACGGGGCTCTCGAACGAGAGACTCATCGTCTCGGAGAAGTCCTCGATCGGAGAGATCTCCTCGAAGATCTCCTGGAGCCCGGACTTGTGGGAGACGTCCTCGCCGGCCGCCTCGCGGGTCGCGATGTCGGCCTGCCATGCGTCATTGCCGATCAGCCAGTTGAAGCTGTCGGTCTGGAGGGAGAGGAGCTTGGGAACTTCGAGCGGTTCGCTGATCTTCGCGAACGAGATGCGCTCGAGAGCTGCCTGCGTGATGGTGGTGGTGGAGGAGTCGGCGGTGGTGCGCGCGGCCAAGATCTGTCCTTCGACGAACGAGGCGGAGAGTCACCTGACCACCACTTATCAGCCACCGGGCAGGCGATCAGCATTTGAGGGCAGGCGCAAAGAGAGATCGTACCGCAGAAGCGGGCGCACCACAAATGGCATCCGACCTGCTGGCCGAACGTCCCCCCGAGTGTGAACCCGGAGGGCCTTCAGGTCAAGCACTTCTGCACAGGTCGGCCACGCGTCGCAGGTAAAGCCGCAGGTCAGCTGCGGTCGCCGTTCGTGGTCAGGTCGTCCACCAGCCACTCACCGCCAACCTTCGCCATGGTCACCGTCACCTGGTTCTTGTAGACCACCGGCACCTTGGGGTGCTGCTTGTTGCGGGTCACCTGGTTGACGAACACGAGCACGTCCACCCGATCGGTGCCCGACCGGACGATCCCGGAGGCGAGGTACTTGGCCCGGACGACCGTCCCGGTCCGCGGCGCGTTCTGGCGGATGACCGCGAAGAGCTTGTCGTACTGCTCCTTCTCGCTGGTGGTCAGGTACGGCTGCGCGGCGGCCGCGCTCCGGTCGAGGTGCTGGGCGTCGTAGGACAGCAGCGGGACGACCGCGCGCTCGGCCGCGGACTGGGCGGCCTGGGTGTCGTCCTCGACCGCGGCGTCCGACGGCTTGCTCAGCAGCACGCCGGCGATCACCAGGGACGCGGCCACGAGGCCGGCCAGCGACACCACCGCCCAGCCGGGCACGACCGGCAGGCGGCGCGTGCCCGCGAGGTCCAGGTCGGCGGGCTCGGCGGGCTCGGCGGGCCCGGTCGGGTCGTCGGCCTCGGATACGTCGTCGTGCTGCGCCGCCTGCTCGGCCGCGAGCTCCGCGTCGTACGCCGAGCGCCGGGCCGGGTCGAGCAGGACCTCGGCGGCCTGGTTGTAGACCCGGAACCGTCGGTCCGTCGGGTCGAGGTCGGCGACGGCTCCTCGCCACGCGGTCCGGATGTCATCGGCGATCGCGGTGGGGTCGACGTCGAGCACGTCGTACCAGTTGGCGTTCATGGTCACCCTCACGATCCCGTCACCGGCGCGTAGTCGTCGACGAGCCATCTGCCGTCGATCTTGTCCAGGCTCACTCGCAGCCGGAACGGCGAGGGCTCACCGGTGGACACGCGCTTGCCCTTCCGGTTCTTCACCGTCTGGCTGATCGAGCCGGCGACCAGCACCTGCGCCGAGTCGCTGTCGATCACCTCGACGCCGGTGGAGAACACCGCGCAGGTGCGGTCGAGGCCGTAGTTCTTCACGCTCTGCTCGGCCACCGGCACGCTCTGGTCGAACGACGCGGCGAACTTGGGGGTAATCACGGCCTTCACCCGCGAGCGGTACTCCGGCATCTGGCCCTGCGAGTCGAGCAGGGACGGGCCGTAGGTGTTGACCCGCAGCACGAACTGCTGGGTGGTGGCCATCGCGGCCTCACGCTCGCTCTGCAGGCCGCTGGCGTTGCCGGTGCGGTGCGACTTGAGTACGGCGATCCCCACCAGGGAGGCGACCAGCAGGATCGCGAGCGCGCCCAGCAGGACGAGCCGGAAGAGCGCGGAACGCGGCGGCGGACTCGAAGGAGTCACGTCGTCCAAGGTCACCTCCGGCCGGCGGTCAAGGGCTGAAGCAACAGCCATTTCCATGTCTCCTCTCCGAGCGTGGCGGGGGCGGGGCTCCCCGCGTCTTCGAGTGGGGAGGGGACCCGAGATCCCCACGTCAGGTGGTGCCTGGCCGGGTCGAACCACGCCACGGGGACGCGGTACTTCGCCGCCGGCCGGTTGCTCGGCGCGTGCTGAGCGCCGCGCGCGTCGGACTGCGAGGCCGGCTCCGCACAGTGCGCCTTCACGTTCATGGGCCGGTTCGAGCCGTCCTGCGGCGGACGGGTGTCGGTGCTCTCGTACCCGGCGTGGCAGACCGCGGGGTCGTTCGTCATGACCAGCCCGAAGTGCGCGTCGTACAGCCCGGTCTCGGGCGACTTCGACACCACCGTGAAGCCGCCCTCGACGACGTACGGGTAGAGCACAAGCACCTGGCGGAGTCCGGGCAGGTGCTTCACCACGATGTCGCCGGTGGTCACCAGGTTGTTGATCAGGCTGGCCAGGTGGACCTTGTTGTCGTCGAGGAAGCGACGCAGCTCGGTCGCGGTGACCGACCCGTTGTCGATGACCCGGCGCAGGTCTTGGTCGTGGCCGGCCAGCGTTCCCGAGAACAGCTTCAGGTCGCGGGCGAAGGACCGGATCGCGTCGGCCGAGGCGATCTGGCCGTGGAGGACGGTGTTGCCGTCGCGGATCAGGGCCGTGGTGACGTCGAAGTTGCGGTTGGCCTCGTGGATGAACGACGTGCCCGTGTCGATGATCCGTCGGAGGTCCGGCCCGGTGCCGGCGAACGCCGTACCGAGCTCGTGGACGGTCGTGCGCAGCGACTTCCGGTTCACCGACCCGACCGTGTGGGAGATGTCGGCGAGCAGCTTCTGCGTCGGCAGCGGGGTGCGCGTGTCGGCCATCGCGATCTGCGAGCCGTCGTGCAGGTAGGGCCCGTTGTCGGTCTGGGGCTGGAGGTCGACGTACTGCTCGCCGACGGCGGAGCGGTTCCCCACCACAGCCAGGGTGTCGGACGGGATCTTCTGGTCCCAGCCGTTGTCGATGTCGAGGTAGGCGTCGACCCCGTCGTGAGTGAGGACCAGCTTGTGCACCTCGCCGATGCTCACCCCGCGGTAGGAGACCAGGCCCCCGGCGTACATGCCACCGGAGTCCTTGAAGTGCGCGACGACGGTGTACGACGTGCTGTAGAAGAGGCGGTTGAGCTGGGCGTACCTCGCTCCCACGAAGCTCACCCCGAGCATCGTGATCAGGGCGAAGATCGCCAGCTGCACCTTGGTACGACGTGAGATCACTTGCCGATCACCATCCCGGGGACGAGCAGATCGACCAGAGCGGGGTCGTACATCCGGGTCAGCTGCTTCATGGTCGGCCCGCGCGGCCCGAAGGCCGCCGGCCGCTTCGCACCGAGCGTGCCCCCACCGCCGAGGATCGTCGGGAGCAGGCTGGTCGGGATGCTCAGCGACGGCAGCCCGGCACCACCGGTGGGCAGGCTGGGCAGCGCGTTGAGGACCGCGCAGACCGGGTTGTCGCTGTTCTTCCCCTTCTTGCACTTGGCGATCAGGCGCACCAGCTCCTGCGGGTCGCCCAACACCTTCGTGCACGCCTTGCTGGTGATGTCGCCGCTCTGCAGGCACTTCGCCACGTCGCCGAGGATCTTGGTGATCTCCGACGTCGGCAGGCTCGTGGGCAGGTTGGTCGGCAGGGTCGGCAGATTGGTGGGCAGCCCACTCGGGATCGGCAGGCTGCCGTTCTGGTCCAGCGACAGGTCGAGCTTGATCGACAGGTTCGTGTAGTCGCCCATCTGCAGGTTGCGGGCGACCTGCGGGTCACGCCCGACGACCTCGTCCACGAACGGATAGGTCAGCGCGACGCTGAAGGCGTTGACGAAGTTCTGCCCCGAGGCCTGGAGCTGGCTGAGCACCGGATCCAGCTGGCGCAGGGTGGCGATCGTGGAGTCCTTGGACAGGTTGATCACCCGGGTACCGACGCCGCTGAGGTGGGCCAGGGCCTTCAGCATCCTGACCAGGTCGTGACGCTGGGTGTTGATCGAGTGCAGCGCGCCGGGCAGCTCCTCGAGGGTTGCGTCGATCGTGTCTCGCTGGCGGTTCAACGACGTGGACAGCCGGTTCAGGGCGTCGAGGGCGGAGACGATCTCCTGCTTGTGCTGGTCGAGCTGACCGCTGAACCTGCGGATCTGGTGGAGCACCGACCGGGCCTCGCCCTCGCGGCCGTGCAGGGTCTTGTTCAGCTCGCGGGTGATGGTCTGGAGCTGGCCGACGCCGCCGCCGTTCAGAAGCAGGCTCAGCGCGCCGAGCACCTGCTCGACGTCGGGGTTCTGGCCGGTGTGCGCCATCGTGATCACGTCGCCGGTCTTGAGCGGGTTGGCACTCGCACCGGTGGTCGGGGCGGCGAGCTCGACGAACTTCTCGCCGAGCAGGCTGGTCTGCTGAATCGTCGCGACGGCGTTGTCGGGCAGCTTGGTGTCGTTGCGCAGCTGCATGGTGACCAGCGCGTGGTAGCCCTGCAGCGAGATGTCGGTGATCTTGCCGACCGTGACGTCGTTGACCTTGACCGTCGAGTCGGGCACCAGGTCGAGGACGTCGCGGAACTGCGCGGTCACCGTGATCGGGTTGCTGCCGACGTCGGGGCCGCCGGGCAGCGGCAGCTGGTACGGGTCGAACGAGCAGCCGGTGAGCACCAGCGCCGCGGCGAGCAGCGCGACCACGGCCTTGAGGAGCGGACGGAGAACGGTCATCGGCCGGCCTCCACGAGTCCGCCGAGGGTCGGGTCCGTCCGGTCGACCCCGTCACGACCCGTACGACGCGACGAGCCGGACAGCGCGGCGGGCCGCTGCTTCGCGAGCAGCTGCCTGATCACGCTGCAGGCCTGTCCGCCCTGGTTGGCCTGGTCGAGGATCCCGCACAGGAACGTCGAGGGGTCGGAGGTGATCTGGTGCCCGATGTCGCCGAGGTTGGCGCGGGTGTCGAGCGTGCCGGCCTGCGGGTTGTAGGCCAGCGCGAGGTTGTTCAGGGCGAGCGGTGCGTCCTGCAGGGTCTCGGCCAGCGCCTTGCGCTGCTTGACCAGGATCCGGGTCACGTCGTCGAGCCCGGCGATGTTCTTGCCGAGGATCTCTCGGTTGTCGCGGACGAAGCCGGACACCTGCTTCATGGCGATGCCGAGGTTGTGCAGCGACGCCGCCAGGTCGCCGCGCTCCCCCTTCAGCATGTGGGAGACCTCGGCCAGGCTCTGGTTGAACGACCGCACCGTGTGGTCGTTGCGCGCCAGCGTGTGCACGAAGCCCTCGAGCTCCCGCACCGACCCGAACAGGTTGTCCTTGTTGTCGGCGAGGGTCCCGCTCAACCGGCTGAAGCTCTCGATCGTCTGGTGGAACTTCGCCCCCTGCCCACCGAAGTTGGCAGCCGTCGTGTTCAGCAGGTCGGTCAGGGCACCCTTCTGGTTGGCGCCGTTCGGGCCGAGCGCCGTGGTGAGGTCGTCGAGGCTGGAGTAGATCTGGTCGAGCTCCAGTGGAACGGCGGTGTGGTTCTGGTCGAGCGTGGCGCCGTCGGCGAGCATCCGGCCGCCGGTGTACGCCGGGGTCAGCTGCACGAACCGGTCGCCCACGATCGACGGCGAGACGATGACGGCCTTGGCGTTCGCCGGGATCTGCACGTTCGGGTCGTAGTGCATCTTCACGATGACCTGGGTGCCCGAGGGGGTCACCGAGTCGACCTTGCCGACCGGGACGCCGAGGACCCGCACGTCGCTGCCCACGTAGAGCGAGACCGTGCGCGGGAAGTCGGCGGTCAGGGTCTTCTGGTTGCCGCCGTCGAGCACGAACGCGGCCAGCGCCGCGATCACCAAGGCGAGCAGCACCAGCGGTACCAGGAGCTTGCGCAGAAGGTTCATGTCAGCCACCCACCTGGGGCACCGGCGGCATGTTCTGGATGTAGGTGTCGAACCACGGCCCGTTGCCGAGGGTGTTGGCGAAGACCCGGTAGAACGGGCCGAGCAGCCGGATGCTCTGGTCGATGTTGTCGGCGTTCTGGTTCAGCACGTCGACCACGGCGCTCAGGTGGGTCAGCGCCGGCTCGAGGTCGGTCCGGCTCTGGCGCACCAGCTTGGTCAGCTCGACCGAGAGGTCGGACGTCGACCGGAGCAGGTTGTGTACGGCGTCGCGACGCTTCACCAGTGCCTTGAACAGGACGGCCGAGTCCTGCATCAGCCCGACGATGTCCTGGTCACGCGCGTTCAGGGTGGTCGTCACGCCGCGGAGGCTCTGCAGCAATGTCCCGATCTGCTCGTTGCGGGCCGCGAGGTTGCCCGAGAGCGCCGAGACCCCGGCCAGCGCCTGACGGAAGTTCCTGGGTGTGTTGCGCGTCAGGTCGGCCAACGTGGTCAGGCTGCGCGCCAGCTGGTGGGTGTCGATACGCTCCGAGGTGCTGGCGAGCCCCGAGAACGCCTGCACGACGTCGTACGGCGAAGAGGTGCGCGCGACGGGGATCTCGCTGCCCTTCGGCAGCTGGCCCGGCCCGGCCGGCTCCAGCGAGAGGTACATCGCGCCGAGCAGCGTCTTGACCTTGATCGCGGCGCGGGTGTCGGTGCCGAAGTCCGCACCGTTCTCGATCCGGAAGGCGACCTTCACGTGGCCGCTGTCGAGGGAGACCGAGTCGACCTTGCCGACCCGCACGCCGGCGATGCGCACCTCGTCGTTGGGCTTGAGCCCACCGGCCTCGCTGAAGTCGGCGTAGTAGGTGTCGCCACCGCCGATGATCGGCAGCTTCTCGGCGTTGAAGGCGAGCAGGATCAGCCCCAGCAGGACGGCGAGGCTGATCGCCCCGACCACGACCGGGTTTCGCTCACGGAACGGCGTACTCATCGGCGGTTCATCCGAGATTGCACCTCGTCGAGCCGGTGTTGTAGCTGACGGGCACGGCGGTCTTGCCGATGCGGATCTGGCCGGTGAAGTTGCAGAGGTAGAAGTTGAACCACGAGCCGTAGATCGCGGTGCGGCCCACCTTGGTCAGCTTGATCGGCAGCACCTTCAGGGCCCGGTCGATCTCGGGACGGCCCTGGTCGAGGTTGGCCGCGAATCCGCGCAGGTGGTGGATGTCCGAGACGAACGGCGCGCGGATGCCCGACACCAGGTCGGCGGTCTGCACCGACAGGTTCGAGATCTGGTCGAGCGAGCCGAGGATCGCGCCGCGGTCCTTCTTCAGGCCGCCGACGAACTGGCGGAACGTCGTGATCAGCTGGTTGAGCTGACGGTTGCGCTTGCCCACGTGGTCGAGCACGGAGTTCAGGTTGGTGATCAGCTGGCCGATCACCTGGTCGCGGTCCGCCAGGGTCTGCGTGATGGACGCCGTGTGCGCGAGCATCCCGTTCAAGGTGCCGCCCTGGCCCTGGAAGACCTGGACGATCTCGTAGGACAGCTCGTTCACGTCGGACGGCGACAGCGCCTGGAACAGCGGTTTGAACCCGTTGAACAGCACGGTCAGGTCGAGGGCGGGCGACGTCTTGGAGACCGGGATCGTCGAGTCCGCGGCCAGCACCCCGGTGCTGCCGATCTCGTTGGTGAGCGCGATGTAGCGCTGACCGACCAGGTTGCGATAGCGGATGTCGGCGTGGGTCGACTGTGTGAGCGCGGTGTCGCTCTGCACGTCGAAGGTGACCAGCGCGCGGGTGCGGTCGACGATCGAGATCCCCTTGACGGAGCCGACCTTCACGCCGGCGATGCGCACGTCGTCGCCCTTGATCAGGCCCGTCGCGTCGGAGAACTCGGCCTTGAACGTCTTGGTCGACCCGAAGCTGAGGTTGCCGATGATGATCGCGAGCACGCCGGTGGCCAGCGCCGTGACCACCATGAAGATCAACAGCTTGACCAGGGCGGAGAGGGCCGCGGCGTCTCGGCGGTTCATCGCAGCGACACCTCGGCTCCGCGGGCCATCGGACCGATCAGCAGCACGCCGAGGTCGGGCACGTCCTGCGGCGACTCGCCCAGCGACGGGCCGAGCAGGCTCTTCAGCAGACCCGTCTCGGCCGGGCTGCCGGCGTACCCGGTGCCGCGGGTGAAAGCCCTGCCGTAGGAGGGCGCGACCCGGTCGGTGCCCTTGCCGGTCGGGCTGTTGATGCCGTCCTTGAAGTTCGGCTGGTGGCGCACCGGGTTGGACTGGTTCCACGGCGGGTTGGGCAGGTGCAGACAGTTCGGCCCGCGGTTGTCGGCGAACACCGGGTTGTCGGCGGGGGTGTAGCCACGCGGCTGGTGGGGCAGCGTCTCCAGAACGATGTGCAGCGTGAAGCCGCGGAATGCCTGGGCCTCGCGCTGGCCGGCCCTGACCAGACCGCCGAGCAGGCAGGGGTACTCCGGGGCGTAGCGCGCGAGCATCTGCGCCTGGGGCTCGCTGACCTGCCCGAGCCGGATGATGTTGTCGCCGTTCTGCCTCAGGAAGTCGTGGGCCGTGTCGGAGAACGCCGAGACATCGGTGAACAGCGCCTGGAGCTGCTGGTGCCGGTCCTCGAGGGTGCTGGTGGTCTGGATGGTGTTGCGCAGGATCTGCGCGACCTCCGGCATCACGTCGGCGTAGGTGTTGGAGACGTTGGTGGTGAGCCGGAGGTCGGCGACGATCTGCGGGAGCTGCGGGTTGACCCGCTTGAGGTAGCGGTCGACGGTCACGACGTCGCGCCCGAGCGCCTGGCCGCGGCCCTCGAGGGCGGTCGAGATGGCGTTGAGGGTGAGGTTGATGTCGGCCGGCTGGACGGTCCGCAGAAGCGGGTACAGGTCGGCCAGCACCTTCTGCACCTCGACCGGCACCTCGGTGCGCGGGATGACCGCGGCCGGCTTGAGGGAGGTCGGTGCCGGCTGGTCGCCGGGTACGACGAGCGACACGTACTTCTCGCCGAACAGCGTCTTCGGGACGATCGCGCCGGTCACGTTGCTCGGGATCGTGTGCAGCTGGCTGGGGAAGATGCCGAGGCGCACCGTCGCGCCCTGGTCGGTCGCGCTGAAGCCGAGCACCTCGCCGACGATGACGCCACGGATCTTCACGTCCGCCCGCTCGGGCATCTGCAGCCCTATGGTCGGGGCGTCGAGGGTGACCTCGTCGAAGTGCGTGAACTTCTGGGTGAAGACGCCGTAGGTGAACCAGATCCCCGCCAGCAGGAGGCAGAGGAACAGGATGCCGAGGGCCTTGTACTTCAGCGCCGCGCCCATCAGCCCGCCAGCCTCACGGTCGTGGTCGCGCCCCAGATCGCCATCGACAAGAAGAGGTCGATCACGTTGATCGCGACGATGCTGGTACGGACCGCCTTGCCCACGGCGACACCCACGCCGGCCGGTCCGCCCGAGGCGTTGTAGCCGTAGTAGCAGTGGATCAGGATCACCGTCACCGCGAAGACCAGCACCTTGCCGAACGACCAGAAGACGTCTTGGGGTGGCAGGAAGGTGTGGAAGTAGTAGTCGTAGGTGCCGGTGCTCTGCCCGAAGAACTGGGTCACCGTCAGTCGGGTCGCGTAGTACGACGACACGAGCCCGACGACGTACAACGGGATGATCGCGATCAGACCGCCGACGATGCGGGTGCTCACCAGGAACGGCAACGAGGGCACGGCCATCACCTCGAGGGCGTCGATCTCCTCGGAGATTCGCATCGCGCCGAGCTGGGCGGTGAACCCGCAGCCGACCGTTGCTGCCAACGCGATGCCGGCCACCAACGGCGCGATCTCGCGGGTGTTGAAGTACGCCGAGACGAACCCGGAGAAGGCCGCCGTGCCGATCTGGTTGAGCGCGGCGTAGCCCTGCAGGCCGACCTCGGTGCCGGTGAAGAAGCACATCGCGGTGATCACGCCGACGGTGCCGCCGATGACGGCCAGCGCGCCCGAGCCGAGCGTGACCTCGGCCAGGATCCGCAGGATCTCCTTCTTGTAGCGGACCACCGTCTTCGGCGTCCACGCGAGGGCACGCAGGAAGAACGCCAGCTCGGCGCCCAGGTCGTCCAGGGTGCGCAGGGGCTTCTCGTAGACCGCCTTGATGTTCGCCACGGTCGGCCTCAGCCCGTCTTCGGTGGGACGAGCTGGAAGTAGATCGCGCTCATCACGAAGTTGACGACGAACAGCAGCATGAAGGAGACGACGACGGACTCGTTGACCGCGTCGCCGACGCCCTTCGGCCCACCACCGGCGTTCATGCCCTTGTACGACGCGACGATCGCCGCGATCAGGCCGAACACCAGCGCCTTGGCCATGCCCTGGTAGAGGTCGGGGAGCTGCGCCAGTGCGGTGAAGCTGGCGATGTAGGCGCCGGGGGTACCTCCTTGCAGGACGACATTGAAGACATAGCCGCCGGCGACGCCTACGACGCTGACGAGTCCGTTCAGGAAGACCGCGACCAGCATGCAGGCGAGCACGCGCGGGACGACCAGGCGCTGGATGGGGTCGATGCCCAGCACCATCATCGCGTCGAGCTCCTCGCGGATCTTGCGGGCGCCGAGGTCGGCGGCGATCGCCGAGCCGGCCGCACCGGCGATCAGGAGCGAGGTCGCGATCGGACCCGCCTCACGGACGACCGCCAGCACGGACGCCGATCCGGTGAACGACTGCGCGCCGAACTGCTTGATCAGGCCGCCCACCTGGAGCGCGATCACCGCGCCGAACGGGATGGCGACCAGAGCCGTCGGGATGATCGTCACCGAGGCGATGAACCACGCCTGCTGGATGAACTCACGGAACTGGAACGGGCGGCGGAACACCCCGCGCCCGACGTCGAGCCCGAAGGCGAACAGCTTGCCGGCGGTCCCGATGGGCGCGAGGACGCGTGAGGCGGTCAGGTTGGACACGACGGCTCACCCACCCGAGCTCATCGTCATGCTCTCGTGGAAGGAGCCGGGCGGAGGCGTGACGCCGTTCTCGCGGCACCAGTCACCGGGCGGCCGCTGGCTGCGACGCGGGATGCCGTTGGAGGGTTCCTGCTGGAGCGGGATCGGCGGCAGCGGTGGCAGCTCCTGGCCCTTCTCCGCCTCGAGCTCGTCGGCGTCCTTCTCCTCCGACATGCCGATCGGCCCGATGGTCTGGGCGTTCAGGAACTGCCGCACGACCGGCTCCTCCGAGGAAAGCAACATCTCGCGCGGGCCGAACATCGCGAGGTGACGGTGGTACAGCAGGCCGATGTTGTCGGGCACGGTCCGGGCGGTGTTGACGTCGTGGGTGACGATCAGGAACGTCGCGTCGATCTGGGCGTTCAGGTCGATGATCAGCTGGTTGAGGAACGACGTACGGACCGGGTCGAGACCGGAGTCGGGCTCGTCGAAGAGCACGATCTCGGGCTCGAGCACCAGCGCCCGGGCCAGCCCGGCACGCTTGCGCATGCCTCCGGAGATCTCGCCGGGCAGCTTGTCCTCCGCTCCGAGGAGGCCGACCAGGTCCATCTTCTCCATCACGATGTCGCGGATCGCGGACTCGGACTTCCGGGTGTGTTCGCGGAGGGGGAACGCGACGTTGTCGTAGAGGTTCATCGAGCCGAACATCGCGCCGTCCTGGAACAGCACGCCGAACAGCTTGCGGATCTCGTAGAGCTGTCGCTCGGGGCAGGTGGTGATGTCGACGCCCTCGATGACCACGCTGCCGCGGTCGGGCTTGAGCAGTCCGATCAGCGTCTTCAGCAACACGGACTTGCCGGTGCCCGAGGGTCCGAGCATCACGCAGATCTCTCCGGCAGGGACCGTCAGAGTGACGTCCCCCCAGATCAGCTGCTTGCCGAAGGACTTGGTCAGACCCTCGATCTGGATCTCCACGCCCATGGGTCTGCTGCCCTCCCAGGAGTCGCCGGCCACGCGGGGCTCGCGGCCGTGCTACCTGGGGTCAACGCGCGCAGGGCACAGAAGTTACGCACCAGTCAGCTGCGACGTGCCCTCAGTTCTCCGCGTGCCCGCGCCCCGCCGCTCCGCCCGAACCCGGACCGCGACAGCGGCCGTCCTCCAGGGCTCACTCCCAGTCGATCCGAAAGTCGGCGGCCGCAGAACGGGTGCCGGCCCGCGCAGGACCGGCCGTGTTCTTGGATCGATCGAATGGTCAAGAACCCCACGCTGGGGCGTGGAATCTCTGCGGTTTGTGACCAATCCATGCACCCTCTCCGAGCGCCAGAGCACCGCATCATGGCGCGCCGGGAGGACGACGAGCCACCTCAGGATCGAGTCTGCGCCGTCATGACGAAGGGCGGGCGCTCCCGTGTGGGAGCACCCGCCCTGCAGCCGTGCGATCAGGCAGTCGTCACTTGAGCGTGACGGTGGCGCCGGCGCCCTCGAGGGCCTCCTTGGCCTTCTCGGCGGCGTCCTTGGTGACGTGCTCGAGAACCGGCTTCGGGGCGGCCTCGACCAGGTCCTTGGCCTCCTTCAGGCCGAGGGAGGTCAGGGCGCGCACCTCCTTGATCACGTTGATCTTCTTGTCGCCGGCCGACTCCAGGACGACGTCGAACTCGTCCTGCTCGGCGCTCTCCGCGGCGTCGCCGCCGGCAGCGCCGGTCGGGGCCGCAGCGGCCACGGCGACCGGAGCGGCCGCGGTGACGCCGAAGGTCTCCTCGAACTGCTTGACGAACTCGCTGAGCTCGATGAGCGTCATCTCCTTGAACGCGTCGAGCAGCTCGTCGGTGTTGAGCTTCGCCATGGTGGCGTTTCCTTCCAGTCTGTGGTCCGGGTCGCGGTTGCGTACGGACCGGGGTTTCCAGGTGGTGTTCCGGGGCCTGCTCAGGCCTCGGAGGACTCGGTCTCGGTGGTGGCGGCGGCGGCGTCCGCACTGTCCGACTCGTCGGCAGCGGGAGCGTCCCCGGCCTCCTCGGCCGTGGTGTCCTCGGCAGCGGTCTCCGCGGTCTCGTCCGCGGGGGCCACGCTGGCGTCATCGGCCGGTTCCGCGACAGCCTCGGCCGCCGGGGTACCCGCACCACCTGCGAGGATCGAGGGGTCCTGCTCGGCCTTCGCCTGGAGCGCACCGGCGAGCCGGGCGGCCTGGGCGATCGGGGCGTTGAGCAGGTAGACGGCCTGGCTGAGTGAGGCGAGCATCGCGCCGGCCAGCTTGCCCAGGAGCACCTCACGCGACTCGAGGTCGGCCAGCTTGGCGATCTCCTTGGCGCCGAGGGGCTTGCCGTCCAGGACGCCACCCTTGATGACCAGGGTGGGGTTGGCCTTGGCAAAGTCACGCAGACCCTTGGCGGCCTCGACGACGTCGCCCTTGATGAAGGCGATCGCGGTCGGACCGGTCAGGAGGTCGTCGAAGCCGTCGATCCCCGCATCCTTCGCGGCGAGCTTGGCCAGCGTGTTCTTGACCACGGCGTAGTTGGCGTTCTCGCCGAGGGAGCGCCGCAGTTCCTGCAGCTGCTTCACGGTGAGACCGCGGTACTCGGTCAGCACAGCGCCGGCGGCATCGTTGAACGACTCGACGATCTCCGCGACGGCGGCCTGCTTCTCTGCCCGCGCCATGGGTCTCCTTCCGGTGGGCGAGACACTGGCGTGAACGTCCCCCGGTACGACGAACGCCCCGGGCGCAGGCCCAGGGCGTGGATCGCATCGCCGCCCGGACGGACCCGGGCCGGTGATGCCGCTCTGTCTCCTGCGCGGGTCGTCCGCTACGCGGAACCTTCGGTCGTGCCTGCACAGACAGTCACGACGACCAGCGGTCTCTGGTTACGAGAAGTGAGCGTACGGCGTACCCGGCGGCGCGGCCAAATCGGACACATCGGTCGCCTTGCCGGCGGCAGATCGCTCAGGGAGCAAATGACGAGGCTGAGTCCCCTCGATCTCGCCCGGCGCTCCGCGCGGTGCGAGCGCTCGACGTAAATTCAACCGAACAACGCCGTCGACCCGACGGGCCGGCTGCTACGGTCCTTCCCATCAAGACGGAGATCCGCACCACCCATGACGCCATTCACGAGCGAATGAACCGATCGGGTGGAGTGGTCTGGTCCGGGGCGTTCACATTTCGCGGATCTCGACCGATGCCAGGTCGATCCATGCTTCCATCATCACCATGGACTACAAGTTGACCTCGCTGTCGGCCGTCCTCGAGCGCGCCGACAGCCGGCTTCGCAGCCCCGAGGGCGGCGTTCGCCTCTGGCCGACAGGATTCCCCCTTCTCGACGACGCGATCGGCGGCGGGTTCCGCTCCGGCACCCTCAACCTGATCGCCGGACCTCAGGGCCAGGGCAAGACGATGTTCGCCCTACAGGCGGCCCGAGCGGCGGTGAAGACGGGCCGCTCCGCGGTGTTCTTCTCCTATGAGCTCGAGGCCGACGCGCTGACCCAGCGCCTTGTGGCGATGGAGGGCGGCGAGATCGACCCCTACGAGGCCCCCAGCCTCAGCGAGGTCCGAGCCATCTTCGAGGGCACCTCGGGCGGGACCGGAGGCCTCCTGGAGCGGATGGCCAACACGCCCAACGGCATCGGCACCCAAGCGCTGGTCAACGTCAGCGAGTTCGCCGACCGCATGGTCGTGCACCGCTCGACGGCGACGCACACCGACATCACGGAGATCAACGACACGATCAAGAAGGTCATGGGGAACACCGGTGAATCCCCCCTGATCGTCGTCGACTACCTCCAGAAGGTCGCCATGCCGCTCAGCGAGCTGGGCGAGGAGGAGCGGATCACCCGCATCACCGAGCAGCTCAAGGACGTCGCGATCGAGTTCGACGCCCCGGTCTTCGCCGTTGCGGCGATGGACCACGAGGGACTCGAGCCCGGTGCCCGGATGCGTACACGCCACATGCGCGGATCGACGGCCCTGTCCTACGAGCCCGACGTCGTGCTGATCCTCGGCACCAAGTCCGACCTCGTCGCCCGCCACCACCTGATGTACGGCGGCGCGAACGCCGAGAACTTCAAGGACTGGTCGGTCATCACCGTCGAGAAGAACCGCTCCGGCAGCGGCGGCGCGGAGATCGAGTTCAAGAAGCGCTTCGACCAGGGTCGCTTCGACCCGAACGGCAACGTCGTCACCGAGAAGCTCGTCGACGAGCGCGTGTACGTCGAGTAGTCGCGACACCCACGGACAGCAGAAGGCCCGGCCACCCTCAGGTGGCCGGGCCTTCTACGTCGATCAGCGGCTCAGCTCTCGTCGGGAGCCGAGACGTTGCGGGTGCGGTTCGGGTCGACCTGGACACCCGGACCCATGGTCGTCGAGACCGTCACCTTGCGCAGGTAGCGACCCTTGGAGCTGCTCGGCTTCAGCCGCAGCACCTCGTCGAGCGCGGCGGCGTAGTTCTCCGCGAGCTGGGTCTCGGAGAACGACGCCTTGCCGATGATGAAGTGCAGGTTGGCATGACGGTCGACCCGGAACTCGATCTTGCCGCCCTTGATGTCCGAGACGGCCTTGGCGACGTCGGGGGTCACGGTGCCGGTCTTCGGGTTGGGCATCAGACCACGTGGACCGAGGACGCGGCCGAGGCGGCCGACCTTGCCCATCATGTCGGGGGTCGCGACGACGGCGTCGAAGTCGAGCCAGCCTCCGTTGACCTTGTCGATCAGCTCGTCGCCGCCGACGACGTCCGCGCCGGCCTCACGGGCGGCCTCGGCCTTCTCGGCGTTCGCGAAGACGAGCACGCGGGCGGTCTTGCCGGTGCCGTGGGGCAGGTTGACGGTGCCGCGCACCATCTGGTCGGCCTTGCGTGGGTCGACACCGAGGCGCATGACGACGTCGACGGTCTCGTCGAACTTCTTCTTGCTGGTGTCCTTGGCGATCTTGATCGCGGCGTACGGCGAGTACAGCTCGTCCACGTCGAACGACTCGGCCGCCGCGCGGTAGGTCTTGCTGCGCTGCATGGTGTTCCTACTTTCGGAAGATGTGGTCATCGGGCCAGCGCGGCCCTGCCACGGGTGTGGTGTGGATGGCGCCTTGGTGTCGAGACGGTCGCAGAGCGATCTCCTCAACCAGCGGCGATCACTCGGTGGTGACGCCCATCGAGCGGGCGGTGCCCTCCACGATCTTCATCGCGGCCTCGACGTCGTTGGCGTTGAGGTCGGGCATCTTGGTCTGCGCGATCTCGCGGACCTGGTCCTTGGTCAGCCGACCGACCTTCTCCTTGTGCGGGACGCCGGAGCCCTTCTGCAGGCCGGCGGCCTTCTTGATCAGCTCGGCGGCAGGCGGCGTCTTGGTGATGAAGGTGAACGACCGGTCCTCGTAGATGGTGATCTCGACCGGGATCACGTTGCCGCGCAAGGACTCGGTCTGGGCGTTGTACGCCTTGCAGAAGTCCATGATGTTCACGCCGTGGGGGCCGAGTGCGGTGCCGACCGGCGGTGCCGGCGTCGCGGCACCCGCCTGGAGCTGCACCTTGACCAGCGCGGCGATCTTCTTCTTCGGAGGCATTGCTTGTCTGTGTCCTTCGTGGTTGTACGTCGTGGTCATCGCGAGCCGGACCGGCCCTGCCACCTTGTTGTTACCGGGTGCTGCTGCGAGCTCAGACCTTCTGTACCTGGCTGAAGCTCAGCTCGACCGGGGTCTCCCGGCCGAAGATCTCGACCAGCGCCTTGACCCGCTGGGCCTCGGCGTTGATCTCGGTGATCGTCGCGTGCAGCGTGGCGAACGGACCGTCGACCACCATCACCGAGTCTCCCTCGCCGAAGTCGGCGACCTCGACCTGCTTCTTGGTGGCGGTCGCGGTGCCGCCACCGGATGCAGCGGCGCCGGCGGGCGTCTCTGCCGGGGCGACCATGGTCGGAGCAAGCATGTTCTCGACCTCGCTCATGCTCAGCGGCACGGGCTGGTGGGCCTGGCCGACGAACCCGGTGACCGACGGCGTGTGGCGGACCGTCGCCCAGGACTCGTCGGTGAGGTCCATCCGGACCAGCACGTAGCCGGGGAGAACGGTGCGCTTGACCATCTTGCGCTGACCGTTCTTGATCTCGGCGACCTCTTCGGTGGGGACCACGATCTCGTGGATGTAGTCCTCCATGTTCAGGGAGACGATGCGGTTCTCGAGGTTCTGCCGGACGCGGTTCTCCATGCCGTAGTAGGTATGGACGACGTACCACTCCCCGGGCTTGGCCCACAGCTCGCGTCGGAACTCCTCGAGCGGGTCGTCCTCCGCCGCGGTCTCGCCGGTGTCTCCGGCGTCCTCCGCGAGCGCCTCGTCCGTGTCGGCCTCGGCAGCCTCGGCCGCGGGCTCCTCGGTGGGCTCGGCCGGCTCCTCGGGGAGCTCGCCCACGGCCTCGTCGACCACCTCGGTCTCGGCTACCGGGTCGGCCGGGGTCGGCTCCTCCGCCTCCGCTACCGCGACGGACTCCTCGGCCACCGGCGCGTTCGCCTCGGCCTCGGCGTTCACCTCGGCCCCCTCGTCCGGGGTCGGGTCAGCCGACGCCTCGGGGGTCTCCGCATCTGCTTGCGCGGGGACCGCCTCTACGGCGCCGTCCTGCTCGATGTCGTGCTGCGACACGTTTCCTGCTCCCAACCTCAGCTCGAGGAATGGCCGCTGAACAGCCAGAACGTCAACTTGCCGAAGGCCAGGTCGAGCCCGGCGATCAGCGCCATCATGAACGCGACGAACACCATGACCACGAAGAAGTACGTGACCAGCTGCTGCTGAGTCGGCCAGACGACCTTCCGCAGCTCGGCGACGACCTGTCGGTAGAACAGGACGGGGCCGGTGCGCTCGGTGCGCCGGTCACGCGACCGGACGGCGTTGCCTCCCGCCACGTGGTCCACCTCTTCCTGGTCTCGGGCGGCCGGCCCGGTTGGCCGACCACTTCTGGTGTGTCCGTTGCTCGCAGGGCACGAGGGACTTGAACCCCCAACCTTCGGTTTTGGAGACCGATGCTCTGCCAGTTGAGCTAGTGCCCTCTGTGGATCTGTTGATCCGCGGGGATCTCCAGGACCCACCGCCCTGGGACCGTGGGCATGACAAAGCCTTGGGGAGAACCACCGTCGTGAACTCTACCCGGCGGCCGGAAGCGAGTCGAACTCGCGAGCGCCCCTACGATGGCCTCATGACCGAGGCCCGACCCGCCGCCAGCACCCCTCGTGAGCGCCGCGTCTCCGGACGCATCGGCGCCATCGCCGAGTCGGCCACGCTCAAGGTGGATGCCAAGGCCAAGGCGCTGAAGGCCGAGGGCCGGCCGGTCATCGGCTTCGGTGCGGGTGAGCCCGACTTCCCGACTCCGTCGTACGTCGTGGAGGCCGCGGTCGACGCCTGCCGCGACCCGAGGAACCACCGCTACACCCCGGCCGGCGGCCTGCCCGAGCTCAAGCAGGCCATCGCCGACAAGACGAGGCGTGACAGCGGTCTCGAGGTGCAGCCCGTGCAGGTGGTGGTGACCAACGGCGGGAAGCAGGCGATCTACGAGGCGTTCGCGACCATGCTCGACCCGGGCGACGAGGTGATCGTCCCGGCGCCGTACTGGACGACGTACCCCGAGGCGATCCAGCTCGCCGGTGGCGTCGCGGTGCCGGTGCTCGCCGACGAGACCCAGGGGTACAAGGTCACCGTCGAGCAGCTCGAGGCGACCCGCACCGCCCGCAGCAAGGTGCTGCTCTTCGTCTCGCCGTCCAACCCGACGGGCGCGGTCTACACCGCCGACGAGATCCGGGCGATCGGTCAGTGGGTCGAGGACCACGGGTTGTGGGTGCTCACCGACGAGATCTACGAGCACCTGGTGTACGACGGCGTCGAGACCGGCTCGATGCCCGTGCTCTGCCCGTTCCTCGCCGACAGCACCGTCGTCGTCAACGGCGTCGCCAAGACCTATGCGATGACCGGCTGGCGGGTCGGCTGGATGGTCGCCCCTGCCGACCTCGCCAGGGCCGCGGCCAACCTCCAGTCACACGCGACGTCCAACGTCGCCAACGTCTCCCAGCGCGCCGCCCTCGCGGCGGTCAGCGGGGACCTGTCGGCCGTGGCCGAGATGAAGTCGGCGTTCGACCGCCGCCGGAAGACGATCGTGTCGATGCTGAACGAGATCGAGGGCATCTACTGCCCGATGCCCGAGGGCGCGTTCTATGCCTACCCGTCGGTGAAGGGCCTGCTCGGCCGGGAGTACGACGGCCACGTGATCAACTCGTCGGCCGACCTCGCCGAGTACATCCTCGAGCAGGCCGAGGTGGCCGTGGTGCCGGGCGAGGCGTTCGGGACACCGGGCTACCTCCGGCTCTCGTACGCGCTGGGCGACGACGACCTGGTCGAGGGGATCACGCGGCTGCAGAAGCTGTTCGCCTGAGGTGCCGCGCGACCTCCGAACACTGCCGAAGGCACACCTCCACCTCCATTTCACGGGGTCGATGCGCCACCCGACCCTGCTCGAGCTCGCCTCGCGCGACGGCATCCAGCTGCCCGAGTCGCTGGTGAGCGAGTGGCCGCCCCAGCTCTCGGCGGCCGACGAGAAGGGCTGGTTTCGGTTCCAGCGGCTCTACGACGTGGCCCGGTCGGTGCTGCGCACCGAGGACGACGTACGCCGGCTGGTGCGGGAGGCGGCCGAGGACGACGTCCGCGACGGCGGACGCTGGCTGGAGATCCAGGTCGACCCGTCCGGGTACGGCGCCCGCTTCGGCGGCATCACCGCGTTCACCGAGCTGGTGCTGGACGCCGTCCGCCGGACGTCGGCCGAGACGGGCCTCGGGATCGCCGTGGTCATCGCCGCCAACCGCACCCGCCATCCGCTCGACGCCCGCACCCTGGCACGCCTTGCTGTCCAGTACGCCGGTCGCGGCGTCGTCGGCTTCGGCCTCTCGAACGACGAGCGTCGCGGCGTCACCGCGGAGTTCGCCCCCGCCTTCGCGATCGCCGAACGGGCCGGACTGCTGCTCGATCCGCACGGCGGCGAGCTGGTCGGACCGGCCTCGGTACGCACCGTCATCGACGCGCTGCACGCGCAGCGCATCGGCCACGGCGTCCGCTCCGTCGAGGATCCAGCATTGCTCGAGGAGATCGTCGACCGCGGGATCGCGCTCGAGATCTGCCCGGTCTCCAATGTCGCGCTCGGCGTGTACTCCGACCTCACGTCGGTGCCTCTGCCCGATCTGCTCGCCGCCGGGGCCACCGTCGCGCTCGGGGCCGACGACCCGCTGCTCTTCGGGTCGCGCCTCGCCGCGCAGTACGCGACCATGCGCGCCGCGCACGAGCTCGACGACGAGACGCTGGCGGAGCTGGCGGCGATGTCGATCCGGGCCTCGTGCGCGCCCTACGAGACCAAGGCGGCGCTGCTGGCCGAGGTCGCCGCCTGGCTCACGACGGACCCGATGTCTGCCACCATGACGCCATGAGCGACGACGATCTCTGGCGCCCGAAGGAGCCGTCCTCCGACGACCCGGCGTCCGAGACCACGAGCTCCGGCGAGCAGCCGCCGAGCCCTCCCGTCAGCGACGAGACCCAGCCGATCACCGGGTCGCCCGGCCCCGCGCCGTCGCCGCCCGGCCCGTCGTACCAGCCGCCGGGCCCCGGCGCCGTACCGCCACCCCAGAACCCCTACGGCGCGCCGGGTCCCTACGGCGCCCCGCCGAGCCCGAACCCGTACGGCGCCTCTCAGGGCGAGCAGTACGCACCGCCGCCCAACCCCTACCCCGCGCCGAACGAGTACGCCGCACCGCAGAACCCGTACGGCGTGCCGTTCCAGCCGGCCTACGCGGGCGGCGCGCTCCCCGACCACCCGTCCGCGACCACCTCCTTGGTGCTCGGCATCGTCGGCCTGGTCGGCATCGTCCTCTGCGGCGGACTCACGCTGGTCCTGTCACCCGTGGCCTGGGTCGTCGGCGCCAAGGCGGTGCGCGAGATCGACGCCACCCCCGGCCGGTACGGCGGGCGCGACAAGGCGCAGGGCGGCAAGGTGATGGGGATCATCGGCTCGATCTTCCTGGTGCTCGGGATCATCGCGATCATCGGCTTCGTCGCCCTCGCGGCGAGCGTGTCCAACGATCCGACCCCGACCGGCCCCCAGCACGGGTTCCTGAACGGCTGATACGCGGCTTGCGCGCCGCGCCCATTCGCTGCGTCGTCCGCTCCGGCTCCGCCGGATCGGACGGTCCTCCCTCAGAGCTCGCAGCCGACCAGCACCGGCTCGTTGACAAGCCGGATGCCGAAGCGTTGCTCGACCCCGTCGCGGACCTCGCGGGCCAAGGCCAGCAGCTCCGCCGTGGTGGCGTTGCCGCGGTTGGTGAGCGCCAGCGTGTGCTTGGTCGAGAGTCGCGCCCAGCCGTCGCCGTACCCCTTGCCGAAGCCGGCCTGCTCGATCAGCCAGGCGGCGCTGGTCTTGAGGCCGTCCCCCTGCGGCCACGCCGGTGCGCCCTCGGGCAGCACATCGGAGTCGACGACGGGGTTGGTGAAGAACGAGCCGGCACTCCAGGTGTCGTGGTCCGACGGGTCGAGGACCATGCCCTTGCCGCGGCGCAGCTCCAGCACCGCACGACGTACCTCGGCCATGGGCGCGCGCTCGCCGGGCTTCACCCCGAGACCTCGCGCCAGCTCGGCGTACCCCACCGGCGCACCGAGCTCGCCCTGGCGGAACTGGAAGGTGACCTCGAGGACGACGTGCCGGCCGGGGTCGGCCTTGAACCTGCTCGTGCGGTACCCGAAGCGGCAGTCCGCGGCGGCGAAGGTACGGATGCCTTTCAACGTCCGGTCCCAAACGCGTACCGAGGCCAGGGTCTGGGAGATCTCCTGGCCGTAGGCGCCGACGTTCTGGATCGGGGTCGCGCCGAGCGAGCCCGGGATGCCGGAGAGCGCCTCGATCCCCGCCCAGTGGCTCTCCACCGCTCGGGCGACGAAAGGGTCCCAGGGCTCGCCGGCGGCGACGGTCACGACCACGCCGCCGCAGGTCGCGTGGTCGCCCTCGTGGTCGGCTCGCACGCCGGTCGTGGCGACCTCGACGACCGTGCCGTCAAAGCCCTCGTCGGCCACCACCAGGTTGCTGCCGCCGGCCAGCACGAGGACCGGTTCGCCGACCTCGTCGCACCGGCGCACGGCCTCGATGAGTGCATCCTCGGTCGTGGCACGGGCCCAGCCCTTCGCCGGACCGCCCAGCCGCAACGTGGTGTGGTCGGCCAGCCGCTGCCGGCGCTCAGCCACGCAGGACCGCCACCGGATTGCCGAGCACGGTCTCACCGGCGCAGGTGACCCGCAGCGCGAGGGTGCGCTCGTCGCGCCAGGTGCCTTCGATTACGACCTCGGTGCCGGACTCAGGGACCACGACCGGCTTGGTGAACTTGGCGCCGAGCTCGGCGATCCGGCCCGGCTCGCCGAGCTGCTCGTCGACGTACCTCGCGGCCAGGGCGAGGGTGAACATGCCGTGCGCGATCACGTCCGGCAGCCCGACACTGCGGGCCACCTCGGGGTCCTGGTGGATCGGGTTGGGGTCGCCGCTGGCCGCGGCGTACGCGACCAGCGCGTCGCGGGTGACGGGGTACGTCGCAGGAGTGAGCTCGGTCATCAGGCGCCCGCCTTGTGCACGAGGGTCGCCTCGGCGGTGCAGACCAGCGCGCCCGCGTCATCGGTGATCGCGCTGGAGGTGGAGATGACGTCGGTGCCGGCGATCTGGCGGAGCCCACTCACACTGAGCGTCGCGGTCAGCCGGTCGCCGACCACGATCGGGCGCTCGTGCACGAACTTCTGCTGGCCGTGGACGACGTGGTGGAGCTCGATGCCGACCTCGGGGTCGACCATCAGCCCCTGCATCGCGCCGAAGGCGACCACGATCGCGAAGGTCGCCGGGGCCGGGTCGCCGCCGGCGTACGGCGTACCGGTGGCGGCGGCGAAGTCGCGCACGGCCTGCTCGGTGACGTCGTACGCCTGGGTCGGAGGGAAGGTGCGGCCGGCGAGCGACTGGTCGATCGGCATGGTCAGAACCTACCCAGACATGACGACACCCGCCCGGTCAGCCCGGACGGGTGCGTGGGTGCTCGCGAGAACTCGTGGTCTCGACAAGCTCGACCGACGAGACCTATCGCGTCTCGCGGTGCGGGGTGTGCTTGCGGCAGCGCGGGCAGAACTTCGACAGCTCCATGCGGTCGGGGTCGTTGCGCCGGTTCTTCTTGGTGATGTAGTTGCGCTCCTTGCACACGGTGCAGGCGAGCGTGATCTTCGGGCGAACATCGCTGGTCTTGCTGGCCACGGTCTGTCCTCTTGTTGTGGGGCCTTCTGTCGTACTGCTGGTCGGGGCCCGGACCGTCGTCCGGCCACCGCGGTAGTGGGGGCGGGATTCGAACCCGCGACACCACGATTATGAGCCGTGTGCTCTAACCACCTGAGCTACCCCACCAGGAGGAGCAGGGTGCCCCACCTCAGAGCCCCTTTACGGAATCGAACCGTAGACCTACTCCTTACCATGGAGTCGCTCTGCCGTCTGAGCTAAAGGGGCGGACGGACGAGAAGGATACACAGCGGCTGAGGCGATCCCGAAATCGTCTGAGACCCCTCCCACTCGAGGGTGTCGGGACCTCTCAGTCGAGGTCCGCGACGTCGATCAGAACCTTTCCGACAGCGCCGTTCTCGACCGCGTCGTGGGCCGCCGCGGTCTCCTCCAGAGGGAACCTCAAGAGCGGAAGTCCGTGCTCCTCGCCCACCTCGAGGACGCCCTCGGCAACCGCGCTCGAGATGTCCTCGGCAGCGGCACGGAGAGCCTCCTCCCCCAGGGTGTACATCAGGATGAACTGGAGCCGGGCGTTGAGTCCCATGAACGTCCGCACCGGCAACGTCACCTCGGTGCCGCCGGTGTTGGCGTAGCT
Organism: Nocardioides sp.; assembly: GCF_036493135.1. GTDB lineage: Bacteria > Actinomycetota > Actinomycetes > Propionibacteriales > Nocardioidaceae > Nocardioides. Next base: position 48,458 of record NZ_DASXQG010000071.1, on the reverse strand, counting down.
CGAGACCGAGCCGCGAGTCTTGAGGACGCGCCCGACCAGGTCGGTGTTCTGGATGACCGCGACGTCCACGACGAGGTCGACGCCGTCGGGGGCGATCGCCTTGATCTCGGCGGCCGGATCACCGGCGCGGTAGTTGACGACGTGGTGGGCTCCGGCGGCCGCGGCCAGGGCTGCCTTCTCGTCACCGCTGACCGTGGTGACCACGGTGGCGCCGGCCCAGACCGCGAGCTGGACCGCGGCGTGGCCCACCGCACCCGCACCGCCGGTGACCAGCACGGTGCGGTCGTCGAGCGCCCCCGGGGCGAGTCGGCTCGGCCCGTCCTCGTGGATGGTGAGGGCGCGATGAGCGGTCATCGCCGGGACGCCGAGGCTGGCGCCCACGTCGTACGACGCGTCGCCGAGGCCGACGACGCGGTCGGCCGGGACCACCGTGTACTCGGTCGCGGTGCCGAGCGGGCGGTCGTGCTGGGCGAGGAAGACCCACACCCGGTCGCCGACCTTGACGTCGAAGACCCCGTTGCCGACCTCGTCCACGACCCCGGCGCCGTCCTGCCCGGGGACGATCTCGTCGAAGGGCATCGACGAGGCGGTGGTACCGGTCCGGGCCTTCCAGTCGGTGGGGTTGACCCCGGCCACGGCGAGCCGGACCCGGACCTGGCCCCAGTGGGGAGTGGGCAGATCACGTTCGACGACCTCGAGGACCGAGGAGTCACCGAGCTGGGAGTAGGCGACGGCACGCATGCGTTCGACCGTACCCAGATGGTCAGGCATCACGCAGCAGCGGCCACGGCCGGGCCTCCTCGAGCTCGTAGGCGAGCTCGAGGAGCAACCGGTCGTGGCCGACGTCGGCAGAAAGCATCATCCCCTGCGGCAGACCGGCGGCGGTGGTGCCCAGGGGCAGCGAGATCGCGGGTGCCCCCGTCGCGTTCTGCCAGGGCGTGTAGGCGACCCACCGGAGCAGTCGGTCCATCAGGGTCTCGTAGTCCTGCATCGGGTCGAGCCAGCCGACCCGAGGGGTCTCGCAGGCCAGGGTCGGGGTGAGGATGACGTCGTACGTCGCGTGCAGCTCGGCCGCGAGCCGGCCGCAGCGACGCAGCCGGGCGATCGCGCCGGGGAGGTGATGGAGGTTGCGGCGGCAATGCTTGTCGAGCCCGTGGGTCATCCCGTCGAGACGTGAGGCGTCCCAGGACCTGCCGTGCTCGACGCGACCCGAGGTGATGATCGCCGAGGCGAGCATGCCCCAGTAGACGAGGAAGTCGTCCTTGAACGATGCCGGGAGCGGCTGGTCGATCCGCTCGACGCGGTGCCCGAGCGACTCCAGCAGCGCTGCGGCCTCCATGGTCAGCGCCTCGACCTCCGGGGTCGCCCGGACGTCGATCCCGTCTGTCACGACCGCGACGGTACGGCGAGCCCGCGACGCGCGGGTCACGTCGCCGACCGGGGCGAGCCGCAGCTCGCGGTAGACCTTCTCGGCCTCGCGCAGGAACGCCGCGCTGTCGCGCACCGAGCGGGTCACCACGCCATCGGCGACCAGCCGGACCGGCATCTGGCGCAGCATCCGGTCCTGGGGAAGACGGCCCCTGGTCGGCTTCAGGCCGACAAGACCGTTCACCGCTGCCGGGATGCGGATCGACCCGCCGCCGTCGTTGGCATGCGCCAGCGGGACGGCGCCGGCGGCGACCAGTGCGGCCGAGCCCGCGGACGACGCGCCCGCGGTGTGGCCGGTCGACCAGGGCGAGCGGACCGGGCCGAGACGTGGGTGCTCGGCCGTTGCGTTGAAGCCGTACTCCGAGAGCTGGGTCTTCCCGAGTGGGATGACTCCCGTGGCCAGGAACATCCGCGCGAAGTCACCGTCGCGCTTGGCCGGAGCAGGGGCGAAGGCGTCCGTGCCCTGCATCGTGGGCAGTCCGGCCAGGTCGGAGTTGTCCTTGACGAACGTGGGGATCCCGGCGAAGAACCCGCCCCGTGGATCCGTCACCTCGGTGCGCGCGCGGTCGAAGCATTCCGCAGCGAGGGCGTTGAGCCGTGGCGCGACCTGCCGGGTCCGGGCGATCCCCGCATCGACGACCTCGGTGACTGACGCGCGACGCCGGGCGATCGCATCGGCGAGGCCGACCGCGTCGTGGTCCCCGAGTGCGTCGTCGGCGTAGGCGTGGACGCGGACCATGCGCTGGAGGCTATCCCTCCCCGACTCGACAGATGCGACGGCCGCCGGTGTGGGCCGGCGGCCGTCATGTGGTGCGCTGGAACGCCCCACAGGGATGGCGCCGGACCCCCGTCGACCCGACGCATCCTCAAGGAGTGCCGTGACGAGCGTCCTGATACGTCAGCCGGACAGGTCAGCCGACCACGTCAGGCGGCCGAGCTGCGATGGCAGCCAGCGAGGTGGTCGTCGACCAGGCCGATGGCCTCCATCAGCGCATGCATCGTGGTCGGCCCGACGAACGCGAACCCGGCCTTCTTGAGGGACTTCGACAGCGCCAGCGACTCGGGTGTCCGTGTCTCGATGTCGGCGGTGGTCGCGGGAGGCGCCCATGATGTCGGTCGGTGGGACTCGATCAAGCTGACCAGGCCACCGTGGTCGCGCAGCCCGACCGTCGCCCGGGCGTTGGTGATCGCGGCCTTCACCTTGGCGCCGTTGCGGACGATCCCGGCGTCGTTCATCAGGCGCTCGACGTCCGTGTCGTCGTACGCCGCGATGCGGTCGGCGTCGAAGTCGCGGAACGCGACCCGGAACGCCGGTCGCTTGAGCAGGATCGTGCGCCAGGAGAGCCCCGACTGGAACGCCTCCAAGGTGAGCCGCTCGAGGTGCGCAGCCTCGCCGACGACCGGCCGACCCCACTCGTCGTCGTGGTAGGCGCGCATCACGGCGTCGCTGTCACCCCAGGGGCAGCGGGCGAGTCCGTCCTCGCCGATGACCGGTCCCATGCGCCGATCCTGGCAGTCCCCACCGACACCACGCTGACCCGCCGGAAGTGCACGCCCTACGGACGCCGACCCGCCGGAAGTTCACGCCCTAGGGACGCCGACCCGCCGGAAGTGCACGCCCTACGGACGCCGACCCGTCAGATGCGCCCGCCATTTAGCGCCGACCCGCCGGAAGAGCACGCCGTGCGACATCGGGGTCAGCGCCTCCCAGCCGCACACTTCTGCCGGGTCAGCGCCTCCCAGCCGCACACTTCTGCCAGGTCAGCGCCTCCCAGCCGCACACTTCTGCCAGGTCAGCGTCGCGGCTTGAGCTTCGCGTTCGGGAGGGCGGGGGCCGGGATCGGCGGGAGGTGGTCTCCCTCGACGATGCCGAACCGGCCGTCGTAGATCTCCGAGCTGTCCTGGATGGTGCCGTTGTTGTCGCGGATCTGGGCCATCCAGTCCTCGCGGGCATGGACGACCTCGTCGTGGTCGCGGCCGACGAAGTTCCACCACATCACGATCTCCTCGCCGAGCGGTCGCCCACCGATGACGAGGACGTGGGAGAGATCGGCGGCCTCGATGTCGAGGCCCTCGCCGGGAGCGACGTACGCCAGCTGGTGCTGCTTGATCTCCTCGCCGTTGACCCGGACCAGGCCGAAGTCGACCAGTACGCCGTACTCGAAGTGCGACTGGAGGTCGGGCGTCAGCCGCGTGCCGCCGTCCAGGATCATCTCCGCGGCGAGCAGCGGACTGTAGGTCTCGACCGGCGACTCGCTGCCGAGCATCGAGCCGAGGAACACCTGTGCGTCCCAGCCTTGGCCGTGCACGACGGGTGGGGCGTAGTGAGCGAAGCTGGGCTCGGTGTCGCGGTACGCCGCGGGAAGGGCGACCCACAGCTGGACGCCGTGCAGCTGGGTGGTGTCGTCGGTGGACACCTCGGAGTGGGAGATGCCGCTGCCGGCGGTCATCAGGTTGAGCTCACCCGGCTTCACCAGGGCGTGGGTGCCGGCGCTGTCGCGATGCTCGATCGTCCCGCCGAACAGCCAGCTGACCGTCTGGAGCCCGATGTGGGGGTGCGGAGCGACCATCATCCCGCCGGTCTCGTCGACGCGGTCCGGCCCGTAGTGGTCGAGGAAGCACCAGGCACCGATCAACGAGCGCTGACGCTGCGGCAGGGTACGACGTACGTTCATCGCACGCAGGCCGCCCAGCGGCACCTCGCGGGGCTCGAGGATCTCAGTCATCGCTCACGTCTTCGCAGACCATCATTCGCAGACCATCAGGAGTTGGAGAAGACGGCGGGCCCGCCGTCCTCACCCGAGCCGGACTCGCCGGAGTGCCGGCCGGCCCAGCTCCAGGCGTACGACGCGTCCTCGGCCGCGACGCCGGCCTCGCCGAGGTCGAGCGGCTGGAAGGTGTCGATCATGACCGCGGTCTCGTCGAACGTCTCGACGCCCAGCGACGCCTCGATCGCGCTCGGCTGGGGGCCGTGGGCGTAGCCGCCCGGGTGCACCGAGATCGAGCCGAGGTCGATGCCCGAGCCCTTGCGCGCCTCGTAGTCACCGCCGACGTAGAACATGATCTCGTCGCTGTCCACGTTGGAGTGGTAGTAGGGCACCGGGATCGACAGCGGGTGGTAGTCGACCTTGCGGGGCAGGAAGTTGCAGATCACGAAGTTCCATCCCTCGAAGACCTGGTGCACCGGCGGCGGCTGGTGGATCTTGCCGGTGATCGGCATGTAGTCCTCGAGGTTGAACGTGTAGGGGTAGAGGCAGCCGTCCCAGCCGACCACGTCGAACGGATGCGTGTCGTAGGTCATCCGGGTGCCGACGACCTGGCCGCCGACGCGATGCTTGACGAGGACCTCGATGTCGCGCGGGCCCTCGACGAGGATGGTCTCCCCCGGGCCGTGCAGGTCACGCTCGCAGTACGGCGCGTGCTCCAGCAGCTGCCCGAATCGCGACAGATAGCGCTTGGGCGGGGCGATGTGGGAGTTGGCCTCGATCGCGTAGAGCCGGCTCGGCTCGCTGGGCACCCACCGGTGGGTGGTCGCTCTCGGGATGAGCACGTAGTCCTGGGTGCGGTACGGGACGACCCCGAACACGGTCTCGACCACGCCGCTGCCGGCCTCGACGTACACGCACTCGTCGCCGATCGCGTTGCGGTAGTACGACGACGGGTCGGTGCCGCTGACGACGTAGCTGATGCGGACGTCGTTGTTGCCGAGCACCATCCGCCGGCCCTCCACGGGGCAGGCGCCCTCGCCCTCGCCGGGTTCCGGGAAGAGGGTGTGCAGCTTCAGGTGCCGCGGCTTGAGGGGGTGGTTCGGCGTACGGCTCTGGTCAGGGAGCTCCCAGACCTGCGAGTCGACGATGCCCGACGGAACGCCCCGGTGGTAGAGCAGTGAGGAGTCCGAGGAGAAGCCTTCCTCGCCCATCAGCTCCTCGTAGTACAGCCTGCCCTCGGGGTCGCGGTGCTGCGTATGGCGTTTCGGGGGAACGGATCCGACGCTCCGGTAGAAGGGCATACCGCCAGACTAGGACGTCGACCGAGGACACGCAGAACCATGCCGGAGCGTGCTCCCGGACACCCAAAACGGTTCGCCGCTGCGACCCTCGCGACCGTAGGCTCATCAGTGCCATGCGCGACTTCCCACCGGAGATCACGACGTTCTACAGCGCGGCCGGACGGAAGCCGGGACCCGCGCCGGACACGCGCACTCCGGCCGCGTTCCTCCGGTGGATCCTGAAGCTCCAGTGGCCGGTGATCGCGACGTCGACCGTGGTCGGCGTGCTGTGGCAGCTGCCGGCGATGCTCGGGCCGTGGCTGTTCGGCAGGGCCGTGGACGACGGCATCGTGCCCGGCTCCACGAGCGGCACCCTGAAGTACGCCGGCCTGCTGCTGCTCGTGACCTTGATCGGCGCGTTCTTCGGCATCGTCATGCACACGCTCATCGTGCGCAGCTGGCTGATCGGTCTCTACGGGACCATGAAGCTGGTGACCCGCAAGGTCGTGCAGATGGGCCACGTCCTGCCTCGGCGGGTACCGACGGGCGAGGTGCTGAGCGTCGCCTCGGCCGACTCCGACGAGTTCGGCGCCCTGACCGAGATCATCTCTCGCTCGGGCTCGCAGCTCGTCGCCTACCTCGTGGTGGCGTTCATCGTGCTCAGCACCTCGCCGGAGCTCGGCGTGCTGATGCTGCTGGCCGCGCCCGTGCTCGTCGGAGCCGCGATGCCGCTGCTCAGGCCGCTGCACCGCCGCCAGCAGCTCGAACGCGTCCGCAACTCCGACCTGACCTCGATGGCCACCGACATCGTGGCGGGACTGCGGATCCTGCGCGGGATCGGCGGCGAGCGGACGTTCGGCCGCAACTACGACCACCAGTCGCAGCAGGCCAAGGGGGCCGGTGTCTCCGCCGGCCTCTGGCAGGCCGCGATCGAGGGCGTCGGCGTGCTGTTCTCCGGGGTCTTCATCGTGCTGCTGGTCTGGCTCGGCACGCGTGAGGTGATCTCCGGCGACCTCCTGATCGGCCAGCTGATCAGCTTCCTGGGCTACGCGCTGTTCATGATCTACCCGATCCAGACCTTCTTCGAGCTCGCCCAGAAGGTCACCCGGGCGATGGTCTCGGCCCGCAAGGCGGTCGCGATCTTCGAGCACCAGCCGCCGTGGCCGGACCGCGCCGAGAGCACACCGCTGCCCGACGGCGCCGACCTGTACGACGAGCTGTCCGGCTTCGTCGCCCACCACGGCGAGCTGACGATCGTGGTCTGCGGCGTCCCTGAGGACACCGCGGCGCTGGCCGACCGACTGGGCCGCTACCTGCCCGCCGACACCGAGCCGGTGAGCCAGGAGCTCGAGGAGGGCATCAAGGGTCGTGCGGCCCGACGGGCCCGCGCGGAGCGGCTGGCCGAGCGCGCCCGCCTCGCGGCACTGGACGAGGAGCTGGCGAGCCGTGAGTGGGGCGTCAAGCTCGGCGGCGTCGACCTCGGCGCGGCCGCGCTCGACGACGTACGCCGGAAGATCCTGGTCAGCGACACCGGCAGCCAGCTCTTCGCCGGGACGCTCCAGGACGCGATCGACCCGCATGGACGGCTGACCCGGGCCGAGGCCGAGGAGGCCGTGCGCGTGGCCAACGCCGAGGACGTCTACGACGCCCTGCCGGGCGGCTGGCAGGGCGTGCTCGACGAGCGCGGTCGCGGGCTCTCCGGTGGCCAGCGCCAGCGGGTGGTCCTGGCGCGAGCGCTCGCCGCCGACGCCCCGATCCTGGTGCTCGTCGAGCCCACGTCCGCCGTGGACGCCCACACCGAGGCGCGGATCGCCGCACGCGTGGCGGCCGTACGCCGAGCGCGGACCACCGTGGTCAGCACCGTCTCGCCGCTGTGGCTGCACCACGCGGACCGGGTCGTCCTCTTCGAGGGCGGCCGAGTGACCGAGGAGGGCACCCACGAGGACCTGCTGCGCGACAGCCCGGCGTACCGCCGTGTCGTCGCGCGGGCGATGGACGCGCCCGTGGAGGAGGTGTCGAGCCATGAGCACAGCGGTGTCTGACCCGTTGGCGAGCTCCGCCGACACCTGGCTCGACCGCTCCGCGCGCGAGCCGGCGATCCCGGCGGAGCTGGTGCCTCCGCCCGACGGCACGTCCCGCCGCCAGCGTCTCTCGGCGCTGCACCGGCGGCACCTCCTGCGCGAGAGGCGCGCCCGTGACACGTTCGCCGCGTCGCGGAACCCCGACCGCGGCTGGCCGGTGGCGGACAACCACGTCGTGCTGGCGTTCTTCCGCAGCTTGCTCCGCGAGCGCAAGGGCATCACCTTCTGGCTGATCGCCCTCAACGCACTGGCCGCCGGCACGGCGCTCGTCGTACCCCGGCTGCTGGGCAACCTCGTCAACCGCACCGCCGCAGGCGGCTCCGACGCCGCGCAGCTCAGCAGTCTGAACACGCTCGCGATCGTGATCGTGGTCGTGGTCTGCACGCAAGCAGTGCTCACCTTCCTGGCCCAGAGCGTCTCGACGATCTTCGGGCAGGACCTGCTGTCCTCCGCACGCGAGTACATCGTGACCACGGTCCTGAAGCTGCCGCTGGGCCGCGTCGAGGGCGCGTCGACGGGCGACCTGGTCACCCGCGTGACCCGCGACGTCGGCACGATGAGCCGCTCCGTGCAGTTCGGGGTGCCGCAGGCGATCATCTCGGGCCTGACCGTCGTGCTGTCGGTCGTGGCGATGATGCTCAACTCGGTGCTGCTCGCCGTGCCGTCCCTGCTGCTCATCGGGTCGTCGGCGTTCCAAGTACGGCGCTACCTCCAGCGCGCCCCCAAGGGGTACATCACCGAGGGATCGACGTACTCCCGGATCAACACCACGCTGACCGAGACCGTGGAGGGCGCGCGCACCGTCGAGGCGCTCGCGCTGACGGACCTGCGGGTGCTGGCCGGCGACGACGACATCGCCGTGTCCGCGCAGGCCGAGCGCTACACGATGACGCTGCGGAACCTGCTGTTCACGGTCATCGACGTCGCGTTCAACACCCCGCGCGTGATCACCGTGCTGGTGGGCGGCTACGGGTACCACCAGGGGTGGGTCTCGCTGGGACAGATCACGACCGCGCTGCTGTACGTCGAGTCGCTGAGCGGGCCGCTCGACCGGCTGGTCGGTGAGATGGACCGGCTCCAGGTCGGCGTCGCGTCGACGAGCCGGCTCCTGGGCATCGCCGAGGTGCCGGAGGATCGCGTCGCCGGCGAGGAGAGGCCGGACGGACCGCACCTGGTGGGTGAGGACCTGCGCTTCGCCTACCGCGAGGGGCACGACGTACTGCACGGGGTCTCGCTCGACCTCGAGGTGGGTGAGCGGCTGGCGATCGTCGGACCGTCCGGGTCCGGGAAGTCGACGCTGGGCCGGCTCCTGTCGGGGATCAACGGCCCGCGCACCGGGTCGGTGAAGGTCGGTGGCGTCGACCTGGTCGCCCTGCCGCTGGAGCAGCTGCGGACCGAGGTCGCCCTAGTCACCCAGGAGCATCACGTCTTCGTCGGCACGGTGCGCGACAACATCGTGCTCGCCCGCGAGGACTCCTCGGACGACGCGGTGTGGGACGCCCTGTCGGCCGTGGGCTCACGCGACTGGGTGGAGCGGCTGCCCACGGGCCTCGACACGATGATCGGCTCCGGCAACCAGTCGCTGACGCCGGCGCAGGCTCAGCAGATCGCGCTCGCGCGGTTGATCATCGCCGACCCCCACACGCTGGTGCTCGACGAGGCGACATCCCTGATCGACCCGCGCACCGCGCGCACGCTCGAGGGCTCGATGAGCGTGCTGCTCGACGGCCGTACCGTGGTCGCGATCGCCCACCGCCTCCACACCGCCCACGACGCCGACCGGATCGCGGTCGTCATCGACGGTGAGGTCGTGGAGCTCGGCTCCCACCACGAGCTGGTCGCCCAGGACGGTGAGTACGCCGCCCTCTGGCGCGCCTGGACCAGTTAGCGCTGACCCGTCAGAAGTGCACATGGTTTCGCGCTGACCCGTCAGAAGTTCGCCGTGTAACGCGTCCACCCGGCAGAAGGTTGCTGTGCACTTCTGCCGGGTCAGCGTCGTGAGGCGTGCACTTCCGGCGGGTCAGCGCTTACGGGCGGCCCTGGTAGGCCTTCGCGATGGTGGAGGTGAAGTGGTAGACGCCGGACTCATCGGGGGCCAGGGGGCCGGCGTCGTAGTGGGGCGTGGCCAGGCCGCGCTGGACGCCCTCGCAGGCGGCCCAGTCCTGGCGGTTGGTGAGGTCCCAGAAGTCGACGGCGTACGCCGGGCTGAAGCGCTCCTGCTCGACGACGTCGGGAGGGAACGCCCAGGAGCAGGTGATCCGGGTCCGGGTCGGCGACAGAGGCACCAGCAGGTGCGTCATGACGTAGTCGGGGTGCAGCGAGATCAGCAGGTTGGGCAGCACGGCGGCGTACATCACGTGCGACTGCTCGTGCTCGTCGAGCCGTGCCATCTTCAGGCCGCCGCTGCGCCCGTCGAGCGACATCGTCTCCATGCCGGTGCGCAGGTCCATCCACCCGCCGACCCAGTTGCCGGTGCGCTCCTGGACGTTGTCGCCGCTGTTCGGCGGAGAGATGCGGCACAGCTCGGGGTGGATCATCGAGCAGTGGTAGCACTCCTGGTAGTTCTCGACGATGACCTTCCAGTTGGCCTCCACGTCGTAGCTGTGCGACTCCGCGGTCACCAAGGACTCCGCGTCGTAGCGCGCGACGACGTCCTCCAGCTCGCCGATGTGCTCGGTGAAGTCCTTGGCCGTGCCGGTCCGGTCGACGAACATCCAGCCGTGCCACTCGTGCACGCGCACGGGCACGAGGCTCAGCGTGGACCGTTCATAGTGCTCGTCGATGTTCTTGAAGTTCGGCGCGCCGATCAGGCTGCCGTCGTGACGGTAGGACCAGGCGTGGTACGGGCAGACGATCGCCCGCGGCGCCTCCGACGACCCACCGCAGGGCAGCAGCTCGTGTCCGCGATGGCGACAGGCGTTCTCGAAGGCCCGGAGCACGCCGTCCTGGTCGCGGGTGAGGAGTACGCCGTAGCCGCCCACGGACTCGGCCCGCAGCCCGGTGGCCGGGATGTCCGTGGAGCGCCCGACGCACGTCCAGCCGTCGAACAGATATCGACGTTCCCACTCCAGGACCTCGTCCGACACGTACGCATCACGGGGCAGCAACCGGCTCTCGCCGAACGGTGCCAGGGCCAGCGCGACCTGCGCGGGGTCGAGGGGTGCGGGTGGGATCGTCGTCATCTCGCCTCCTTCGGCGATGTCTGTGTCCGGGCGCACGAACACAGCCGGCAACTGAACAGGTATTCAGTTCAGTCTACGGCACCCGCATTGATGCGGCGCCGACCAGATGGCGAACCGCTAACTGAATAGTCAGTCATGTGGTTCCGTCTGCCCCCTTCGCTGTCTAGACTTCCGCGCATGGCCCGAGGCGACCCAGCAAGTCAGCACCCCGGCGGGTCCATCTCGATCGTCGGTCTCCGCAAAGACTTCGGCGAGGTCACTGCCGTCGACGGGATCAACATCGACATCGGTGCGGGCGAGTTCTTCACGCTGCTCGGCCCCTCGGGGTGCGGCAAGACCACCACGCTGCGCATGCTGGCCGGCTTCGAGCAGCCCACCGAGGGACAGATCCTCATCGACGGTGTGGACGTCGCGCAGACTCCCGCACACAAGCGACCGGTCAACACGGTGTTCCAGAGCTACGCGTTGTTCCCGCACCTTGACGTCGAGCGCAACGTGGCCTACGGGCTGAGGTGGCGCAAGGACCTGGACAAGCGAGAGCGGGCGGCTCGGGTCGCCAAGGCGCTCGACCTCGTCCAGCTTTCCGGGTACAGCAAGCGTCGCCCACACCAGCTCTCAGGCGGCCAACAGCAGCGGGTGGCGCTGGCCAGGGCGCTGGTCCTCGAACCGGCCGTGCTGCTCCTCGACGAGCCGCTCGGTGCCCTCGACGCGAAGCTTCGGCACTCGCTGCGCGCTGAGCTGACCGGCCTGCAGCGCGAGGTAGGCATCACGTTCGTGTTCGTGACGCACGATCAGGAGGAAGCCCTCGAGATGTCGAACCGGCTGGTCGTGATGGACGGCGGCCGGATCATGCAGCTGGGCTCACCCGAAGAGGTGTACAACGAGCCGCTGACCGAGTTCGTCGCAGACTTCCTCGGCGTCGCGAACCTTCTCGGCATCGAGTGTCTGTCCGACGGCGGCTTCATGCGCACCATCCGCTACGGCGAGTTCACCCTCGAGGCGCAGGCTCCGGCGGGCCATGCCGCCGGTGAAGGACGGGCGGTGATCCGCCCCGAGTGCGTCGAGCTCGCAGCGGCTGGACTCACGGGCGCCAACCGGATGCCTGGAATGGTCGACCGAACCGTGTTCCTCGGGTCGACGACGCAGGTCATGGTTCGTCTGCCGCACGGTGCGGTTCTCCAGTCGCTGATGACCAACAACGCGGCCACCGAGACGTACTCGGCGGGGCAGCCGGTCACCGTGTGTTTGCCCGCCGAGTCGCTGCGCATCCTCGCGACGTCGGCCGAGGCCGCGCGTTTCGCTTACGCCGAGACGGTCTGACCGGGATCAGCCCCAGTCGGCCAGGGTCTCGAGGGCCGACTCGTCAGTTCCGCGGCGCCGCGCCTTCAACACCAGCACGGTGAGAATCAGAGCGAGGAACGTACCGACGAGCAGGATCGTGGCGAGCGCGTTCAGCGCCGGCGTCGGCGAGGCTCGGACGGCGTTGTACAGCAGGATCGGCACGGTCGCGTTCGAGGCGTTGCCGAACAGGAACTGGCTGACCACGAAGTCGTCCAACGACGTCGCGAAGACGATCATGGCGGATGCGAAGATCGCTGGCATGAGCAGCGGGACCAGGACGGTACGGATGGCCTGCATCGGGCTGGCTCCGAGATCGCGCGCGGCCTCCTCGTACTCGCCCCCGATGCTGAGCAGGCGTGATCGCACGATCACCAGGACGTAGGAGACCGTGAACGTCACGTGGCCGAGTAGCATGGCCGGCCTTCCGAGCGGCACGAACTGGTAGAGGTTGATCATCACCAGGTAGAGGGCCGATCCGACGACGAGCTCAGGCGTCACCAGGGGCACCAGGGAAATCCCGTTCGCAGCTGCACTCGTGCGACTGCGCCAGCGGGTCAGGCCCATCGCGAGCATGACACCGAGTGGTGTCGCCACCAGAACTGTCGCGATGCCGAGGATGAGGCTGTTCTTCAAGGCGAGGAACATGCTCGGGTCCTCGAAGACCGAGCCTTCGTTGCAGCAGTACCACTGCGTCGAGAAGCCCTGCCAGACGCTCCTGGACCGGCCGTCGTTGAACGAGAACTGGATGGCGATGAGCACGGGCAGCAGTGACCAGGCGATGTACAGCCAAGTGATCGCACCCAGGATGTACGGCCGCCGCCACGGGTTGCGCCACGGTGGAACCCGTCGGCGAACCGGCTTCGACACCTCGGCGACGGCCGGACGCTCCAGAACCGTCATCGGGTCAGCTCCTTGCTCGCTCGCTGGGTGAGGATCAGGTAGTAGAGCATGAAGAACAGGAGCACGAGCGACAGCAGCAGCACCAAGGCGGCTCCGATGTTCTTCTGCGGCCCTTCGAGCAGGAACAGCTCGATCTGGTTGCCGACCATGTTCGTGTGGGGCGAGCCGGAGACGATCGTGTTGGTGTAGTAGTCGCCGGCCATCGGCAAGGCGGTGATCACCAGCGCTGTGATGAGGCCCATCCGCGACAGCGGCAGCGTGACGTGGAGGAATGTCCGGACGGAGCCGACGCCCAGATCTCGGGAAGCCTCGAGCAAGCGCTGGTCGATGCGGTCGAGCGACGCGAACAGCGGGATGATGAAGAACGGCAGGTAGCCGTAGGCGAGGGCCCACACGACCGTGATCGAGCTGCCCGACAGCCACGAGTACGGCGGGATGCCGAAGAGGCCGAGGAACTTGTTCACGTAGCCGTCGTCCTGCAGCAGGTTCACCCAGGCGAGCATTCGGGTGATGTAGTTGATCCACCACGGCGCCAGGATCAGCGCCAGGACCAGCCCACGCCGCTTTCCGGCCAGCCGCGCGGCGTAGTAGGCCACCGGATAGCCGATGACCATGCAGATGACCAAGGCCCAGAACGAGTAGATGGCCGTGCGGACCCACACCTCGTGGTACACGCCCGACGGCGTGAAGGAGTCAACGATGACGCCGTTGAAGGTCGTGAATTCCCAGTCGAGCGGATTCCACGCGGGGATCGGCTCGTTGAAGATGTTGATCTGACCGCTGAAGGCGACTGCCATCACCGCGTAGAACGGCACGATGAACAGCGCGATCAGCCAGAGCGTGCCCGGCAGGGCCAGTGCTGGCCACAGCCGCCGCGTCGCGCGGTCGCGGCCGGACTTGTGGTCAGGCACCCGCCTTGAACCTTGCCCAGTCGGTCTGCCAGAGCGCCTCGGTGCTCGGGCTGACCTCATAGAAGGTGCGGCCCTGGGCGAAGTCGCTGCGCTCCACCACGGAGTTGGAGAGGTTTTTGGGGATGTAACCCTCGTCGGTCAGGAACTTCGTGGATAGCTTGGTCAGCGGCGGTTGGTATCCGTTCCAGCCGAAGTTCTCTAGTCCGATCTTGTTGTCCAGCAGGTCGTTGATCATCATGTGCGCCAGGACCGGCTTGGAGGCGGACTTCGGGATGGCGATGTTGTCGCTGCCGACCACGTAGTCGGCTGCCGCGGGGCGCCAGTACCCGAGAACCTCGGGCGTCTGGCCCTTCGGCAGGTAGTACTGCCCGGCGATCGGGTCGCCGGACCAGCACTGATGGATCGTGGCCGTGCCCTCGGGGACCTCGGAGTACGCGTTCACGTCGGTCTTGACGTTCACGAGGCCGATCAGCTCGATCAGGCTGTCGGTCGCCTTCTGGACGTCGTCGGCGTTCGAGGTGTTGATGTCGCCGGTGATCTTGTTGCGGAGCAGTGACATTCCGATCGCTTCCTGCCGATCGTCCAGCAGGTAGACCTTGCCTGAGTACGCCTTGTCCCACAAGAGGTCGTAGCCGACCTCAGGAACGCTGGTCACCCGGTCGGCGCGATACATCACGCCCGTGCCGTAGATCGTGTACGGGACCGTGTAGTGCGCACCACGGTCGTACCACGGGTCCTGGTACTCGGGCCAGACGTTCTTGAGGTGCGGGACGTATGCGTGGTTGATCGGTTGCAGCAGGTCTGCGTAGACCATCTTGCTGAGCACGCTCGGGCCCGGAAAGACCAGATCGAACGACTGGCCCGGTTGCCGGATCTTGGCGAGCATCTCGTCGTAGTTGTTGTACGGCGTGACCTCGACCGAGACGTTGTGCTTCTGGCCGAAGGCCTTCATGACTCCCGGCGCCATATACTGCGAGTAGTTGAGGATCTGGAAGGTGCCGCCGGTCTCGGGGTCGAGGCCGTCGTCGATCGGAGGGTTGCTGTCCTTGATCGCCAAGGTGACCGGCTTGTCCGGTCGAGCGAGGGGATAGGGAGCGGAGCCGTTCGCCGCCTGCCCCGAGGATCCGTTGTCGCCGCACGCGGCAAGCAACGGCGCCGCTCCCAGCCCCACGGTGATCCAGACTCCTCCTCGCAGGACGTCTCGTCGGGCCAGCTGCGGCCGTGGCCGCCGACGACGTAGTGCCGGGTCGTTCGGATCGAAGCTCATGTCAACCTCTTCACGGTCGACAGCAACGCCGACCTGATCTGCCCCGGGAACCTGCCCCTAACTGACCGTTCAACCAACAAGGTCATTCTCACCGTCACTGGGGTGAATGTCGAGTAACGAACAGGTCTCAAGCTTCTTGCCGCCTTCGGAGAAGGTCACATAGACTGAACGATCAGTCAATGACCTGACGACGGGCAGGAGCCCTGATGACCGCGACCGAGATCGCACCCGAGTTGTCCACCCGCCTGGACTCGATCATCGAGCACGAGACCGAGAACTTCCTGAGGCGACAGCATCGAAGTCATGAGATGTCGCAGCGCGCCACCGTGCTCGCCGGGGGCGCCACCTCCAGCTGGCAGGTGGCGGAGCCTCACGCCGTATGGCTGAGCCACGGCAACGGCTCCAAGCTCTACGACGTCGACGGTAACGAGTACTCCGACTTCCACGGCGGGTACGGCGTCTCGCTCGCGGGTCACAACCACCCCGCGATCGTCGAGGCGGTACGCCGCCGCGTCGCCCTCGGCACCCACTTCGCCCAGCCGACCGAGGACTCCATCGTCGTGGCGGACAACCTTGCCCAGCGCTACCACCAGCCGCTCTGGCGCTTCGGCAACTCCGGCACCGAGTCGACCATGGACGCCGTCCACCTGATGCGGGCGTTCACCGGTCGCGAGCGGATCCTCAAGCTCGAGGGCGGCTACCACGGCCACCACGACTCGGTCATGGTCTCGGTCCAGCCGGAGAGCGTCGGCGACCTCGGTCCCGCCGACGCCCCGATCGGCATCCCGGAGAACACCGGGCTGCTGCGCGCCACGATGGACGGCACCGTCATCGTGCCAGCCAACAACCTCCCCGCCGTCCAGGCGGCGCTCGAGCGCTACTCCGGCGAGATCGCCGGCATGATTCTCGAGCCGATCATGATGAACGCGGGGATCATCTACCCCGACGACGGCTACCTCGCGTCCCTCAAGGACCTGCTGCACGCCCACGGCGCACTGCTGACCTTCGACGAGGTCAAGACTGGCTTCACGGTCGGTCCGGGCGGTGCCTCCGGCAAGCTCGGCGTCACGTCCGACCTGGTCTGCGTGGCCAAGGCGATGGGTGGCGGGCTGTCGACGTCCGCGATCGGTGGCGGAGAGGTGATGGAGCTGGTGGCTCGCGGGGACTACCAGCAGGTGGGCACCTTCAACGGCAACCCGCTGGCGATGGCCGCCGCGCGGGCGATGCTCACCGAGGTGCTGACCGACGAGGCCTACGCACACCTTGACCACGTGCGCGTCCGGATGCAGGACGGTCTCCAGGCCGTCATCGACCGGCACGCGGCACCGTGGCTGGTGGTGACGGCGGGCGCGAAGGGCTGCGTATCCTTCATGCCCGACCGCATCCGCAACTTTCGCGACTTCCGCGGTCTCGACGGGCGCTACGGCCATGCGCACTGGTTGGTACAGCACAACCGCGGCGCCTTCCTACCCCCGTGGGGCAAGGTCGAGCAGTGGCTGATGTCGGTGCAGCACACCGACGAGGACGTCGACCGCTTCGTGGGCAACTTCGACCACCTGGCGGACACGCTGCTCGGACCCGCCTAGGCCCGAGCGGCCTCGGCCACTACGACCCAGGCGATCGCCGCGTGCTCGAACGGCGGCTCGGGCAACAGCTCACGGCAGCGCTGCTCGACCCGGCGCCGATGCTCGGGGTCGAGCGAGGCGACGTACGAGCCGACGGGCCCGACCCCGTCGAGGTACGGCGCCCACCACTCGTCGTACGACGTGAACGGGAGGCGGACCGTCAGCGACGTCGACCGCACGTCGCGCAGGCCGGCGGCATCGGCGATCTCGACGAGCGCACCCTCACGCGTCCCGGCCCGGTCGGCCTCGCCGGGCGCGGCCGGGTCGATCTCCTGGGCCGCCTGCCAGAACACCGACAGTGGCGCGGTCCCCCCGGCGAAGTCCCAGACGCTGGCGGACACGACTCCACCCGGCTTCGTCACCCGCCTCATCTCGCGCAGCCCGGCGACGGGATCGCTCATGAAGTGCACGACGAGCTGCGCAAGGGCCGCGTCGAAGACGTGGTCGTCGAACGGCAGGGCCTCGGCGGTGGCCTCGTGCACGTCGACGCCGGGGAAGCGGTCACGGACGGCCGCGATGAACGGGGTCGACGGGTCGACCGCCGCGACGCTCTCGGCTCCGCATCGCTCCACCAGTGGTGCGGTCAGGACTCCCGGACCGCAGCCCACGTCGAGCACCCGGTCACCACGCCGTACGGCGACGAGGTCGACGAACTGCTCCGCGAGCGGCCGGGAGTAACGGCCCATGAACCGCTGGTAGGCATCGGCGGCGACGTCGAAGCTCATGGGCCGAGTGTGGCCCCGTCAGGGGGACTCGAACCAGGGCTTGTGCAGGTCGTAGAAGCTGGCGCCGGCCATCATCGCCTCCAGCGCCTCCCTGACCTCGGTCGGAGGCTCCATCCCCTCGCCCTTGCGGGCGCTCTCCTCGTCGGTGAAGTAGACCGTCTCGAAGAAGGTCCCGTCCGACGCCAACGCGAAGGTGCCCCCGATGATCTCGGGCCGCATCGTCTTCAGGTCGCCGGGGTCGGCGAGCATCGCCTTGATCGGCGTCGCGTCGTCCGTCTGGCCGCGGATCACCTGCACGAACCCGGCGTCGTCCGAGCCGCCCTCGAGGAACGACGAGACGTCGTCGCAGTCGTAGAACGCCGGCGCACCCTCGAGCAGCTCGCCCAGGCGGGCCGCCCACTCGCCCTGCTCGGGACGCTGCGAGTTGGCCATCGCCGCCTCGCGCGACTCGAACCGGACGATCGCGAAGAAGTCGTCGTCCTCGGTGAAGCCGAACGTGCCGCCGAGCCAGCCGGTCGCTCCCTCACCGAGCTCTTCCCGCCACGACTCACCCACCGCTCGCAGCTCGTCCTGGCGGGTGCATGTTCCGTGGATGACTTGGATGAACACGGCATGGCCTCCTGTCACGCAGGCCATCTCGGCTGAGGTGGTCCTGTGTCCACCTCTGACCATAGGCAGGTGCCGATGCCGTGGCCAGACACTCCGGGACCACGTGGTCCGGGCGGTCGGTCAGGACCGCCTGGCGCTCCGTACGCGGGGTCGGGACCGCAGCCCGAGCTCCTTGGCGGCGACGTCGAGGGCCACCTGTCGCGCGCGCCTGGAGTCGACGACAGGGTCGTCGAGGGCGACCTGGACGACCAGGCCGTCGAGCAGCGAGCCCCACATGATCGCGAAGGTCTCGACGTCGAGGGGCTCGATCTCGCCGGCGTCGATGCCCTCCTGGGCGATCCGGGCGATCAGGTCGCGCCACTGCGCGTCCAGCTCCGCGCGGTCCTTCTTGACCTCGGGGTGGCGGAACGCCTGGGCCCACAGGTCGAACCACAGGCCCCAGTCACCGGTGAGCGCCTCCTGCTTGTCGGCGACCAGGGTCCACTCGACGAGGGTCTCCAGCCGGTCGCGCAGCGCGTCGGTGGACCGGAGCATCTCCTCGGTGGCGGCGTAGAACGATCGTTCGGACCAGCGCAGGGCCTCGGTGAGGAGGCTGTCCTTCGTGCCGAAGTAGTAGATGACCAGCGCGGGGCTCGCTCCGACCCGCTGGGCGACGTCCGCGATCCGGGTGTCGTTGAAACCACGCTCCGCGATCAGGGTGGACGCGGCGGCCAGCATCTGGTCACGGCGTACGTCGGCGACCGCGTCCCCATGCTCTCGTGCGGCCATCCCACCTCCCCGGTCCCGGTCTGTAACACGAGCTCCTTGTGCCGCACGCTAGCACGATCGTAGACTGAACAGTCAGTCAGGACCGCGCGACGAACGGTGAAGCATGGGCACCTCCCTCCCGTCCGACCAGGCCCGGCTTCGGACGACGTTGGCGGCCCGGTCCGTGGCCGTCGTGGGGGCCGGCGACCGGGTTGACTCCTTCGGTTGGCGGCTGACGACCGAGGCGTTGCGCAGCCCCGGGATCGAGCGCGTCCACCTGGTGCATCCCACCCGGACCTCCGCGTTCGGCCGACCGTGCGTGCCGTCGTTGGCGGACGTCCCGGAGCCGGTCGACCTGGTCCTGCTCGGCGTACCGGACAAGGCGCTCGCGCCGACCCTCGCGATCGCCTCGGAGCGCGGTGACGCGGGCGCGGTGGTGTTCGGGCCGGCGCACGGGGTCAAGGACGACGTGGTCGCCGCGGCCGGTGACATGGCGCTGGTGGGTGGCGGGTGCATGGGCTTCGTCGACACGACCACCGGCGTCCGGGCGATCGGCTACCTCGAGCGCGATCCGCTGCCGGCCGGACCGATCGGGCTGGTCACCCATTCCGGGTCGGTGTTCTCGGCATTGCTCCGCACCCGGCGCCCACTCGGCTTCACGCTGGCCGTGTCGTCCGGGCAGGAGCTGGTCACCACCACGGCCGACTACCTGGAGTACCTGCTGTCGCTCCCGGAGACCGGGGTGATCGGGCTGGTGCTGGAGACGATGCGCGACGCACCCCGGCTCGAGGCGGCGCTGGCCGAAGCCACACAGCGAGACATCCCGGTGTGCGCACTGACGGTCGGGACGTCGGTACGCGGCCAGGCCCTCGTCGATGCACACTCGGGCGCGATCGCCGGCTCGGACGCGGGCTGGGAGGCGCTGTTCACGGCGTACGGCGTGCACCGCTGCAGCGACCTGGACGACCTCACCGACAGCCTCGAGACGTTCTCGATCGGACGGCGTCACCTGCCCGGCACCGGCCGCGGGATCGCGACGGCGCACGACTCGGGAGCGGAGCGCGTGCTGGTGGCGGACGTGGCCGAGCGGTTGGGCGTGCGGTTCGCGACGCTGTCGGAGCCGACGGTCTCGCGGCTGGCCGCGGTGCTCGATCCCGGCCTGGAGCCGATGAACCCGCTGGACGTCTGGGGTCGAGGCACCGACACCGTCGAGCTGTTCACCGAGTGCCTGAGCGCGCTGGCCGACGATCCCGACACCGGCGCCGTGGCGCTCGCGGTCGACCTGGTCGAGGAGTACGACGGCGACGAGAACTTCGCCGTCGTGCTCGAGAACCTGTTGCGACGCACCGACAAGCCGGTCGCCGTCGTCTCCAACGTCACCGCGTCGCTGGACCCGGTGGTGGCCGCGCGGCTGCGGGCGCAGGGCATCCCCGTGCTCGAGGGCACGGCGTCCGGGCTGCGCGCGCTGGGACACCTGATGGCCGAGCCGCCGCGGCCCCGGCCCGCGGTGGTCGTCGACGCCGAGCGTGCGACGCGCTGGGCGTCGCGACTCGGTTCCGGCAGGGAGCTCGGGACGCCCGAGTGGTCGGAGCTGCTGACCGACTACGGCCTGCCGGTCGTGCCCGGCCGGAGCGTCGGGTCGGGGACGGGGGCGGTATCCGCGGCCGAGCGACTGGGGTACCCGGTGGTGCTCAAGAGCGACTCCGCCGAGGTGCACCACAAGACCGAGGCCGGTGGCGTCCGGATCGGGCTCGCCGACTCGGCGGCGGTGGCCGCGGCGTACGACGAGCTGGCCGGGCGCCTCGGCCCGCAGGTCGTGGTCCAGCGCCACGCCTCCGGGGTAGAGGTCGCGCTCGGTGTCGTCCGCGACCCGCTGCTCGGGCCCTTGGTGATGGTCGCGGCCGGGGGTGTCCTGGTCGAGCTGGTCTCCGACCGGGCAGTCGCGCTGCCGCCACTGGACCGGGAGACCTCGCTGGCGATGATCTCCCGCCTGCGGGTGTCGGCGCTTCTCGACGGGTACCGCGGCTCGGCACCGGCGGACACCGACGCGCTCGCCGACGCTCTGGTGTCGCTCGGACAGCTCGCGGTCGAGCTCGGCGACCACCTCGACGGGGTCGACCTCAATCCGGTCATGGTCGGCCCAGCCGCGGCGTACGTTGTGGACGCGTTGGTACTGCCCCGCAAACGCTGACCCGCCAGAAGTGTGCGCCGTACCAACGCCCACCCGCCAGAAGTGTGCGGCGTACCACTCTCACTCGGCAGGAACTCACTCCTGGCAGCGCTTGGCCGGCGTTGTCTTCACCGAGAACCGTCGGCCGGGTGAGGGCTCGTCGCGCGTTCGCTTCGGACGGGTCAGCGCTCCCAGGCGTGCACTTCTGACGGGTCAGCGCTCCTGGGCGTGCACTTCCGGCGGGTCAGCGGGGTGGGGGAAGGGGAGGGCGATGGGGTCGGGGTCGAGGCGGCTCCGGCCGTGCTCGTCGAAGCGTTCCAGCCCGAGGTCGGTGACGTCGACGACGTCGGTCGTGCCGGAGACGACCAGATCGGCGATCGCCTTCGCGACGCCGGGGCCCCACATCATCCCGTGGCCACCAGCGGCGGCGACGAAGGCGCCCTCGATCGGACCGTCGGCGCCGAGGGCCGGGCCGAGGATCGGCAGGTGGTCGGGGGTGTAGTCGATGGTGGCGGCCCAGGTCTTGCGGAGCCCGACCTTCCCGGTCGTCGGCAGGAGGGTGGCCATCCGGGCACGCATCACCTCGAAGTACGCCGTGTCGAACTCCGTCGCCTCGCCCGGCTCCTCCTCGGGGTTGCTCATCCCCCACAGGACGCCGCCCTCGCAGGGCCGCCAGTAGATGCCCGACATCAGGTCGAAGACCATCGGCAGCCGCTGCGCGGCGAAGTCCGGATGCGCCTCGGTCACGACCACCTGATGTCGCGCACCCCAGGCCGGGATCCGCACCCCCGCCGCCGACCCGACCGCAGCCAGGGTCGGCCCGCCGGTCAGCACCACGCGGGAGGTGGCCACGTCGCCGGCCGACGTGCGAACGCCGACGACGCGCCCTCCCTCCACCAGCAGGCCGGTGAACGCGGTCCTCTCGCACACGCGCACACCGGCCCCGAGAACCGCCGCGGAGTAGGCGAGGACGTTGCGCGGTGGGTCGATGTACCCGTCGTCGGCGGCGTACGACGACCCGAGCGTCTGCCCGGGCGCCATCGCCGGGTTCATCGCGTCGGTCTCGACCGGCCCGACCCACCGGACGTCGAGCCCGATCGCCTGCTGCATCGCGATCCGGTCGTGCGCGTAGGTGACCTCGGCCTCGCTGAAGCACGGCATGAAGTAGCCCTGCGCGACGAAGCCGGAGTCGATTCCGAGCAGGTCCGGCTGGCCGGCATAGAAGTCCCGGCTGAACATGCCGAGCCGGACCGCGGCCTCGGTGCCGCCCTGCGCACGGACCATGCCCGCGGCGCGGGAGCTCGCGCCCTGACCAAGGGTGTCCCGCTCGAGGAGCACGACGTCGGCGAGCCCGGATCGCCGCAGGAACCACGCAGCCCAGGCGCCGATCGTCCCCCCGCCCACGACCACGACGTCTGCTGTTGTCGGCACGGTGGTCATGATGCTCCACCCTGACCTAGACTGAACAGTCAGTCAACGCCGCCTGCTCCCGGAAGGACAGCGCCCGTGTACGGACTCACCCCCGAGGACCTCGAGCTCCAGGCGCGCGCCCGCGGGTTCGCCGACGAGCTGATCCCGCACGAGCAGTACGCCGAGGAACACGGCGGCGAGCTGCCGGAGGATGTCCGACACCGGATCGAGGCACGCGCCGTCGAGCTGGGCCTCACGGCGACCAACATCCCGGTCGAGCTCGGCGGCCGCGGCTGCTCGACGCTGCAGCAGGTGCTCGTGCAGGAGCAGGGCGGCCGAGTCACCAACGCGCTCGCGTGGTGCCTGACCACGCCTCCCGGATGGTGGGCAGCGGTCGCCAACGACCACCAGCGCGACACCTACCTGCTCCCGACGATCGAGGGACGGCGCGAGGGCTGCTACGCGATCACCGAGGAGTACGCCGGATCCGACGTCTCCGACCTGAAGGCGACCGCCGCACGCGACGGCGACGAGTACGTCCTCAACGGCGAGAAGTGGCACGTGACGTCGTACAACCTGTCCGACCACGTCTTCTTCCAGGGCGTGCTCACGACTGGCGACCACGCCGGCGAGCAGGCGATGTTCGTGGTCGACAACGACACCCCGGGCATCCGGGTGGTCCGCACCCCGGCGTACTCCCACACCTTCGCCCACCACCACCCGATCCTGGCGTTCGAGGACGTCCGGGTCCCCGCGACCAACCTGATCGGCGGTGAGGGCGACGGGATGTCCTTCGTCTACGAGTGGTTCCGCTACGAGCGCCTGATGATCGGCGCCCGTTGCCTCGGCGCGGCCGAGCGACTGGTCGACGAGATGCAGGCGTTCGCGGCGCAGCGACGGATCGGTGACGAGTACCTCGTCGACAAGCAGCTGGTTCAGGGAATGCTCGCCGACAGCCTCACCGAGCTGTTCGCCGCGCGCTCGATGGTCTACGAGGTCGGCCGCTCGCTCGATGCCGGCGCCGACCTCAAGGTCGCCCACGCCCAGTGCTCGATGGTGAAGCTCTACGTCAGCGAGATGGCGAACCGGATCGCCGACCGGGCCGTGCAGGTCTTCGGCGGACGCGGCTACATGCGCGAGAACGTCGCCGAGCGCTTCTTCCGGGAGCTGCGCGTGGAGCGCATCTGGGAGGGTGCCAGCGAGATCCAGCGGGCGATCATCGCCGCCCAGCTCGGCAAGCGCGGGCGGGCCGCACTCGTCTGACTCCGGACCGGCCGGCTGTGGTTGGCTGACCTCGTGAGTCCCGTCCCCGCCGCCTGGTCCGGGCTGGTCGACGACGCCGCGATCTTCCCGCCCGGCGACGCCCCGCTGGCCGATGCGGTCGCGGCGTACCAGGGTCGACGTGACGAGTGGTACGCCGACCTCGTCGGCCCACTGGTGGTCACCGACACCGTGCTCCCCGAGGTCCCCGTCGACGTGCCGGTCTCGGTGGTGCTGACGGGCGGCGCAGGCGTCGTCGCGGGGGTCGCGTCTCTCGCCACCAAGAAGGGGCATCGGCTCGTGGGCCTCGAGGCGGCGGTGCGCGACCTGGACGACATGGCGGGCAACGTCCGACGCATCACCGCCGCCGTCGACGCGGCACGCGCCGACGGTGACCTGACGGACACCCGGGTGTACGTCGAGCTGCCACCGTCCGACCCCACTCCCGACTGGCTGGCAGCCGCGGACGCGGTGGCCGAGGCCGAGCACCACCTGAAGTTCCGCACCGGCGGCGTCGAGGCGCACCTGTTCCCGGCGGCAGCGACGGTCGCGGCCTGGATCGACGCCGCGCTCGACCGCGAGACGCGGTACAAGTGCACGGCCGGGCTCCACCACGCCGTCCGGCACCGCGACCACGACACCGGCTTCGAGCACCTCGGTTTCCTCAACGTCCTGCTGGCGACCCGCGTCGCCTTCGACGGCGGCAGCCGCGACGAGGTCGCGCAGGTGCTGGACGACCACTACGCCAACGACCTGGTCGCGATGGCGCGGCAGAGCGACCTCGACGGCGCGCGGCGCTGGTTCACGTCGTTCGGCTCGTGCAGCATCGCCGAGCCGCTCGAGGAGCTGGTCGGGCTCGGCCTGCTGGAGGCTCCGCGTGAGTGACGGGTTCGGGCTCGACCACCTCCCGTACGGCGTGTTCGTCACCGAGGGCTCGGCCCCGCGCGTCGGGGTCCGGTACCACGACAGGGTCGTCGACGTCGCGACCGTGCGGCCGGAGCTGGACCACCCCACTCTCAACACCTTCATGGCGCTCGGGCCCGACGCCTGGGCCCGGACCCGGGCACAGATCACCGAGCTGGTCGGGTCCGAGGTACTTCCGGCGTTCCCCCTCGACGCGGTGTCGCTGCTGCTGCCCTTCGGCGTCGGCGACTACGTCGACTTCTATGCCTCGCTCGACCACGCCACCAACGTCGGTCGGATCTTCCGGCCCGACCAGGAACCCCTGCTGCCGAACTGGAGGCACCTTCCCGTCGGCTACCACGGACGCAGCGGGTCCGTCGTCGTCAGCGGTACGCCGGTCGTGCGGCCGTGCGGCCAGCGGAAGGCACCGACGGAGGACTCCCCGACGTACGGGCCCAGCCGGCGCCTGGACATCGAGGCCGAGCTCGGCTTCGTGGTCGGCGTCGGGTCGGAGCTCGGCAGCCGGATCCCGGTCGGGGAGCTCTCGCGGCACGTCTTCGGCGTGGTCGGCCTGAACGACTGGAGCGCCCGCGACATCCAGGCCTGGGAGTACGTGCCGCTCGGACCGTTCCTGGGCAAGTCCTTCGCCACGTCGGTGAGTGCCTGGGTGACTCCCCTGGCGGCCCTGGCGGACGCGAGCACCGACCTCCCGGCTCAGGAGCCCGCGCCGCTCCCCTACCTCTCCGGCGGCCACGCGCTCGACATCGCCGTCGAGGTCGTGCTCAACGGCGAGGTGGTGAGCCGGCCGCCGTACCGCACGATGTACTGGTCGCCGGGCCAGATGCTCGCCCACCTCACCGTGAACGGCGCGAGCACCCGCACGGGCGACCTGTTCGCCTCGGGCACGATCAGTGGTCCGGAGCCGGACACGCGTGGCTCGTTCCTCGAGCTGAGCTGGGGCGGGAAGGAACCGTTCGCCGGCGGCCACACGTTCCTCGAGGACGGCGACGAGGTGACCCTGCGCTACTCGGCGCCCGGCACCGGCGGCGGCCGGATCACCCTCGGCGAGGTCACCGG
Source organism: Nocardioides sp. (assembly GCF_036493135.1). Taxonomy (GTDB): domain Bacteria; phylum Actinomycetota; class Actinomycetes; order Propionibacteriales; family Nocardioidaceae; genus Nocardioides. The sequence continues at coordinate 22,834 of NZ_DASXQG010000071.1, read as the reverse complement.
CCGCATCGAGCCGGCTCGTCCCTAGCTGACAGGCCTTCCCGAACCGGTCGGACAGGTTCAGGATCGGCGATGGCCCCGATCGGGCCTCGGGCGCCGTTGTGGTCGGCGTCGCACCTAGCTCGGAGGTGTTGCCATGTCATCGCGGGTTCGGCAAGTCGTTCGCCATCGGAGTGGCCGCGGTCGTCGCGGTGGGAGGGGGTGCGATCGCTGCGGTCGGCCCCGAACGCATCCACGAGAAGATCCGGCCGAGTCGGTCGGCGGCGACGGCGGGAGCAGCTACATCGACCCGGCACACCCCCGCATCCGCATGCACACCTACTACAACCCGCAGGTCGACGTGACCTTCCGCGGTTCCGACCCGAGCGGCTGGGACTGGATCGGCGACCCGCTGCTCGGCAGCCGCGAGACCTCGTCGTTCTACATCCCCATGGAGGGCGACCGGACCGCAGCAGGCAGCGTCTATGTCGGGTTGCAGCACGTGTGGCGGACCACGGACAACGGCGGTGACCAGGCGACACTCGACCAGCACTGCAACGAGTTCACCGGGGACTTCTCGATCACCTGCGGTGACTGGCAGCCGTTGGGCGGCAGTTCGCTGAACGGTCCCGGCGACCTGTCGGGTACGACGTACGGCACGGACAACGCGGGCGCCGGCAACTACGTCGTCGCGCTCACGCACGCGCAGCGGAGGACGAACATCCTCTGGGCGGCGACCAGACGCGGCCGGCTGTTCATCTCCACCGACGCCAACGCCGCCGACCCGTCGAGCGTGACGTTCACGCGGCTCGACCAGTCTGCCGTCGGTGGCCCGCTTCCGACGCGGTTCATCTCCGGGATCAGCGTCGACCCGAAGGACCCCTACCACGCGGTCGTGTCGTACAGCGGCTACTCGGCGTACGCCGCGGGCGGGCACCTGTACGACGTCAGGTACGACCCGGCCACGAAGCAGATCACGGCCAAGGACATCTCGGCGGACGTCGGCGACCAGCCGTTGACCGCGGTCGCCTACGACTGGCGCACCGGTGCGATCTACGCCGGCACCGACTGGGGCGTCCTCGTACAGCCGGCCGGCAGCAACCACTGGCTGACCACCGACGGGATGCCGCAGGTCGCGGTCTACGGGTTGACCCTCGACGAGTTCAGCCACCGGCTCTACGCGGCGACCCACGGACGCGGGTGGTACGTCAACCGCATCAACTGACCGGCAACTGACCGGCAACTGACCGGCACAGAGCACGGCCCGGCCGGGCCCGCGGAGGTGCTCGGCCGGGTCCGCGCTGCGACGCGTCGTACGCTCGCGAGATGATCCAGTACGGCCAGCTCGCGCCGCCGAGCCACGTGGTCGCGCACCTCAGCGACACCCATCTCCTCGCCGGCGACGCCCGGCAGTACGACGCGATCGACACCGTCGCCAACTTCAGGCGAGCCCTGGACCGGGTCAGCCGGATCGACCCGCCACCGCAGGCACTGGTCCTCACCGGGGATCTGGCCGACCTCGGAGAGCCCGCGGCGTACCGCCTGGTGCGCGAGCTGGTCGAGCCGCTGGCCGACCGGATCGGCGCGCAGGTGATCTGGTGCATGGGCAACCACGACGAGCGCGCGGAGTATTCACGCGAGCTGTTCGGCGAGGAGTCCGAGGCCCCGCAGGACCGGGTGTACGACGTGGCGGGACTGCGGATCATCAGCCTGGACACCAGCGTGCCCGGCTGGCACCACGGCGAGATCACCGACGAGCAGCTCGCCTGGCTTGGCGACGAGCTGGCGACCCCGGCCGAGCACGGCACGCTGCTGGCCCTGCACCACCCGCCGATCACCTCGCCGATGTGCCCCGTCGCGGAGGTGATCGAGCTGCTCGACACCGACCGGCTGGCAGCAGTCGTCGAGGGCAGCGACATCCGGGCGATCCTCGGTGGGCACTACCACTTCACGTCGCACTCGACCTTCGCCGGAGTCCCGGTCTCGGTGGCGGCCGCGACCTGCTACCTGTCCGACCCGGCGCCGCTCGGCCGCTTCATCTCCGCGGTCGACGGCCATACGTCGGTCAACGCCGTCCATGTGTATCCGGACCGCGTCGTGCACACGATCGTCCCGGTGCCGGAGGCGCCGGAGGTGAGCGGCTTCGGGACCGACGTGGCCCCGTTGGTGGAGGCGCTGAGTGCCGAGGAGCGGCTCGACATGTTCAGCCGCAAGGACTCGGAGTTCAACCAGGGCACGGTCGTCTGACGATTCGCCGCGGCCGCGGCCTCCAAGTTAGGGTTACCTAAGTTCTTCGAGCGAGGGTGGTACGACGTGCACGGACGTGTGACGAGCACCGAGCAGCTGACGCCGGGCATGGTGCGGGTCGTCCTCGGCGGTGGTGACCTCGAGCGCCTGGAGATGCCCCACGCGACAGACGCCTACGTCAACGTGGCATTCCGCCCGGCCGCTGCGTCGTACGACCAGGTCTTCGACCCCAAGGCAGTGCGGGAGACCGCTCCTCAGGAGGAGTGGCCGGCCCGGCGCCGCTACACCGTGCGCTCGTGGGATGCCGAGACGCGCGAGCTCGTCGTCGACTTCGTGGTGCACGCCGACGAGGGCGTGGCGTCCCGCTGGGCGCTCACCGCCCAGCCCGGCGACGTCCTGGTCTTCGAGGGGCCCAGCGGCGACTACCGGCCGACGCCGGCCGCCGACTGGCACCTGCTGGTCGGCGACGAGTCCGCACTCCCGGCGATCGCCGCGTCGCTCGAGGCGATGACGTCCGGTGAGCGGGCCGTCGTCCGCGTCGTCTGCGACGGCCCGGCGCACCAGGTCGACCTGAGCACCCGGGCCGACCTCGACCTGGAGTGGCTGCATCGGCACGGCGACGAGCGCGACGCGTCCCTGCTGCTCGCCGCGGTCGAGGCCCTGGACTTCGGCGAGGGCACGCCGTTCGGATTCGTGCACGGCGAGGCCGACGAGATCCGCGCCATACGCCGGCACCTGCTGACGGAGCGCGGGATGACCCGTCGGGACCTGTCCTGCTCGCCGTACTGGCGGCGCACGATGACCGACGAGGCCTGGCGGCGCATCAAGCGCGAGTATGTCGCGGCCATGGAGGCCGAGGCGGTCACCTCATGACAAGAGGCTAGACACCCTCGCGATCGTGGAAACCGAGGTGGGCCACTGCCTCGCCGCGCTTCATGGCTTCCACGACACCGGGATGCAGCCGGTGCAGGTGGCTGATCGCCTTGTGCCGGTAGCGGAGGATCTGGACGGCGCCGAACGCCCAGAAGGGGAACTGCACCGACATCGCAACCCGGAAGTCGGCGAGATCGTAGGAGTCGGTGCCGCCACCGCCGCTGTGCCAGTCGAGCAGGACGCCGATCAGCCCCATCGTGAGCAGGCTCGCGGAGAAGCCGCCGATGTTGACGAAGCCGTTGGCGCGCCCGGTGGCCTCGACCGGGATGAAGGTCCGCGCCATGTCGAAGCCGACCATCGAGGCCGGGCCCCCGGTCGCCATCAGACACACCAGCACGACCAGCATCCACAACGGCGCCGGGGTCGAGCGGAACAGCACGACCGCCCAGCCGAGCGCCATCGCTGCCACGATGGTGAGGACCATCCACGAGCGGTAGAACGGGTAGCGCGAGACCAGGGTGCCGAGCACGAGGCCGCTGACGATGATCCACCCGGTCATCACCATCAGCAGCGCACTCGCGGTGTCGGACGACAGACCCTCGCCCCGCACCAGGAACGGGAAGCCCCACAGCAGCGTGAAGACGGTGGCGCTGAACTGCGAGCTGAAGTGCGACCACATCCCGAGCCTGGTGCCCGGGTTCCCCCAGACCAGCCGCAGCGTCCGGGCCAGCGCCCGCATCTTGACCCGCGCGACCCCTTCACGGGCGTACGGCGAGTCCTTGATCAGCAGTGCGACCGCGACCATCCCGACCACCCCCAGCGTCGACGCGAGCGCGAACGCCTTGGTCCAGCCGAGATGCGCCAGAGCCAGCGACAGCGGCGCGGCCGCGACGATCGCGCCGAGCTGGCCGAGCTGGCCGGTGAGCTGCGTGATCAGCGGCGCCTGCCGGACCAGGAACCACACGGTGACCAGCCGGATCACGCTGACGAAGATCGTGGCGTCGCCGGCCCCCACCAGCGCCCGGGCCAGCACGGCCAGCGGGAACGACGTGGCGAAGGCGAACGCCAGCTGCCCGATGGTCATCAGGGCGAGGCCGCTCAGCAGCAGGACCCGGGATCCGTACCGATCGAGCAGCACGCCGATCGGCACCTGCAGCCCGGCGTAGACCACCAGCTGCAGCACCGTGAAGAACGACAGCTGCGTCGCGGAGATCCCGAAGCGTGAGGTGGCCAGCAGCCCCGCGACGCCGAGCGAGCTGCGGTTGAAGATGGCCAGGACGTAGACCGAGAGTCCGACCGCCCAGATGACCCACGCCCGGCGTCTGCCGATGTCGTGGATCTGCTCGGTCACCGAGCCATCATCCAGGACGGCACAGCCGGCTCAGCTGATCGGCACCGTCCAGACCAAGGTGGTGCCGCCCAGGTCGGGGACCTCGGCGACCACCATCGAGCCGTTGCGGTGCTCTGCGCGCTCGCGCATGTTTTCGAGCCCGCTGCGGCGTCCGACGTCGCCTACGCCGACGCCGTTGTCGCTGATCGTGACCGTCAGTCGCGCGGTCGTGGCATGGATGCTCAGCTGCACCTTCGAGGCGGACGAGTGGCGGGCGACGTTGATCAGGCCCTCGCGCACCACGGCGGTGACGTCGCCGACCAGGTCGGCGGTCGCCACCGAGTCCAACGGACCGTCGAGGTCGACCCGCGGATCGACCGCGAGCCCCGGCTGCACCTCCGCGACGACGTCCATGACCGCCGCCCGTAGGCCGCCGGGCACCGGCGGCTGGAGCTGGAAGATCGAGACCCGGATCTGCTTGATCGCCTCGTCGAGGTTGCCCACGACCTCGTGCAGCGCGGCGACGACCGCACGATCGTGGAGCCCGGAGGCGGTCGCCTGCAGGACCAGCCCGGCGGCGAACACCTGCTGGATCACGTGGTCGTGGAGGTCCCTCGCGATCCGGGCCCGGTCCTCGAGGAGCAGGACGCGCTGCTGGTCGCGTCGCGCCTCGGCGAGCTCGAGCGCGAGCGCCGCGTGGTTGGCGAACGTCGTGGCCATCTCGGCATCCGCGTCCGTGAACGGGCGGCGCTGATGACCACGCATCACGACCAAGGTCCCGCGCACGTCCTCTCGGCCGAGCAGCGGCAGCACCATCACCGGCCCGACCTGCACCTCTCCGCTGAGGTAGATGGTGCGCCCTTCGAGGGTCTCGGTGTGCTCGGCGTCCGCCAGAAGCACCGGCTTGCCGTTCTGGATGACGTGCTCGCTCAGGGTGCCGGACGCGGCGTACCGCGCATCCTCGATGCCGGCCGCGTCGCGGCCCTCGGCCACCGCCACGAACAGCTCGGAATCCACCGGGAGGACGACGGTGGTCAGCTCGGCGTCTGCGAGCGCGTGCACACGACGTGCGATCAGGCGGAGCGCCGCCTCGTCGCCGGCGAGCACCCGGCGGGTGACGTCGGTGGAGGCCGCGAGCCACTCCTGCCGGAGCCGCGCCTCCGCGAACAGCCGCGCGTTCTCGATCGCGACCCCGGCCGTTGCCGCCAGTGCCTGGACGAGGTCCTCGTCCTCCGCGCTGAACGGCTCCACCCCGCTGCGGGTGAGGTAGAGGTTGCCGTACGCCTCTCCGCGCACCCGCACCGGTACGCCGAGGAACGCGCGCATGGGCGGATGACCGGCGGGAAGACCCACCGAGCCGGGATGTGCCGCGAGGTCGTCCACCCGGAACGGCTGCTGCCCCTCGATCACCAGCCCGAGCAGTCCCTTGCCTTCCGGGAGGTGACCGATGGCCGCGATCGACTCGTCGTCGATCCCGACGTGGACGAACTCCTCGAGCGCGCCGTCCACGCCGACCACTGCCAGCGCGCCGTACCGTGCCCCGACCAGGTCGACCGCGGACTCCACGATGCGGCGCAGCACGAGGGCCAGGTCGAGGTCCGCGACGATGGCGCGGTTGGCGTCGAGCAGCGCACGCATCTGGTACTCCGCGACGCCCCGGTGATCCGCCACCACCCTTCGACCTTAGTCCTCGGCCCGGTGCGCGATACCCCGTTCGCCGGGGGGCGCTTGGGCGGCACTAACTGGCCTGGGCTCCCGCCGCCGCGCGGCGCTCGAGGCGCGCCGGAGCCGGGACGATCACGACCGGCACCGGTGCGTGGCGAACGCAGTACTCCGCGACCGACCCCAGCACCTGTTGGCTGGCGCTGCTCGGGTTGCCGCTGCCGACCACCACCATGGACGCTCGTTCGGCTCGCGACACGAGCACCCGGCCTGCGTAGTCGTGTACGACGACGCGAACCAGGTCGGGGACCTCGGCCTGCGTCTCGAGACAGCGCGCCACCACATCTCCCTGCATGTGATGCACCCGCGCCCGGACCTCGGCCAGGTCATCGGAGTCCGGGGTGCCCTCGAGGTGCCCACTGCCCAGCCACGCGGTGACGACCTCCACCGTGCACCCGCGCTTCACCCCCTCGGCGAGCGCGAAGTCAAGAGCGGCCGCAGCACCGGCACTGCCGTCCACCCCGACCACGATCACGCCAGGGTCTCCCACGGCGCCAGAGTGACGGCCGCACGGTCCGCACGCATCCGGCCATCGGCCCCGATCATCGGGACGTTCGTCCCGAGGGACGCTGACCGCTGACCCTGCCGCCCCGGTGCCGGGAGGCTCACCCTCGACCTGTGTCCCGCGTCCGGCCGCATCCCTGGTACGACGTCGCCTGGCCGGTCGTGGCCGGGCTCGCCGCCGGTGCCGGGCTGCTCGCGGCGTACGGATGGATGGGCCCGTGGCCGTTCGCGCTCGCCCTTGCCGTCCTCGAGCTCGCGTTCGCGCCGCTCGCCTGGAGCCTGCTCACCGACCTGGGCCACGACCTCCGTCATGTGGTGCTCCGCATCGCACCCATCACCGCTGTGGCGGCGCTGGCCGTGGTGGGTCTCACCGACGCGATCGCCCAGTGGACGTTCGTCGTCGGCGGCTTCGTGCTCCTCACCTCACCACTGCTCCGAGGCTGTACGCGACGCGGCTTCCCCACCACGCTCGCCACGCGGATGTCTCCGCGGATCGACACCCGGCGTCGCTTCGACGAGATCGTCGCGCACGCGTTCGGGGCTCCCGAGGACATGCCGCCCCGCTGATCCCGGTCGGCCGAGGCTCCCGACGGCGAGACCCCCGAGCGGAATCGGCCCGGGGGTCTCGAGGTGTGGCAGATCCAGGATTCGAACCTGGGTAGGCATAAGCCGACGGATTTACAGTCCGCTCCCATTGGCCGCTCGGGCAATCTGCCGGTGCCTGCCGCCCCCGCCGTCGGCGGTGCGTCGGGCGGTCGGAAGAATAGCAAGGCAGCACCGGAGACCCGAATTCGCCAGGAGGGCAGCCAGATGGCCGACAGCTCGTTCGACATCGTGAGCAAGATCGACCGACAGGAGGTCGACAACGCGCTCGGTCAGACCGCCCGAGAGGTCGCCACGCGCTTCGACTTCAAGGGCACCGGGGCCGCGATCGCGTGGCAGGGCGACGACGCGATCGAGATCAGTGCCTCGGCCGACGACCGCGCCAGCGCCGTCCTCGACGTGTTCAAGGGAAAGCTGGTCAAGCGCAACCAGAGCCTGAAGATCCTCGACGCCTCCGAGCCCCGCCAGTCCGGCCAGGTCTCGAAGATCGCGATCACCCTCAAGGAGGGGATCACCTCGGAGGACGCCAAGAAGATCTCCAAACTGATCCGCGACGACGGACCCAAGGGCGTGAAGTCGCAGATCCAGGGCGACGAGCTCCGGGTCTCCAGCAAGAAGCGCGACGACCTCCAGGCCGTGATCGCGCTGGTGAAGCAGCAGGACTACGACTTCGCGGTGCAGTTCACCAACTACCGCTGAGTCCCGTGACGGTCCGAGCAGAGCCAACGGCACGACGCCCACGCCGTCCGGGCGCCGGTAGGCATGCTCACCGGTCGTGACGATGACCCGATCGGCGAGGCGGTCACCGATCTGGGCGGGCAGCCAGTCGAGATGATGGTCGTGACCAGCCAATGACGGCCGTCCGCGCGGGGCAGTGCACCAACCACCGCTGGGCCGTCACGAGAGGTTGACCTGCGCCATCACCTGACTGCCCTGCTCACCTTGACCCAGGTGGGTGCTCCAAGTGCCGTGGGAGTCGGTGCCGCACGGGGTGGGCACGTTCTGGCCGTGCGCCGTGCAGGCGAGTGAGAGCACCTTGGCCCCGACCACGGCAAGGGTCGTGTGCTGCACCGGGCTCGAGGTCGTCACGTCGAGTGCCGTGAGCCGGGCCAGCGCGCGCCGGCCCGGGCCGCCCGAGCTCTGGACGACACCGGAAAGGCGGTAGCGCACGTAGAGCCAGTTGGTGGGTGGCAGTGCGAAGGTCGAGACTCCGACCGGGTCGACCGGGGAGGACGCCACCGTCTGCGTGCCGTTGCTGGCGAGGATCAGGTCGCTGATCGCGAGGGCGTGCGGCGGCAGCCCGGCCACGCGGGGCACCCGCAGGTTCACCGAACGCACGGGCAGGTCGGTCCGGATCCAGTGCTTCACCACGACATCGCCGGACGGGAGGACCCGGCTCCGCACCAACGACGAGCCCCGGTCCAGGTGCACCGGCGGGGCGTAGGAATGGCCGTGGACTGCGATCGCCTGCTCCTCGGTCCCGCGGCTGTTCGACCACCAGACGAGGACGCCTACGACGACGGCCGCGGCCACGAGGACCGATAACCAGGCGAGACCCTGCGACCGGGCGGCGGGGGGTACCGACAGAGGTGGTACGGCGAGCGCGGGATCCTCGTCCGGCTCGACGTACGGCGTGAGGTCCGGCTCGTCGAGGACGGCGATCTGCTCGGTCGTCTCCGCGAGGGTCGGCGCCTCGCGTGTCTCGTCCCTGAACGGCCACACGTCGTCCCACCACATCGCGGTGGGGTCGTCGACCGCCCACCGCGTCGCCGGCTCGGTCGACTGCTCCATCGTCGGCTCGGTCGTCGGCTCGGTCGTCGGCTCGGTCGACTGCTCGGTGATCGGCTCGGACGTCGGCTGGGACTCCGCGGCCCGGTCGTGCGGCGGGCGCGGTCGACGCACGGTCGCAGGCTTGTGCGGACGTCGCTTGCTCTTGACGGCGTTCGCCTTGGGCTTGCGCGTCACCTTCTTCTTGCTCCGTGTACTCACGGCGCCCCCCTTCGCCCGACGGCGTGCACGGGTCGAGCTGTGATCACCGCGAGGTTCTGGTAGCCGCCGTGGGTCGGGAGGTACGGACCGGCACAGGTCACCAGCGTCAACCGCCGCGGACCACGAGCGGAGAAGAACCGCGGGTGCCGGGCCAGCGTACCGCGAGGGACGAGTGCCAGCGAGACCACCGAGAAGTCCTGGGTCAGGTGGGTCGAGGACACGGTGATGTGTTGTCCGGGCCGGACCGAGAGGAGGCTGGCATAGGGCCCGAGCCCCTGCGTGAACGAGTCGACGTGCGCCGCCAGCAGCGTGGACCCGAACGGGTCCCCGAGACGAGATCCGCCACGCCACCAGCCCGCGATCCTGATGTCCGCGGGTACGTCGAGGCGGCCGTCGCGCGCCGTGTCGACGGGCTTGATCGGGACGACCGTCCCGCTCGGGAGGACACTGCGCGTGGGGACCTCAGCGCGTGGCGCACCGGCGCGTCGCGCCGGCACGACCGGTGTTGCAGGGTCGCGCACGGACGCCGCCGTACCTCCGGCCGACCGGTGGTGGGCGTGATCCGAGTCGGTGCGTCCCCAGGCGGACCACGCCGCAGTGGCGCACAGGACGGCGGCGAGAGCGACGGCGGCACCGGCTGCAGCCGTTCGAGGACCTCGTCCTGGTGCGAGCACGTCAGCTCAGCCGGATCTGCCCTGCGCACCTCGCCGCCGACGCAACGCCAGCACGAGTCCCGCCGCGATCAGGACTGCGCCGCCCAGCTCGAGCCACGGAACCGTCTGCGGGTCTGACGTCTCGGCTGGCGTGGCGTGGCGCTGCGGCACGCGGAAGGGGTGCACCGCCAGTCCGGCGGCGAGCCCGACCCGGCCGGTGTCGATGCTGCCCGGGACCACGGCGCCGTTGGAGGCGAGCGTGTCGGTGTGGGTGATGACGTTCATCGAGTGGTCTCGTGGGTTGCCGACGGCGTACACCATGGTCACCGTCCCGGCCCGCAGGTCGACGTGCAGCGGACCGAGGATGGCATGCGCCCGGCGGCCGGCGGGGAGCAGAGCGACCACGTGGGGACCGGCCGCGATATCGGCCGTGGCGAACTCGCCGTTGGCGATGTCATGGAAGACGACCTGGCCGTCGACGACCACGTCGGCGGGAGCCACCGTGGCCGTGTGGGCGATCAGGACGCGGGCCTTCCCGGGCGCGATCGGCGCACGCGGCGTCTTGTAGGCGTTGACCACGGGCGCCCCGCCCACCGAGGCGGGCAGGTGGACCACGATGTCGCTGCTGGAGCCGGACGCGACGTCGACGGTCGAGGTGAGTCGGAGCGTGCCCGACGGATCGGTGAACCCGACCCGATGGCGACCCGGGCTGAGGGAGAGCGGGCCGAGGATCGCGCCGACGGGTGTGCCATTGCGGACCATGTGGCCGTCCACGCTCACGTTCAGCGACTCGCTGGGAACCGCTTGCACGATCACGAGCCGTCCAGGAGGTGCGCCGGAATCAGCGCCCGCGGGAGCTCCCACTGCGACCATCAATGCGGCGGCCCCCGCCGCTGCGACGAGACGAGACGAGCTGACCATCTGGCATCCCCCCGAGGCTGCCGGCGGTCCCTCGTAGGACCGCACCGCTTGGCAGGACAACACGCGATCCGAGGGGCGTCAAGGTCGAACGCCGCGGGCTTCACCCATCTGGATGAGCGTGTGGCTGAAACGTCACCAGGCTGTGGCTATCTCGTGGTGATCTCGTGGCGAAGGGCGTCGTACGCCGGGATCAACCGACGAGCAGCGACTTCATGGCCGGGACGATGGCGGCACCGGAGGACGGCGTGAGCCAGATGCGCTCGCCTTCCTCCAGATCGAGCGCGCGGGCGTGCGACCGGGTGGTGACGACCGAGACCTCCTGACCCTGCTCGGTGCCGGCGACGAGGCGCACCTCGAAGCCGACCCGGGTGAGCCGCAGGATGTCCGCCGACGTCCCGCCTGCGAGGTCGGGCGAGCGCGTGATCTCGATGTCGTGCGGTCTCAGCCGGACCCCACCGAGCTGGGTGACCTCACCGAGGAAGCCCATCACGAAGTCGTTCGCCGGCGCGTCGTACAGCGAGTCGGGCGTGCCGACCTGCTCGATCCGGCCGTCGTTGATGACCACGATCTCGTCGGCGACCTCCATCGCCTCCTCCTGGTCGTGGGTGACGAACACCGTCGTCACCGGGACCTCGTCGTGGAGCCGGCGCAGCCAGTCCCGCAGCTCCTTGCGGACCTTCGCGTCGAGGGCACCGAACGGCTCGTCGAGCAGCAGCACCTTGGGTTGTACGGCGAGCGCGCGGGCCAGCGCCATCCGCTGGCGCTGGCCCCCCGACAGCTGGGACGGGAGCCGGTCCGCGAACTGCGAGAGGTGCACGAGACTCAGCAGCTCGTCGACGCGTGCTCGTACCTCGGCCTTGGGCTTTCTGCGGATCTCCAGGCCGAACGCGACGTTCTTGGCGACCGTCATGTGCTTGAACACGGCGTAGTGCTGGAACACGAAGCCGACGTTGCGCTTCTGCGGCGCCATCCGGGTCGCATCGATGCCTTCGATGTTCACCGTGCCGGTGTCGGCCTTCTCCAGGCCGGCGATGATCCGCAACAGCGTGGACTTGCCGCCGCCGGACGGGCCGAGCAGCGCGGTCAGCTGACCGGTGGGCAGCGAGACGTTGACGTCCTCGAGCGCGACGAAGTCGCCGAACAGCTTGTTGACGTTCTTGATCTCGATACTCATGAGGCGGACTCCTTGGGGCGCAACAGGGAGACGACGAGGATGCAGAGGACACTGATCAGGACGAGGATGAACGACACGGCGTACGCCTCGCCCTGGGCGAAGTTGTTGTACTTCTGCTCGACCACGAGTGGTGCGGTCTGGGTCTGACCGGTCAGGTTCCCACTGACGATCTTGAGGGCGCCGAACTCGCCGAGGGAGCGAGCCAGCGAGAGGACGACGCCGTACACGACCGCCCACTTGATGGCCGGCAGGGTGACCCGGCGGAGCACCTGGATGGCGCCGGCACCGAGACTGCGGGCGGCCTGCTCCTGGTCGTCGCCGATCTCCTCGAGGACCGGGACGACCTCGCGGACGACGAGGGGCAGAGCCACGAAGCAGGTGGCCATGATCATCGCGGGACTGTTGAAGATCACCACGATGCCGTGGGACTCCAGGGTCGGGCCGAACCAACCGTCCCGGCCGTTGTAGACCAGCAGCAAGGCGAGGCCGATCACGACCGGCGAGACGGACATCGGCAGGTCGATGAGTGCCGAGAGTGCTCGCTTGCCGGGGAACTCGTAGCGCACGAGCAGCAGACCCATCCCGACTCCGAACACGGTGTTGATCGCGACCGCCCACAAAGCGATCTCGACGGTGACCAGCAGGGAGTGCGTCACGTCGGGGTCGGAGAACGCGGCCTGGAAGCTCGCGAGACCGTCGGCGAAGGAGTTCTGGACCAGCGTGATCATCGGCCAGCCGACCAGCAGGAACACGTAGGCGATCACGACGATGCGAACGGCCCACTTGGCGGGGAGCGACAGGCTAACCACGGCGAGCCATCCTCCGCTGGATCACGTCGAGCGCGACGATCACGAAGAGCGCCACGCCCAGCATGATCGTGGCCAGGGCTGCGGCGGCGGTGCGATCTCCGCCCTCGATGAAGGACAGCACGCGGACCGAGACCACCTCGGTGCGGTACGGCAACATGCCGCTGAGCAGGACCAGCGAGCCGTACTCCGAGATCGCGCGGGCGAACGACAGCGCTGCTCCGGCCGCGATCGCGGGGATGATCGAGGGCAGCACGATCCGGCGCAGGGTCGTGAGGCGCCGTGCGCCCAGCGACGCCGCCGCCTCCTCGACGTCCGCGTCGAGCTCGGCGAGGACCGGCTGGACCGTGCGCACGATGAACGGCAGCGTCACGAAGGCCAGCGCGAGGGTGACGGAGGTCCGGGTGTTGGAGACGTTGATCCCCAACGGGCCCTTCGGGCCGTAGAGACCCAGGAGCACCAGACCGGCGACGATCGTCGGCATCGCGAACGGGATGTCGATGACCAGGTCGAGCAGGCGCTTGCCCCAGAAGCGGTCGCGGACCAGGACCCAGGCGATCAGGGTCCCCATCACGACGTTGATTCCGGTGACGAGGAGTGACTGTCCCACGGTCAGCTTGATCGCTGCCCAGGACTGCGGGTTCGTGAGCGTGTCGACGTACCCGCGCCACCCCTCCTCACCGGCCGTCGCCACGATGGCCGCGAGCGGGATCAGGACGAGCAGGCTGAACCACACCATCGCGATGCCGAGGCCGAGGGCCGACCCGCGGGTGAGGGTCGATCGGACACCCGAACGGCCGCGCCCGACCGCCCGGGTGTCCTGACTGAGGACGGCAGTTGTCATCTGTCAGCTGCCGATGTTGAGGCCCGAGATGATCTTGGTGATGGTCCCGGAGTTCTCGTCGAAGAACTCGGGATCGGCCTTGGCCCAGCCCCCGAAGTCCTGGTCGAGCGTGTACAGGTGCTTGACCTTGGGGAACGGGTCGCTGGGGTTCTCGACACCCGGCACCTCGGTCTGGATCCCGTCGATGACGGGCCGGAAGCCGGCCTTCGCGTAGAGGGTCTGGCCCTCCTTGCTCAGCTGGAAGTCCAGGAAGTCCTGCGCGGCCGGCGACGCGTCCTCCGTGACGGCGGCAGGGTTCTGGATCAGCAGGGTGTCGTTGGGGATCAGGTAGTCCACGGCCTCGCCCGCGGCCCGGGCCTCGATCGAGTCGTTCTCGTAGGCGAGCAGGACGTCCCCGTTGCCGGCGACGAACGAGGCGAGAGCGTCGGCGCCACTTCCCGGCATCGCAATGGTGTTGTGCAGCAGCTTCGTCACGAACGTCGCGGCGCCGGCGTCCGAGCCGGACTCCGCACGCCCGTGGGCCCAGGCGGCGAGGATGTTCCACTTCGCGGATCCGGACGACGCGGGGTTGGGCGTGATCACCTTGACGCCGGGCTTGACCAGGTCATCCCAGCTCGTGATGTGCAGGGGGTTGCCCTTGCGCACCAGGAAGACCACGACGGAGTCGGTGAGGATGCCCTGGGTCGGGGTCTGGTTCCAGCTCTTGTCGACGAGGTTGGCATCCACCAGCTTGGTCATGTCCGGCTCCAGGGACAGGTGCACCTCATCCGCGTGCAGTCCCCCGATGACGGCGCGTGCCTGATCGCCGGAGGCGCCGTACGACGTCGTGAACTTGACGTCCTTGCCGGCGTCGGTCTTCTGGAAGGCCGAGATGACCGGCTCGTTGGCGGTCTTGAGCACCGAGAAGCCCACGACACTGATCGAATTCTTGTCGGACGAGGATCCTGAGGAAGCGGCACATCCGATGAGGACGGCCGAGATGGACGTAGCGGCGACGATGATCGTCGCAAGCCGGATCCGCTTGGTCATGGCGCGATTCTCTCTTCACTCGGGTCTAAGCAACGTAAGTCACGTTGATTGGGTGAGATTACCAGGCGACTAGGTAAACCACGTCATCGGGGTTGGGTACGCGTGTCTCCGCGGCCCCTCGGCGGGCCGGCACTGGTGGGCAGACTCACGGTCGGAAAAGGTGGGATCGGTTCGGTTCGCCACGGGCGCGGGACTATCGTGGGGAGTTGCGCCGAGCACCGGAGACGTCCTCGAGACGCCGGCAGACACGCCCGAGTAGCTGAAGGAAGTGCACGTAGGTGTCCAAGCAGGTCAAGCGGCTCGACCGCGTGATCATCCGGTTCGCTGGCGACTCGGGCGATGGCATGCAGCTGACCGGGGACCGGTTCACCCAGGAGTCCGCGGTCTACGGCAACGACCTCTCGACGTTGCCCAACTTCCCGGCCGAGATCCGCGCCCCGCAGGGCACGCTCCCCGGCGTCTCGTCGTTCCAGGTCCACTTCGCCGACCACGACATCCTCACGCCGGGTGATGCCCCCGACGTGCTGGTCGCGATGAACCCGGCGGCCCTGCGCGCCAACCTCGGCGACCTGCCCAAGGGCGCCACGATCGTCGTCGACACCCATGACTTCACCGCGCGCAACCTGACCAAGGCCGGGTACGCCGACAATCCCCTCGAGGACGAGAGCCTCGAGGAGTACGCCGTCCACGCGCTCGACCTGACCGGCATGACCGTCGAGGCGGTCAAGGAGTTCGGCCTGTCCCGGAAAGACGCCGCCCGGGCGAAGAACATGTTCGCCCTCGGACTGCTCTCCTGGCTGTACGGCCGGCCCACCGAGTCGACGATCGCGTTCCTGCAGAAGCGGTTCGCCAAGGTCCCCGACATCCGCGACGCGAACGTCGCGGCGTACCGAGCGGGCTGGAACTTCGGCGAGACCACCGAGACGTTCGTGGTCTCCTACGAGATCAAGCCGGCGCCGATGCCGACCGGCACCTACCGCAACATCACCGGCAACCTCGCCCTGTCCTACGGGCTCATCGCGGGCGGCGTGCAGTCCGGGCTGCCGATCTTCCTCGGCTCCTACCCGATCACCCCGGCCTCCGACATCCTGCACGAGCTCAGCAAGCACAAGTCGTTCGGCGTCACGACGTTCCAGGCCGAGGACGAGATCGCCGGCATCGGAGCGGCCATCGGGGCGTCGTTCTCCGGGAGCCTCGGCATCACGACCACGTCGGGTCCGGGCATCACGCTGAAGTCCGAGTCGATCGGCCTCGCAGTGATGACCGAGCTGCCCCTCCTCGTCATCGACGTCCAGCGTGGCGGACCGTCGACCGGCCTGCCGACCAAGACCGAGCAGGCCGACCTGCTCCAGGCGATGTTCGGCCGCAACGGCGAGTCACCGGTGCCGATCGTCGCGCCGCGTTCTCCGGGCGACTGCTTCGACGCCGCCCTCGAAGCGATTCGCATCGCGATCACCTACCGCACCCCGGTGATGCTGCTGTCTGACGGCATGCTCGCCAACGGCTCCGAGCCGTGGCGGGTCCCGGAGCTGTCCGAGCTCCCGGAGATCGACCCGGGCTTCGCGACCGAGCCGAACCACGTGGTCTCGACAAGCTCGACCAACGGGAGAGGCTCGACCGACGGCAAGCGCGAGTTCTGGCCGTACCTCCGCGACGAGCAGACCCTCGCCCGGCCGTGGGCGATCCCGGGCACCCCGGGCCTCGAGCACCGCATCGGCGGCCTCGAGAAGGGCGACGGTCACGGCAACATCAGCTACGACCCGGCCAACCACGACTTCATGGTCCGCACCCGCGCCGCCAAGGTGGAGCGCATCGCCGAGTCGTTGCCCCCGCTCGAGGTCGACGACCCCGACGGCAACGCGAAGGTGCTGGTACTCGGCTGGGGCTCGACGTACGGCCCGATCGGCGCCGGCGTACGACGTGTCCGCAAGGCCGGCTACCACGTCGCGCAGGTGCACCTGCGTCACCTGAACCCCCTCCCCCGCGACCTCGGCGAGATCCTCGAGCGCTATGACAAGGTGCTGATCCCCGAGATGAACCTCGGTCAGCTCGCGCTGCTGGTCCGGGCGCGCTACCTGGTGGACGCGGTCGGCTACAACCACGTGCGTGGGCTGCCCCTCAAGGCCGCCGAGCTCGCGGAGGCGATCGGAAACCTGGTCGCCGATGCCGAGGGCATCGAGGTGGACCTCACCGGCGCCGAGACCGTGGACGCCACCACCGGAAGGGACGAGGGATGAGCGGCACCGACCTGGGCCTTCCCGCCGTACGCAGCGGCATCGAGCTGGTGCCGTCGGTCGACGAGGACACGCCGGCCCAGACCGGCAAGGACTTCACCAGCAACCAGGAGGTGCGCTGGTGCCCGGGCTGCGGCGACTACGCCGTGCTCAAGGCCGTGCAGGGCTTCCTGCCCGACCTCGGCCTGCGCCGCGAGAACATCGTGTTCGTCTCCGGGATCGGCTGCTCGTCGCGCTTCCCGTACTACCTCGAGACCTACGGCATGCACTCGATCCATGGGCGTGCGCCGTCGATCGCGACCGGCATCGCCACCTCGCGCGAGGACCTCTCGGTGTGGGTCGTCACCGGTGAGGGCGACGCGCTGTCGATCGGCGGCAACCACCTGATCCACGCGCTGCGCCGTAACGTCAACATGACGATCCTGCTGTTCAACAACCGCATCTACGGCCTCACCAAGGGCCAGTACTCCCCGACGTCCGAGACCGGCAAGATCACCAAGTCCACGCCCATGGGCTCGCTCGACCACCCGTTCAACCCGGTGTCGCTGGCGCTCGGCGCCGAGGCGACATTCGTGGCCCGCACCATCGACTCCGACCGCAAGCACCTCACCGGGGTGCTGTCGGCGGCCGCCGGGCACCGCGGCACGTCGTTCGTCGAGATCTACCAGAACTGCCCGATCTTCAACGACGGCGCGTTCGACGCCGTGAAGTCGCCGGTCACCCGCGACGAGGCGATCATCCCGCTGGTGCACGGCGAGCCGATCCGCTTCGGCACCGACGGGTCTCGCGGCCTGATCCGCGACTCGGCCACCGGGGGCGTCAAGGTCGTCGCGGTCGGAGACGAGCCCGACCAGGTCTCCGCCGACGACGTGCTGGTCCATGACGCGTTCAGCCCCGACGCCACGACGGCGTTCGCGATCTCGCGGCTCACCGACGCCGGCCGGCTGCACCAGGCGCCGATCGGCATCTTCCGCCAGGTCTCCCGCCCGACGTACGACGACCTCGCACGCGACCAGATCGCGCAGGCAGGCGCTGGCGTCACCGGCTCGAAGTCCGAGCGCCTCGCCGCCCTCATCGGGGGCGGCGACACCTGGACCGTGGCGTAGGTCAGCCCCTTTGAGCGAGCAGCGCCGCGGCCTCCTCCTGGGCGTCACGGCGTACGCGATCTGGGGCCTGTTCCCGCTCTACTGGCCGCTGCTCGAGCCGGCCGGGGCGGTCGAGATCCTGGCCCACCGGATCGTGTGGTCTGTCGTGACGATGGCCGTGCTGGTCCTGGTGCTCGGCCGGCGGGCGACGGTCCGCCGGATCGTGGCGGACCACCGGGTCAGGCGCCTGCTGGCGCTCGCCGCCGGCCTGATCACGGTGAACTGGGCGGTCTACATCTGGGGTGTGAACAACGGCCACGTCGTCGAGACGGCACTGGGATACTTCATCAACCCGCTGGTCACCGTGCTGATGGGCGTGTTCATCCTGGGTGAGCGGCTGCGCCGATGGCAGTGGGTCGCGATGGGCGTCGCCGCGCTGGCCGTGGTGGTCCTCACCGTCGACTACGGGCGCCTGCCCTGGGTCGCGGTGGTGCTCGCGCTGACCTTCGGCAGCTACGGACTGTGCAAGAAGCAGGCCGGCGCACCCGCCATCGAGAGCATCGCCTACGAGACGCTGCTGATCGCCCCGCTGGCGCTGGCGTACCTCGGGTGGCTCGGTGCGCGCGGCGACTCGACGTTCGCGAGTCATGGTGCCGGGCACACGCTGCTGTTCATGACCACCGGCGTCGTCACCGCGGTCCCGCTGATCTGCTTCGGGGGCGCGGCGATCCGGGTTCCGTTGGTGACCCTGGGCCTGCTGCAGTACCTCACCCCGATCCTGCAGTTCCTGCTCGGCGTCCTGTACTTCCACGAGGACATGCCGACCGGTCGGTGGATCGGCTTCGTGCTGGTGTGGGGCGCCTTGGCGATCTTCACCGTCGACTCGGTCCGCCACCAACGGCGTAGCGTCCGGCCAGCGACCGAGGTCGCCGGCGTCTAGATCACCCGGGGCGGTGAGCTATCCACGATTCCCGGCGGCGAAACGGTGGACCACCCACCGCCGGGTGACCGGTCAGGTGGAGCGGGTGGCCACGATGTCGGCGAAGTTCTCCAGCGCTTCGCGGACCGGCCCGTCGGGCAGCACCGTGAGCAGGGACTTCGCCTCCTGGGCCCGAGCGACGACGTACGCGCGGGCCTCGCCCATCGCGGGGTGGGCCCGCAGCAGGGTGAGCGCCTCGGTGTGGAGGCCGTCATCGCTGAGGTCGGAGTCGAGCAGCTGCAGCAGCCGGGCATCCTCCCGGCGGGTCGAGGCCTGCGCCATGATCACCGGCAGCGTCGGCACGCCCTCGCGCAGGTCGGTGCCGGGAGTCTTGCCCGACTCCACCGAGTCGGAGGCGATGTCGAGGATGTCATCGGAGAGCTGGAACGCCGTACCGACGATGTCGCCGTACGCCGTCAGCGCCTCCTCCACCTCGGGGGTCGCGCCGCCGAAGCGCGCGCCGTACCGCGCAGAGGTCGCGATCAGCGAGCCGGTCTTCCCGGCCACCACGTCGAGGTAGTGCTCGAGCGGGTCGTCGTCGGGGCTGGGCTTCACGGTCTCCTGGATCTGGCCCTCGACCAGCCGGGTGAACGTCTGGGCCTGGATCCGTACGGCGTTCGCACCGAGCTCGGCGGTGAGCTCCGACGACTTCGAGAAGAGGAAGTCGCCGGTGAGGATCGCCACGTGGTTGTCCCACCGCGCGTTGGCCGACTCGGCTCCGCGACGGAGCGCGGCCTCGTCCATCACGTCGTCGTGGTAGAGCGAGGCCAGGTGGGTCAGCTCCACCACGCAGGCAGCCGTGATCACGTCGTCGGAGTCCGGGTGTGACCCCGCCTCGGCGGCGAGCAGAACCAGGAGCGGGCGGAAGCGCTTGCCGCCGGCCTCCATCAGGTGGCTGGCGGCGCTCGTGACGAACGGCGCGCGACTGCGGACATGGCCGGTGAGGGCGTGCTCGACGGCCTGCATCCGCTCGACGAGGCGACCGGCGAGGGCGTCGTCGGTCACCGGCATCGCGAGTCCGGCATCGCCGGGTCGCGGTGGGGCATCGCTCACCTGATGAATTGTCCCGCAGTCCGGGTCAGATCGAGAACCGGGCCCGGCAGGATGCCCAGGGCGACGGTCGCCGCGGCGGCGATCCCGATCGCGGTCGCGGACAGGATCGACGGGTGCACCACGTGCGCGCTGTCGGAGTCGGGCTCGTGGAAGTACATGACCACGATGACCCGGACATAGAAGTACGCCGCGGCCGCGCTGGCGATCACCGCCACGATCACCACCGGCCAGGCACCGGCCGCGAGCGCCACCTCGAAGACCGCCCACTTCCCGGTGAAGCCGGACGTGAGCGGGATGCCGGCCATGCCCAGCAGGAAGAGCGCGAAGACGCCGGCCACGACCGGCGAGTGCTTGCCCAGCCCGGCCCAGCGGCTGATCGTCGACTGCTCCCCCGCGGAGTCGCGGACGAGCCCGACCACGGCGAAGGCACCGAGTGTGGTGAGGCCGTAGGTGACCAGGTAGAACAGCACGGCTTGGAGCGAGGTGATCTGCCCGGGGTGGATGTCGTTGACGCCCTGGAGGCCGAGGACCCCGGTGAGGAGGAAGCCGGTGTGCGCCACCGACGAGTAGGCGAGCATCCGCTTCATGTCCGTCTGGACGAGGGCGAGCACGGTGCCGACGATCATGGTGAGGATCGCGATCACCCACAGCATCGGTTGCCAGGTCCAGCGCGCCTCGCCGAACGCGACGTAGAACAGCCGCAGCATCGCACCGAACGCCGCCGCCTTCGTCGCCGCCGCCATGAACGCGGTGACGGCGGTGGGGGCACCCTGGTACACGTCGGGCATCCAGGCCTGGAACGGCGCAGCGCCGACCTTGAAGAGCAGGCCGACGGTCAGCATGCCCATGCCGATCACCAGCAGCGTCTGGTTGCCGGCGTTGTTGCGGACGGCCTCGTTGATCGCCCCGAAGTCCATCGAGCCCGCGTAGCCGTAGATGAGGGCCACGCCGTACAGGAAGAAGCCGGAGGAGAAGGCGCCGAGCAGGAAGTACTTCATCGCGGCTTCCTGGCTGAGCAGGCGACGACGGCGCGCCAGGCCGCAGAGCAGGTAGAGCGGGAGCGAGAGCACCTCGAGCGCGACGAACATGGTGAGCAGGTCACCGGACGCCGGGAACAGCATCATCCCGCCGACCGCGAACAGCAGGAGTGGGTAGACCTCGGTGTGGTCAAGCCCCTGCGCCTGTCGCTCGGACTCGGTGCCCGGAAGCGCGGCCGCCTGCCCGGCGAATGCCGAGACTCCGGCCTCGACCCGCCGTTCGGCGAACAGCAGGACGCCGCCGAGGCCGAAGACCAGGACGAGTCCCCAGAGGAACATCGTCGGGCCGTCGAGAGCAATCGTGCCCTCCGACCCGAACAGACCGCGAGCCGTGCCGTCGCCGAGCTTGGGCAGGCCGTTGGCCACGAAGCCGACACCGACCAGGGCCACCACCATGGCGACGAGAGTGGTGCCGAACTGGGCGACGTACCGCCACTTCCGGGGCAGGAACGCCTCGATCAGGACGCCGAGGCAGGCTGCCCCGAAGATCACCAGGATGGGCCACAGCGAGCCGTACTCGAGGTGCGGCTTGACGAAGGTGTCGTCGGCGGCGAGCGCGATCACTGCTGTCCTCCCTGAACGGGCGCGGCATTGGTCGACGTGGCCACGGTCGAGGCCGGGTCGTGGACGCCGACGTGCTGGAGCGTGTCGTCGACGTAGGGGTTGATCACGTTGAGCAGAGGCATCGGGAAGAAGCCGAACACGATCAGCCCGACGAACAGCGGGGCCAGGGTCCCCACCTCACGCCGGTCGAGGTCGGGCGTCTCCGCATCACGACCGCCGACCAGGTCGGGCCCGGTCATCGTGCGCTGGTACATCCACAAGATGTACCAGGCGGTCCACACGATGGCGCTGACCGCGATCGCTCCCACCCACCAGTGGTGCTGGAACGCCGCGATGATCACCAGGATCTCGGAGACGAACGGCGACAGGCCGGGGAGGCTGAGCGCCGCGAGGCCGAAGACCAGGAACAACCCGGCGAGCACCGGCGCGACCTTCTCGACGCCGCCCATCGCCCGGATCGACGCCGTGCCGCGGCGCTTGATCAGGAAGCCGGCCACCAGGAACAGCGCGGCCGTGGCGAGGCCGTGGTTGACCATGTAGAGCACAGCACCCGAGCCGCCCTGACTGGTGAGCAGGAAGATGCCGAGCACGATGAAGCCGAAGTGGCTGATCGACATGTACCCGAACAGCCGCAGCATGTCGTCCTGCCCGATCGCGACCAGTGCGCCGTACACGATGGAGATCAGGGCGAGGGTGATCACCACCGGCGTCGCCCACTGCGAGCCGTCGGGGAGCAGCCCGAGGCAGAAGCGCAGCATCCCGTAGGCACCGATCTTGTCGAGGATGCAGACCAGCAGGACGCTCGTGCCGGTGGTGGCCTGCTCGGTGGTGTCCGGAAGCCAGGTGTGGACCGGGAACAGCGGGGCCTTGACCGCGAACGCGATGAAGAAGCCGACGAACAGCCACTTCTGGGTGTCGGGATCGATGGTGATGCCCTGCAGATCGGTGAAGAGGTACGACGGGGCGCCGCGGCCGGCCGACACGACGTACAGCCCGATCACCGAGGCCAGCATCACCAGACCACCGGCCAGCTGGAAGATCAGGAACTTCACCGCGGCCTTGCGACGCTGGTTGCCGCCGAAGCCGCCGACCAGGAAGTACGCCGGGATCAGCGTCGCCTCGAACACGACGTAGAAGAGGAAGACGTCGGTGGCCGCGAACACCGCGATCGACAACGCCTCGAGCGCCAGGGCCCACGCGAAGAACGCCTT
>NZ_DASXQG010000070.1:0-82196 GCF_036493135.1 Nocardioides sp. | reverse complement strand
GCGAGGGAGTCGACGAGCCCGGGGAGAGCGCGCTCGGCGTCGACCCGGCGGACCGGTGCCTGGAGCAGGAAGAGCCGGACCAGGGTCGCCAGCGGTGAGGCGTCCGCCGTACGCCGGAGGGCCGGGGTGGTCTCGTGGCGCCCGAGAGCCGCGCGAGCCGACTCTCCGAGCAGGTCGTCGACCGCGTCGACGGTGTAGTCGCTGCTCGCGAGGGCCTCCCGTAGTCGCGGGGCCAGAGCCGGGTTCGGCACGGGGGTCACGCGCGAGGAACGTGGTAGTAGGTGTCGAGGCCGACGTCGGAGATCAGGACGATCCGTTCGGGTGCTCGCAGGGGCATGCGGCCATCGTGGCATCGTCGGCCGGTTCGCCCGGGCGGGCACCTCGTCGTACCGAAGATGTTTCAATCAGGGCATGGTGCGTGCGTCCCGCCTCCTCGCCGGCGCACTGTTGGCGACAGGTCTCGTCGTCACCGGCGCCGGCGCGGCGCTGGCGTCGCACGGACCGAACGGGGGCGGCGGGAGCGTCGACCCGAACGCTCACCCGGGGCAGTTGAAGGCGCAGATCACGTTCGTCAAGAGGCCCGCACACCCGTGGAACAGCCGGATCACGTGGCTCGCGCAGCGGCAGCGCGCGGACGGCACCTGGAAGGTGCTCGCGCAGGACTCCTGGCGCGCCGGATCCGGGCTGCCGGGCGGTAGCGCCACGAACTCCTGCGTGAAGGGGCACGGCTGGCTGCCGAACGGGCGCTACACGCTGCGCCAGTACGACGACTACGCCGGCAACCTGATCCACGGTCGGGCCTTCCGGCTCGCGGACAAGCGCTGCGCGAACGGCACGCTGCGCGAGCAGCTGTTCATCCACACCGAGGCGGCCGCCGGGAACGGGCAGTGCGCCAACCGGCCGGGCGACCAGATCTGCCGCTGGGAGTTCCCGAGGATCAACGACTACACCTCCCACGGCTGCATCAAGATGTCGCCCGCCGACCTCCTGGCCCTGACCCGCGACTACCACCGCTTCTTCCGGCCCGGCATCCGGTACTCCACCGCCAAGGTCTCCCTCCTCGTCGGTTGAGTCGGCGCAAAGAGGCAGCGAAATCGCGCCGGGTCGGCAGGTGACGGCTGGGCGTACGGTCTGGACGTGACGAAGGCCCGCCCGGGGAGTCCCGGGCGGGCCGTCGTCCTGTGCGTCGTGTACGGCGCCTTGTGTCAGCTCTGTTGCTCGAACTGGCGGGTCGTCGTCTCGTCGGTGGCCGGCGCGGGCGCCGACGGTGCGGCAGGCGTGCCCGAATCGTCGTCGCCGAGCACCACCTCGCGCTGCTTGGAGACGTAGATCGCCGCCACGATGATCGCGACCGCGACCAGCGCGATGATGATCCGTAGCGGGTCGTTCTGGTCGCGACCGACGCTCAGCGAGACCACAGCACTGGCGATCAGCAGCGAGACCAGGTTCATCACCTTGATCAGCGGGTTGATCGACGGGCCGGCGGTGTCCTTGAACGGGTCACCGACGGTGTCGCCGATGATCGTCGCCTCGTGGGCGGCCGAGCCCTTGCCACCGTGGTTGCCGTCCTCGACCAGCTTCTTGGCGTTGTCCCAGGCACCACCGGAGTTGGCGAGGAACACCGCCATCAGAGTGCCGGTACCGATGGCGCCGGCCAGGAAGCCGGCGAGGCTGCTGACGCCCAGGCCGAAGCCGACCGCGACCGGCGCGAGCACGGCGAGGAGGCCCGGCGTCACCAGCTCGCGCAGCGAGTCCTTGGTGACGATGTCGACGACCTTGCCGTACTCGGGACGGCCGGTGCCCTCCATGATCCCGGGGATGTCGCGGAACTGGCGACGGACCTCGTAGACGACCGCACCCGCGGCGCGGGCCACGGCGTTGATCGCGAGACCGGAGAAGAGGAAGACCACGGCGGAGCCGAGCAGCACCCCGACCAGCACCGACGGGTTGAACACGAAGAACTTCAGCAGCGTGTCGTTGGCCGCCTGGTTGTCGCCGACCACGGTCAGCTTGTCGATCACCGAGGTCGCGTACGACCCGAACAATGCCGTCGCCGCCAGTACCGCGGTGGCGATCGCGATGCCCTTGGTGATCGCCTTGGTGGTGTTGCCCACGGCGTCGAGCTCGGTCAGGATCTGGGCGCCCTCTTCCCTGACGTCGCCCGACATCTCGGCGATGCCCTGCGCGTTGTCGGAGACCGGGCCGAAGGTGTCCATCGCGACGATCACGCCGACGGTGGTGAGCAGTCCGGCGCCGGCGAGAGCGACCGCGAACAGCGAGATCGTCAGCGAGGCGCCACCGAGCAGGTAGGCGCCGAAGACGGCCGCGCCGATGACGAGCGTGGTGTAGACCGCCGACTCGAACCCGACCGACAGGCCGGAGAGGATCACGGTGGCCGCACCGGTGAGCGAGGTGCGCCCGACGTCCTTGACCGGCTTGTACTCGGTGCCGGTGAAGTAGCCCGTCAGCGCCAGGATCGCCGAGGCCATCACGATGCCGATCACGACCGCGACCGCGGCGATCACAGCAGGGTTGCCGCTGGGGCCGCCTCCGAGCTGGTCGAGGGTGTTCCGCGGCAGGTTGAAGTCCGCGAAGTTCGTCGGCAGGAAGACGAACGCCATGACCACGCACGCGACCGCGGAGACGGCTGCGGAGATGTAGAAGGCGCGGTTGATCGTCGTCAGACCGTTCTCGCCCACCCTCGGACGGCACAGGTAGACGCCGAGGACGGCGGTGAGCGCGCCGATCGCCGGGACCAGGAGCGGGAAGACCAGGCCCTTCTCGCCGAAGGCCTGGTAACCGAGGATCAGCGCGGCGACCAGGGTCACGGCGTACGACTCGAAGAGGTCGGCCGCCATGCCAGCGCAGTCACCGACGTTGTCACCGACGTTGTCCGCGATGGTCGCGGCGTTGCGCGGGTCGTCCTCCGGGATGTTCTGCTCGACCTTGCCCACCAGGTCCGCGCCGACGTCGGCAGCCTTGGTGAAGATGCCGCCGCCGACCCTCATGAACATCGCCAGCAGCGCGGCGCCGAAGCCGAAGCCCTCGAGGACCTCGGGTGCCTGGCTGCCGAACGCCATCACGACGATCGAGGCGCCGAGCAGGCCCAGGCCCACGGTGAGCATGCCCACCATGCCCCCGGTGCGGAATCCGATCCGCATGGCCGGCTCGCGACCGGTCTCGTTGGCCGCCGCCGCGACCCGGAGGTTCGCCCGCACGGCCAGAGACATGCCCAGGTAGCCGACCGTGCCGGAGAAGCCGGCGCCGATCAGGAAGAACAGGGAGCGGAAGATCCGCACCGTGATGTCATCGGCGGGAAGGGCCAGCAGCAGCAGGAACGCAACGACAGCGAACACCGCGAGAGTGCGGAACTGCCTGGCCAGGTAGGCGTTGGCGCCCTCCTGCACCGCATGGGCGATGTTCTTCATGTTGTCGGTGCCTTCGCCGGCGGCAAGGACCTCTTGGCGGAACATGTACGCCATCGAGAGCGCGCCGAGCGCGATCACGAAGACGATGATGACCAGGACGAGGTTGCCCCCGGAGAGGTGCACCACGTCGGGAATGATCCCGGTCATGGATGTCCTCCTGGGAATACGTTCATTGAACGGCGCGGATTGTGCCATGCGCCCGGGGGATCATGTCATCTTGCGGCCGCCGGAGTCACACCGGGTGCGGGCGTCTGAGACGCGCCCGAGCGGGGGGGAGCGGGCGGATCAGCTGGTCGCGAGAGCGCCTTCGGCGGTGTCGTGGATGACGAACACCTTGGCGAGGCCGGTGATGCGGAAGATCTTCAGCAGGCGGTCCTGGCTGCAGACCAGCTGCAAGGACCCGTCGTGGGCACGGACCTTCTTCAGGCCGCCCACGAGCACACCGAGACCGGTGGAGTCGAGGAACTCGACCTCGGTCATGTCGATGACCAGGTTGTAGGTGCCGGCGGCGACGAGCTCGGTGATCTCCTCGCGGAGGCGGGGCGCCGTGTAGACGTCGATCTCACCGGCGACCGACACGACGGTGCGGCCCTGAGCCTCGCGCGTCGTAATGGTCAGATCCACGTGTCCACTCCAAGACTCCCGGTTGGGTTTGCGGGAGCGCGACGCGGCCCCGATCCCTTCGGGCTATCAAACCACGCCCCGGAACATCGTGGAGAAAATGCCCACACACCCCCACCCGGCTGTCGGCCGGCTTTGCCAGACTGAAGCGGTGAGAGGTGTCGCGGAGGGAACGCCCGGCTCCCGCGCCGTGAATGGCACGGTCGAGCAGCTCGGCCGAAGCCTCGCGACCGGCCGCCGGAACGAGGACTCCCTCCGTCACCTGCGCGTGCTGCCGAGACGCGCCGCGGTCACCGCGCCCTGGCCGGAGTGGGCGCACCCGGACGTCGTGGCGGCATACCGCCAACGGGGCGTCACCGACCTCTGGCGACACCAGGCCGTCGCGGCCGAAGCGGCGCGGACGGGCGGGCACGTCGTGGTCGCGACCGGTACGGCGTCCGGCAAGTCGCTGGTCTACCAGCTGCCGGCACTCACGGCGATCCTCGAACGACGCGGCACCCGTGGTGAGCGCGGGGCGTCGACGCTCTACATCAGTCCCACCAAGGCACTCGCCCAGGACCAGCTGTCGACGATCGCGGATCTGGGTCTCGACGTCCGGGTGACCACCCACGACGGCGACTCGTCGTACGACGAGCGCGACTGGACCCGCGAGCACGGCGAGTACGTCCTCACCAACCCCGACATGCTCCACCGATCGCTGCTGCCACGCCACGAGCGCTGGGCGGGCCTCTTCCGGTCGCTCGACCTCGTGGTCGTCGACGAGTGTCACCACTACCGCGGGGTCTTCGGCGCCCACGTCGCGCAGGTGCTCCGGCGGCTGCGGCGCGTGTGCGCCTTCCACGGCTCCGACCCGACGTTCGTGCTCGCGTCGGCCACCGTCGGCAACCCCGCGGAGCACGCGTCACGACTGACCGGGCTCGAGGTGATGGCGGTGAGCCACGACGATGCACCGCGCGGCGAGGTGGCCCTGGTCCTCTGGGAGCCGCGCTTCACGTCGTACGCCGGGGAGAACGGTGCGCCGGTCCGTCGTGCGGCTACCTCGGAGTCGGCCGACCTGTTGGCGGATCTGGTCAGCCAGGGCGTGCGAACCCTCGCGTTCGTCCGCTCTCGGCGTGCTGCCGAGCAGGTCGCCACCACGGCCGCCGGACTGCTGGCCGAGGTCGACCCGGGCCTGCCGAGTCGCGTCGCGGGCTACCGGGGCGGCTATCTCCCCGAGGAGCGCCGGGAGATCGAGCAGGCACTCCGGGACGGACGGCTGCTGGGCCTGGCCGCGACCAACGCCCTCGAGCTCGGGATCGACGTCTCGGGGCTGGACGCGGTGCTGGTCGCCGGCTTCCCCGGCACGCGCGCCGCGTGGTGGCAGCAGGTGGGCCGGGCCGGGCGCAACGCCGGTGACGCCCTGGCCGTGCTGATCGCCCGCGACGACCCGCTGGACACCTATCTGGTCACCCACCCGGAGGCGCTCCTCGACCAGGCGGTCGAGCAGACGGTGTTCGACCCGGGCAACCCGTACGTCGTCGGTCCCCATCTGTGCGCCGCGGCGCAGGAGGTGCCGTTGCGCGAGCACGAGCTGGAGATGTTCGGGCCGCGGTCGCGCGACCTCGTCGACGAGCTCACCGAGAAGGGGCGGCTCCGCAAGCGCCCGCACGGGTGGTACTGGACCCACCCCGAACCCGCCAGCGCCCTCACCGACATCCGTTCCGGGAGTGGCCGCCCGTTCTCCCTCGTGGAGGTCGCCACCGGTCGCGTGGTCGGCACCGTCGACGGCGGCAGCGCCCATGCCACCGCGCACGCCGGGGCGGTCTACGTCCATCGCGGGGAGACCTGGCTGGTCGAGTCGCTCGACCTCGACGACCGGGTCGCGATGATCGACCGTGTCGACGTCGACTTCTCCACGACTGCGCGGGAGCTGACCGACATCACCATCGCGCACGAGCTCGACCATCGCGACTGGGGATCGGCTCGGTTGTCGTTCGGCATGGTCGACGTGACGCATCGGGTCGTGTCGTACCTCCGCCGCCGACAGCCCTCCGGCGACGTCGTCGACGAGGTGCCGCTCGACCTGCCCGAGCAGAGCCTCACCACCCAAGCCGTCTGGTGGACCTTGAGTGACGATCAGCTCGCGGAGTCAGGTCTCCTCTCGGCGGATCTCCCCGGAGCCGCGCATGCCGCCGAGCACTGCTCGATCGGCCTTCTCCCACTCTTCGCGACCTGCGACCGTTGGGACATCGGCGGGGTCTCGACCACACACCATGCCGACACCGGCCGGCTCACCGTGTTCGTGTACGACGGTCACCCGGGAGGAGCCGGCATCAGTGCCCGCGGCTTCGACACCGCGCGCGAATGGCTGGTCGCCACCCGCGAGACGATCCGCTCCTGCGGGTGCCCCGACGGCTGTCCGTCGTGCGTCCAGTCACCCAAGTGCGGCAACCAGAACCATCCGCTGGACAAGGCCGGTGCCGTCTTGCTCCTCGACGTGCTTCTCGCCGACGCGCCACGTGGGTAGCCTGCCGGGATGGTGGTCCTGGGACTGCTCCTCCTCGCCGCAGGGGTCGTGGCGATCCTGGCGGCGGTGTTCAGCACGAGCGGGACGGCGACGTTCCTCGGCGTCGATCTGGGCGCAGGCACGCTCTTCTTCCTCGGCGTGGCCGCGACCCTCGCGCTGCTCTGTGGGCTCGTGCTGACCCGTGCCGGGACAGGTCGCGCCATCCGTCACCGTCGCGAGAGCCGCAGACTCCGCGCTCTGGAGAGCGAACGCCGCCGGCCGGGCGACAACCCCGACGGGCATACGCTCGAGCAGCCGCCGGCGGACTGAGTCTGGATCCAGGCTGAGCTCACGGTGCCGGACCGGCCGGCCCGGCGCGTGATCGCGCCGCGAGATCGGCGGTCTGCCCGAGCCAGTGCGGCCCCGCCACCTCGACCCGGAGATCGACGACCGACCCGGTCACGATGCAGTGGGTGAGGCGCGCACGGTTGGCAGCGGCGACCTCGGCTGCGCTCGCGCAGCCGTCGCGGCCCTCGGCGACGCCGCGGGCTCCGGCCAGCGCCGAGAGGTCGGCGGCAGCCTGTGCGGAGCGGTGGGCCGCCACCATCGCGGTCACCACTGCGAGCGCAGCGCCCAGGAACATCAACAGCACGGCCATCGCGAGGACGAGCAACGTGGCCGACCCTGACTCGTCACGCCTTCTGCTCACGGGCCGGCCTCCGCGGCCGCGACCGCCTCCGCGTGGACGTGCGCCGCCGGCAGGAACCCGAACAGCCCGCCCGGTGGCGCGACGGTGTCGCTCGCGGTCGCGACCACCTCTCCGTCGCCGTCGGACATCGTGACGTCTGCCCCGGGCGCTACCTGCTGCCCACGCGCGATCGCCGATGCCTCCGCGTCACCGCGTGCGCCGGCGCGTGCTGTCTCTCGCGCCGCGTCGACCATCTGCACCTGGGCGATCCCGATCGTGAGCAGCCAGACCAGACCGATGGTGAGAGACACCAGCAGCGGGATGCCCAGCGCAAGCTCGGCCGTGGCCGCGCCGCGCTGGTCGCGGCTCACCCGATGCCCAGCAGGGACAACACGTGATCGAACAAGGTGCGCAGCAGCTGCTCCCCGAAGCCTCCGGTCAACAACTTGAACAACAGGCCGGCCAGCCCGGCCCCCGCGGCCGTGCCGACGGCGTACTCCGCGGTGGTGATCCCGCGTTGGTCGTGCTCGTGGTGCATGGCTCTCCTTCTCATGTGCGGCCGCCGGATGCGGCCTGCCCGCACTTTTGTCCGGATCGCGACGCTGCGCTGCGGGCGCCTCCGCGACTGTGGATCGCCGGGCCGGGAGGGGCGTCGGTGGATAGTTGGCGGTCTCGAGCCTCAGAGGGACAGGGAGCGCAGCAGGGCGGCCACGAGCGGGACCACGCCGATCAGCAGGAACGACGGGAGCAGGCAGATGCCCAGGGGCACCGCTGCTTTCACGCCCACCGCACGTGCGCGCTCCTCGACCCGCACCCGAGTTCGATCGTCGAGCTCGTCGGCCAGCCGGGCGACCTCGTGCGTCACCGAGGACCCGGACCGGTGCGCTCGCAACATCGAACGTCCGAGCGGCGCGAGCTCCGGATGGTCGACGATCGGACGCCAGGCGGTCTCCGGGCCCGCCCCGAGCGCCAGTCGAGCAGAAGCGGCGCCCAGCACGTCCGCCGCCGCGCCGGGCAGCGCCTCACAGGCGAGCCGCAGCGCGTCGGTGATGTCGCAACCGGAGTCGAGCGCAGTCGCCAGCAGGTGCACGAGAC
Organism: Nocardioides sp.; assembly: GCF_036493135.1. Lineage (GTDB taxonomy): Bacteria > Actinomycetota > Actinomycetes > Propionibacteriales > Nocardioidaceae > Nocardioides. The sequence continues at coordinate 73,879 of NZ_DASXQG010000070.1, read as the reverse complement.
CCGGGAGCTCACGTGCGGCCGCCTCGCGGCGGCGGCGGGCGGTCGTGGGCTCGGCGCGACGGATCCATGCCCATGTCGCGGCACCGGCCACCAGTGCGGCCGGGACACCCCACGGTCCGGAGACGAACGTCGCGCCTCCAACACCCGCCAGCGATGCCCAGAGCCAGCGCCAACGGTGCAGCCAACCCGGGTCGTCAGGCGGCCGCGGCACGACGTCACCCGGCTCGCGGGGCCACCGAGCACGCGGCGGTAGGGCGATCACCACGACCAGGGCCGACAGCCCCGCCGCCAACAACCCGTCGGGCCCGATGCTCATGCGTCGACCTCGCGAGCGATCAGCTCTATCCACCACAGGCCCGCGAAACCCGTCGCACCACCGGCGGCGAGGCAGGCCCAACCCCAGGGTGTGCCGAACAGGAACGCCCACGGGTCGGCGCCGGCACCGCTGCCCATCAGCAGCGCGACGACCGGCAGGCCCGCCACCAGCCTCGCGGTGGCCCGCGCCGACGCCAGCTCCCCCGCCACCACCCGACGCGTGGCCTGCTCGCGGCGTACGGCGTCGGCGGCCCGACGAGTCGCGGCTCCGAGCCCGCCACCCGTCCGCTGCGACACCGCCCAGGCACCGGCCAGGAGTCGTAGTCCGCGGGCCCCCGGCGTGTACGACGCCTCGCGGAAGGCAGCCGGGACGTCGCCGCCGAGACGACAGGCCTCGGCGACCGGGCGGATCACCGACCAGGCAGCCGCAGCATCGTCCAACGCGGCCTCGGTCGGGCGTCCGGCGGAGAGCTCCGCGGCGAGCAGGTCGCAGACCTCGACCATCCGTCCGGAGTTCGTCTCGGCCAGTCGCGCAGCAGTACGACGGCGCCAGAGCAGCCGCGCACCCCAGGCCCCCGCGGCGACGACCAGGCTCGGCGCGACCAGGTCCCGCGGCAGCGCCAGCATCACGACGAGCAGCCCGACGAGCAGCCCGACGAGCAGCACGGCGACCGGCAGTGGGATCCAGGCACGTGTCTGATCGTGGCCACGGTGTGCCACGGACGGGATCCCCGGCCAGAGCAGCCAGACTGCGGCACCGCCCGTCACGGCCGCCAGGACCGCGGCGCTCACGACGCCAGCCGGGTGGCGAGCGATGCCTCACCCGCGCCGGTCACGACCCGACCGCCGCCGGGGAAGGACACCGCGGTCAGCATCTCGGCCAGCCCATCGCGACGCCGGCTCGGGACCGCCACCTCACGCAGGACACGTTGGCCGTCGACGTGACGGCCGAGATGGAGCACGGCATCGACGCCGGCCAGGAGCTGGCTGTGCGCGGCCTCGCGGCCGAGGCCGGCCGCGAGGGCAAGCGCCTCCACCCGGGCCGGTACGTCGCGCGCGGAGTTCGCGTGGATGGTGCCGCAGCCACCCTCGTGTCCGGTGTTGAGGGCAGCGAGGAGCTCCACCACCTCCGCGCCGCGGACCTCGCCGACCACGAGCCGATCCGGGCGCATCCGCAGGGCCTGGCGGACCAGCGTCCGCAGGGTCACCTCACCGGCACCCTCGATGTTCGGCGGCCGGGCCTCCAGGCCCACGACGTGCGGATGCTCGGGGCGGAGCTCGCTGGCGTCCTCGACCAGCACCAGCCGCTGGCCGGCCGGCACCAGCGAGAGCAGGGTGTTCAGCAGGGTGGTCTTGCCGGACCCGGTGCCGCCGCTGACCAGGAACGCCAACCGGCGCTCGACGATCAGTCGGAGCAGACGAGCCCCGTGCTCGGTGAGGGTCCCGGCGACGAGCAGGTCGTCGACGGACAGCACCCGGTGGTGCGGCACGCGCAGCGACAGCAGGGTGCCGGGCCGGGCGAGCGGCGCGAGCACTGCGTGAAACCGGGTGCCGTCACGCAGGCGCACGTCGACATGCGGCGTGGCGTCGTCGAGCCGGCGGCCACCCGAGGCGGCAAGCCGCTGCGCGAGGCGGCGTACGGCCTCGTCGCTCGGGAAGCCGACCTCGGCCCGCTCCAGACCGTGTCCGCGGTCGACGTAGACGTCGTCGGGGCCGTTGACCAACACGTCGGTCACGTCGGGACCGCGGAGCAGCGGCTCGAGCGGTCCGGCGCCGACCACGTCACGACGGAGCGCCTCGTGCACGGCGAGCACCGTCGCGTCGCCGACCGGTCGGCCGGAGGCCCGCAGCGCCTCGGCCACCCGGTGAGGAGTCATCTCCCCCGGGTCGCGAGCCAGGCGCTCGCGGACCTCCTCGACGAGAGCGGTGTCGAGGGCCATCACGCCGCGCGAGGGATCCGGTCGCCTAGCGAGGCGAGGACCCGGATGGCCGCGCGGCCGAGCGGACCGCGCCGGGACCGCACCGGGCCGAGCCCCAGGTCGATCGACTCCGCGAGCCCACGTTGGTCACCCATCCGTTGGACCACCGGCGACCCGACCACCCGCGCGAGGGTCTCGTCGTCCATCCCCGACCCGCGAACGACGAGCCCCAAGGCGCCCGGGTCAGGGAACCGACCGCACAGGCGCATCGCCGCCGCCACCCCCGCCACCGTGGTCACCACGGTCACGAGCACCTGGTCGCACCGGGCGGCGATCTCGTCGACCAACGGGTCGGCGGCCCGAGGCAGGTCGATCACGACGGTGTCGTGACCGCGACGTGCCGCCGACAACGCCTCGCGCGCGGCGAAGGGCTGGAGACGTCGCGGCTGGGCCCCGCCGAACCAGCTGAGAGCGGCCATGCCCTCGCGGCGCGGAAGCGAGTCGCGAAGGGCCCGGGCGCTCAGCCGGCCCGTCGTGTGGCCGAGGGCGTCCCACCGCACGCCGTCGACCAGGTCGAGCCCGAGGACGCGGTCGACACCCGGCCCCAGCGGGTCGGCGTCGACCACGACGGAGGGTCCGCCGCGGGCCGCGACCTGCGCGAGCGCGCAGGCGAAGATCGTCGCCCCCGACCCACCGCTGCCGCCGACCACGCCGATCGTCAGGCCACGCGCCGGCCCGGCGTCGACCACGTCGGTCAGCCGCTCGACGAGCCAGCCCTCCGACCGGGGCAGCTCGGCCACGCTCTCGGCGCCCAGCGCCAGCGCCACCTGGAAGACGCGGTCCGGCACGGGCGCGGTGAGCACGACGAAGACCGCGTCGCGGCGCGTCGGTGCGGCGCGCGCCATGGGCACGGCGAGGTCCTCGCCCACGAGCACCAGCGGCGCCTTGAGCCATGCGCGCAGCGCCGCCGGTACGTCGTGCGCCACCTCGGGCGTGGTGCCCGCCGCGGCCGCGAGGCGGAGCAGCTCGTCGAGCAGGGACTCGTCGGCGGTGACGAACAGCGGTGCGGTCATGCCCTCACGCTGCCGCGCCCTGAGGACGCCCGAGCGGCCTCCCGGCCGATCCTGTGGACGAGGGACGCACCGACCGCGACTGTGGACGATCGCCGGTCCGGGGGGGATCCCGACACCTACCATGGAGACATGGCCGGCAGCCGCGGATCCGCCGTTCCGGGCCGCGTCCATGACCGGTCCGCGGCGTTCTTCGACCTCGACAAGACGATCATCGCCAAGTCGAGCTCGCTGGCGTTCTCCAAGCCGTTCCAGGCCGGTGGCCTGATCACCCGCGGCGCGATGCTGCGCTCGGCGTACGCCCAGTTCGTCTACCTCGTCGGTGGCGCCGACCACGACCAGATGGAGAAGATCCGGGCCTTCATGTCGCAGCTCGTCGAGGGCTGGGACGTCGAGACGGTCAAGGAGATCGTGGCCGAGACGCTGCACCACGTGGTCGACCCGATCGTGTACGACGAGGCCGTCTCGCTGATGGAGGAGCACCACGCGGCCGGCCGCGACGTCGTGGTCGTCTCCGCCAGCGGGGCCGAGGTCGTGGAGCCGATCGGCGAGCTGCTCGGCGCCGATGACGTCATCGCCAGCCGCCTCGAGATCGTCGACGGCAAGTACACCGGAGAGATCGACTACTACGCGTACGCCGAGGAGAAGGCGCGCGCGATCGAGGCGATGGCCGCCGAGCGCGGCTACGACCTCGAGCAGTGCTTCGCCTACAGCGACTCGATCACCGACGCCCCGATGCTCGAGGCAGTCGGTCATCCCCACGCGGTCAACCCCGACAAGGAGCTCCGCAGGCTCGCTGCCTCCAGGGGTTGGCCGATCCTGCAGTTCACGCGCCCGGTCACCTTGCGCAGCCGCATCCCGGTCAAGCCGACCCTGGCAGCCATCACCGTCGGCACGGCCCTCACGGTCGGCGGGGCGATCTGGCTCAACCGCCGACGTCGGCTCGGTGCGTGAGCAATGACCGTCCGATCGGTCGGCGACACGCGCACCCAAAGGGGCGGCTCATTGTCAAGGGGTTGCCCGGCCCGCCGGACCGGCGTACACAGGACGTAGCAACTGAAGATCAGCACGCGAGCCGGGTACCCACGCGGCGATCCACCCTTCTTTCAGGGCGCACGTCATCGGGATCCTCCCGAGGCTGCCACTAGGTAGATGCACGCTTGGTAGCCGGGTTCGCGTGTCAGCGGCGGCACCCGACCCCTCGGGTGCCGCTCGCATTCTCACCCGTCACGCAGCGGGCTCGCCTCGGCACCGGCGGCGTACGCCTCGGTGCAGTAGAGCAGCCAGGCCCGGATCCCACCGCGGCCACCACCGGCGTACGCCCGCAGGTTCGACTCGTACGCCGGCCGCAGGGCGAGGTGGCCCGCCTCCGGCACGACCAGCGACTTGGCGTCGACCCCGCTGCTGACCAGCACCAGGCGTTCGGCGGCCCGCGCGACCAGACCGTCGGCCGACCCGAAGGGCTCCGCGGTGGCCAGCTCGGCATGGACCAGGGCCGCGGTGATCAGGGCCGGTCGACCCAGCCCGAGCACGCCGACGATCTCTCGCAGCCGCGCGGCCGCCTCGGCGGACCGCGGCCGGCCGACCTCGTCATCGGGCACCGACCCGGCCGCCGCGAGCGCGTGCAGCCTGGCCAGCGCCTGCAGGGGTGTCCGCGAGAAGACGGGAACGAGACCGAGCAGCTCGACCGACACCCGGAGCGCCGCCTGGGCGATCGCGTCGCCGCGGCCGGACCGGATGTCGTCGGTCGTGGAGGCGGAGCCGGCCAGCTCTGCGCTCGCACCTGCACCACGCAGGAGCGACTCGGTGGTCAGGTCCGGCGAGGTACGTCGCAGCCCGCGGTCGCGCAGCATGGTGTCGATCCCGTCGCGAGCCGCTGCGAAGCCGGACCCGACCCCCTCGAGCTGCTCGACATCGTCCAGACGCTCCACGCCCGGCACCCTAACCAGGGAGCTCCTGCCGGGTAGCCTCGGACCGATGAGCGACGAGCAGCCACCCACGGGGAACGCCGAGCACGAGCCCGACTGGGCGCACTCGTTCGGCGGCGTGGCCGATGCCTACGAGCGGGGTCGCCCGACGTACCCCTCCGAGGCCGTCCGCTGGATGCTGGGCGAGCACCCGCTGACCGTCCTCGAGCTGGGCGCCGGCACGGGCAAGCTCACCCGGGTCCTGACCGACCTCGGCCACGACGTCCAGGCGACCGACCCCGACGCGGCGATGCTGCAGATCCTCGAGAAGGAGGTGCCCGGCGCCCGCACCGCGCAGGCCAGCGCCGAGGACATCCCGCTCGGGGACGCCTCCGTCGACGCGGTCATCGCCGCCCAGGCCTTCCACTGGTTCGACCTCGGCCGCGCCCTGCCGGAGGTCGCTCGCGTGCTCCGGCCCGGCGGCCGGCTCTGCCTGGTCTGGAACACCCGGAACGAGAAGATCCCGTGGGTCCGCCGGCTCGGCGCGATCATCGGCACCCAGGAGCAGCTGCGCGACCCGGCCGAGGCGCTGATCTTCAGCGAGCTGTTCGGCTTCGTCGAGGACCGCGAGTTCACGCACTGGCAGACCATCGACCGGCAGAGCGTCCAGGACCTCGTGCTCTCCCGCTCGAACGTCGCGGTGCTCGACGAGGAGGCGCGTGCCGCCAAGCTGGCCGAAGTGCTCGCGTTCTACGACGAGTTCGGCCGCGGCATGGACGGCATGCAGCTGCCCTACGTCACCCGGTGCTTCCGCGCCGACGTCCTCGACCGGCCACCGGCCGACAGGGGTGACGGCGGGAGTGATGACGAAGGAAGGTCCGGCGACGACCCGCCCGCCGACGGGCCGGACGACGACATGCTCCTGATCGACTTCCGCTGACCCTGTCTCAACGCCGGAGGGCCCGCGCGAGGCCGCTCACGCCGTACTCCCACGCCTCGTCGACGTCTCCGCCGAGCTGGAACGCGCCACTCAGCTCCATCGTGACGAACCCCTGCGCCCACGCCACGACCGTCCGGGCGGCCGACAGGGCGTCCCGCTCCCCGGCGAACGCGCGCGCCACCTCCAGGACCGTCGCGCTCGCCCGGTCGCGCGCCTCAGGCGAGACGCCACCGGCGCCCGGCTCGAAGACCAAGGGGTACGACGCGGGGTTGCGGCGGGCGAAGGACCGGAACGCCGTGGTCACGGCGCGGAGGTCGGCCTCGGGGTCACCACTGCCGGTCGCCCGGTCGAGGGCCTGCGCCAGGTCGAGGGCGACCTCGTCGGCCACCATCCGCACGAGCTCGGACCGGCTGCCCACCCGCTTGTACAGCGACGGCGCACGGATGCCGACGGCGTCCGCCACCCGCTGCATGGTCAGCGCCTCGACCCCGTCGGTCTCCACGATCGCCCGGCCGGCCGCGACGACCGCGGCGGTCGAGGTCCGCGCCGGTGCAGGCATCGCGTTCCTCCTTGGCTATTGCTTTTAGCCTTCAAGGCTAGCTACTATAGCCTTCAGAACGCCATCCGAACAGGAGCACACGCCATGCAGATCGCCGCCGGCCTCCACCGGATCGGTTCCGGCCCCCACAGCTCGATCGTCAACAGCTACCTCGTCGTCACCGCCGACGGCATCACCGTCGTCGACGCCGGTCTCCCCCGCTACGGCCGCCTGCTCGAGCAGGAGCTGGCCTCGATCGGTCGATCGCTCGACGACATCTCTGCCCTCGTGCTCACCCACGGCGACTCCGACCACATCGGGTTCGCGTCGTGGCTGCACCACGAGCACGGGATCCGCGCCCACGTCCACGAGTCCGACGTCGAGCGCGCACGGCTCGAGGTGAAGAAGCCGAACCGTGGCTGGGGCCGGGTGAAGGTCGGACCCCTCGCGGGATTCCTCTGGTACTCCGCTCGCAACGGCGGCTTCCGCATACCGCCGGTGACCGAGGTCGTCACGGTCGCCGACGGTGACGTGCTCGACGTACCCGGGTCTCCCCGGATCGTGCACGTCCCCGGGCACACGCCGGGCAGCGTCGCCGTGCACGTGCCGTCGGTCGACGCCCTGTTCCTGGGCGACGCCATGACCACGCGCAACGTGCTGACCGGAGCAGAGGGGCCGAAGCCGGCGCCGTTCACCCTCGACCCCGCCCAGGCGCGCGAGTCGCTGGACCGGATCGAAGCCGTCGACGCGACGTGGGTGCTGCCCGGCCACGGCCCCGCGTGGGACGGCGGCGTCCCGGAGGCGGTGCGCCTGATCCGCGAGGGCTGACGACGGGGGGCGCCGCGAGGGATGCCCGTACCATCGGCCCATGCCTCGGCGGCGCGTCCTGCGTCCCGGCTACCTCGGCACGGAGGCTGACCGGGCCACCTTCCGTACCTTGCACACGGCCACCCAGATGACCAGCGAGCTGCGCACCGGTCTCACCCGAGCGTCCGCGGAGCATTGTGTGCGACCGCTCGCTCGGCTCCTCGGGTCGCCGGCGGTCGCCGTCACGGACACGTCGGACACCCTCGCCTGGTACGGCGTCCGTCACGGCCATGTCGACCTGCTCGGGCCGATCGCCGAACGCTGCGTGAGCGAGGGCCGGACCGGGGTTCGCGTCCACCGCGACTTCGACTGCGACGAGCCCGGCTGTCCGCTGCGTCAGGCCATCGTGGCGCCGCTGACGGTCGAGGACACGGTGGTCGGCACCCTGATCGCCTTCACCCCGTCGGCGGCGGCCCGGCTCGTCCGAGCCACCGACGAGCTGGCCCAGTGGGTCTCGGGCCAGCTTGAGCTCGCCGAGCTCGACGTGGCCCGCACCTCGCGGATGGAGGCGGAGGTGCGCGCCCTCCGCGCGCAGATCTCGCCGCACTTCGTCTACAACGTGCTCACCACGATCGCATCGTTCGTCCGCACCGACCCCGACCGGGCGCGCGAGCTCATCCTCCAGTTCGCGGACTTCACCCGCCACTCGTTCCAGCGGGCCGGCAGCTACACCACGCTCGAGGACGAGCTGCGGTCGATCGAGCGCTACCTGGCGCTCGAGCAGGCCAGGTTCGGCGACCGGCTCGCCGTACTGCTGCGGATCGCCCCGGAGGTGCTCGGAGTGAGCATCCCCGTGCTCTCCTTGCAACCCCTGGTCGAGAACGGCGTACGACACGGCCTGGCGGGCCAGGACGGCCGGGGCACGATCACGATCCTGGCCGAGGACAACGACTACGAGGCGGTGATCACCGTCGAGGACGACGGTGTGGGCGAGGAGCCTGACCGGGTACGCCGTGCCCTCGCGGGCGACGAGTCGATGGACTCGATCGGTCTGGGCAACGTCGACCAGCGACTGCGGTCGGCCTACGGCGACGAGTACGGCCTGGTCGTGGAGACCGCTCCCGGCGCCGGCACCAGGGTGACGGTGCGAGTGCCGAAGTTCGCGGCAGGGGTGCGTGGATGACCGACGGCTACGGCCTCAAAGTGCTCGCCGTCGACGACGAGCCGCCGGCCCTGGACGAGCTCGCCTTCCTGCTCGGACGCGACGACCGGGTGAGCGAGGTGCAGACCTGCGGCTCGGCCACGCAGGCCCTGCGACTGCTCCGCGACGGCGCGTTCGACCTGGTGCTGCTCGACATCGCGATGCCCGGCCTGAGCGGGCTCGAGCTGGCCCGGGTCCTGCGGCAGTTCCGGCAGTCGCCCGCGGTGGTCTTCGTGACGGCTCACGCTCACCATGCGGTCGACGCCTTCGACCTGCGGGCCGTCGACTACCTGCTCAAGCCGGTGCACGAGGACCGGCTCCGTGAGGCGATCGACCGAGTCCGCGACGAACCCGCCGGGCACGACCCCGACGAGCAGGTCGCGGTGGAGCTCGCAGGCGTCACCCGCTTCGTCAGACGCTCCGAGGTCCGCTACGCGTCGGCCCAGGGCGACTACGTGCGACTCCACACCGCGACCGAGAACCCACTCGTCCGGATGCCCCTCGCCGCGCTCGAGCAACGGTGGGCCGAGGCCGGCTTCGTCCGGATCCACCGCAGCCTCCTGGTGTCCCTCGACCACGTCGACGAGGTCCGTCTCGGTGGAGCACGACCCACGGTCGTGGTCGCGGGCATCGAGCTCCCGGTGAGCCGCCGACACGTGCCGGACGTCCGCAGCCTGGTACGCCGCACCCGCAACGGCGAGGCGTGAGCCGGTGAGTGATGAGCCGATCCCCCGCGTTCGGATCACCAGCCCCCGCACGTCGGCCGCGCGGTCACGCGCACGCCGTTCCAACGCGGCGGAGATCGACGAGCTGACCCGGCTCGGTGAGGTCTACGTGCAGAGCCTGATCCGTGCCCAGCTCCGCCTCGCCGGTTACGTCGTGCTGTTGCTCGCCGCCACACTCGGACTCCTGCCGGTGGCGTTCCGGGTGCTGCCGGTCGGCCGCCTGCACCTGCTCGGCGTACCTCTGCCGTGGCTGCTGCTCGGCGTCGCGGTGTACCCCTGGCTGCTCTGGCTCGCCCGCTGGTACGTCCGCCGCGCCGAGCGCAACGAGGACGCGTTCGAGGACCTCGTGAAGCGCCAGGACCGGCCATGAGAGAGCTCACCGTCGGCCTGGCGATCACGATCGTGACCATCGGCACGCTTGCGGTGGGTGCGTTCGGGCTGCGCGTGGCGCGCACGACCAGTGACTTCTTCGTGGCCTCGCGGCGGGTCGGCCCGTTCCTGAACGCCTCCGCGATCGGCGGCGAGTACCTCTCCGCGGCGTCGTTCCTCGGCGTGGCCGGGCTCGTGCTGCTGCGCGGCGTCGACATGCTCTGGTACCCGATCGGCTGGACCGCGGGCTACCTCCTGCTGCTGGTCTTCGTGGCCGCGCCCCTGCGCCGTTCGGGCGCCTACACGCTGCCGGACTTCGCGGAGTTCCGGGTCGAGTCGCAGACGGCCCGGCAGGTCGCGAGCTGGCTGGTGTGCCTGATCGGCGCCCTCTACCTGGTGCCGCAGTTCCAGGGCGCCGGGCTGACCCTGCGCGCCGTGACCGGGGCCCCCACGTGGGTCGGTGCGGTGGTCGTGGCCTTCGTGGTCCTGGTCAATGTCGCCGCCGGCGGCATGCGCAGCATCACTCTCGTGCAGGCGTTCCAGTACTGGATCAAGCTGTGCGCCCTGCTCGTCCCGGCGCTGGTGCTGTGGCTGGTCTGGCACCACGACGGGTCACCGAGCCGTCACCTGCACAGCGCGGACTGGGTGGAGCCCCTCCGGGGGCCACACGCGATGTACCTGACCTACTCGCTGATCCTCGCGACGTTCCTCGGCACCATGGGTCTGCCTCATGTGGTGGTCCGCTTCTACACCAACCACGACGGCCGCTCCGCTCGTCGTACGACGGTGGTGGTGCTGGCGCTGCTGAGTCTCTTCTATCTGCTGCCGACGGCGTACGGCGCACTGGGACGGGTCTACGCCTCGGACCTCGTGACATCGGGCCGCACCGACTCGGTGGTCCTCGCCCTGCCCGACCGAGTGCTGGGTGGGACCGGCGCGACCGTGCTCACCGCCCTGCTGGCGGCCGGCGCCTTCGCGGCGTTCCTGTCCACGTCGTCCGGGCTCGTCGTCTCGATCAGCGGTGTCCTCAGCCAAGACCTGCTCAGCCGCCGCTTCGACGGGGTGACCGGCTTCCGCATCGGCAGCGTGCTCGCCGCGGGTGGAGCGCTGCTGCTGACGCTGGTCGGCCAAGGGCTCCCGGTGGCGCACGCGGTGGAACTGGCCTTCGCGGTCGCGGCATCGACGTTCTGCCCGTTGCTCCTGTTGGGGATCTGGTGGCGTGGGCTGACCGCACGTGGTGCGATCGCCGGCCTGATCGGCGGGGGCACACTCTCCGGGGCCGCGGTCCTCGCCGTCATGGTGGGTGTGTCTCTCGGCGGGTGGGCCGGGGCGCTGCTCGCTCAACCGGCGCTGCTGACGGTCCCCATCGCGTTCGTGACGATGGTGGGGGTGTCGCTCGCCGACCACGACCGGGTGCCGGTCCATGTCGGCCGAGCGATGGTGCGGCTGCACCTGCCCGAGACGGTCGACGTGGACCGCGGCAGCTATCGGCCCGGCGAGGACCACCCGGCGCGGCGCGGCGCGAACGGACGACGACGGCAGCGCGCCGCGACCCCCGGACGCGCGGGGGCAGACATCACCTGACCGTTCGTCGTCCCAACGGCGCCGCTCGTCGCACTCGTTCCGGCGTACGTCGCCCGCGCGGAGCCGCTGACCGCACGACGCCGCACCACCCCTGTCCTCCCCACTGGCCCTTTTGCGAACGTTCGCATTGTCCGACGACATGTCCGACGACAGAGACAGGAGTCCTCATGTCCGACACTGCGACCACTTCGGCGCCGACCACGCACCGCACACCTGGCGCCCACTTCGCGGACCCCGCACCGCTCGGCCTCGCGGCATTCGGTTTCACCACGTTCCTGCTGATGACGGTCGACGCAGGATGGCTGCCACAGACCCTCACCCCCGTGGCATTCGGGATGGCGTTGGCCTACGGCGGGATCGCCCAGTTCGCGGCCGGCCTCTGGGAGTTCGCCAAGGGCAACACCTTCGGCGCCACGGCCTTCTGCTCGTTCGGCGCCTTCTGGGTCTCCTACTGGTGGCTCACCGGGCACAACGCGGCCGAGCTCCCGCCGGCCGACGCGCACAAGGCGATCGGCATGTACCTGATCGCCTGGGCCATCTTCACCGCCTACATGACGGTCGCCGCGTCCCGGGTGAACCTCGCGGTGCTGGCGGTGTTCGTGCTGCTGACGATCACGTTCCTGATCCTGGCCTGGGGTGAGTTCGCGACGTCCACGGGCATCACCAAGACCGGTGGGTACGTCGGGCTGCTGACCGCGATCGCGGCCTGGTACGCGTCCTTCGCCGGGGTCACGGCGGCCACCTTCGGTCGCCCGGTGCTGCCGGTCGGACCGCGCGCGTAGGAGCACATCAGCCGGCCTCGCAACCGGGACCGGGCGCCCTACCGCCGCGCTCTAGGGTGGAGGGACCGGCCCCGGTTGAGGCGTCGTGGTAGTCCCGAGAGGAGACGAAAGAGTCGTGAGCCAAGAAACCCTGTCCAACCTGCTCCACGAGAACCGTCGGTTCGAGCCGCCGGCCGACCTCGCCGCGAATGCCAACGTGAAGGCCGACGCGTACGACGAGGCCGAGCGCGACTACGTCGCCTTCTGGGAGAAGGCCGCCGAGCGGCTGACCTGGGAGACGAAGTGGGACCGGGCACTCGACTGGGACGACCCGCCGTTCGCCAAGTGGTACGTCGGCGGCACCCTCAACGCCGCCTACAACTGCGTCGACCGACATGTCGAGAACGGCAACGGCGACCGGGTCGCCTACCACTGGATCGGCGAGCCGGAGGGCGACAGCCGCGACATCACCTACGCCGAGCTGAAGGACATCGTCTGTCAGGCCGCCAACGCGTTGACCGACCTCGGCGTGAAGAAGGGCGACCGGGTCGCGATCTACATGCCGATGATCCCCGAGACGGTGGTGGCGATGCTGGCCTGCGCACGGCTGGGGGCACCGCACACGGTGGTGTTCGGCGGCTTCTCGTCGACGGCGTTGCGCGACCGCGTCCAGGACTGCGACGCGCGGATCGTGATCACCGCCGACGGCGGGTACCGACGCGGAGCACCGGCGGCGTTGAAGCCGGCGGTCGACGAGGCGCTGGAGTCGTGCCCCGACGTCCGCAACGTGCTCGTCGTACGCCGTACCGGGCAGGACCTCGGTGAGGGGGGGTGGACCGACGTCCGCGACGTGTGGTGGCACGACGCCGTCGACGGTGCCTCGAAGGACCACACGCCGGAGGCCTTCGACTCCGAGCATCCGCTCTATGTGATGTACACGTCGGGAACGACCGGCAAGCCGAAGGGCATCCTGCACACCACGGCCGGCTACCTCGTCGGCTGCGCCTGGACGCACTGGGCGGTCTTCGACCTCAAGGACGACGACGTCTTCTGGACCGCCGCCGACATCGGCTGGGTGACCGGCCACTCCTACATCGTCTACGGCCCGCTCGCCAACGGCACCACGTCGGTGATGTACGAGGGGACGCCGGACACCCCGCACAAGGGCCGCTGGTGGGAGATCATCCAGGACTACAAGATCACGCTGCTGTACTGCGCGCCGACGGTCATCCGCACGTTCATGAAGTGGGGCGCGGACATCCCGCAGAAGTTCGACCTGTCGACGCTGCGGATCATCGGCTCGGTCGGTGAGCCGATCAACCCCGAGGCCTACATCTGGTACCGCGAGACGATCGGAGGCGGCCGCACCCCGGTCGTCGACACGTGGTGGCAGACCGAGACCGGGATGCACATGATCAGCCCGCTCCCGGGGGTGACGGCCGGCAAGCCGGGCTCGGCGATGAAGGCGCTGCCGGGTGTCTCGGCGGTCGTCGTCGACGACGAGGGCAACGCGGTGAAACCCGGCTCGGGCGGCTACCTCGTGATCACCGAGCCGTGGCCGGCCATGCTGCGGACGATCTGGGGGGACGACGAGCGCTACCGGGAGACCTACTGGTCGCGCTTCGAGGGCATGTACTTCGCCGGTGACGGCGCCAAGCTCGACGAGGACGGCGACATCTGGCTGCTCGGCCGGGTCGACGACGTGATGAACGTGTCGGGCCACCGGCTCTCGACGACCGAGATCGAGTCGGCGCTGGTCTCGCACCCGAGCGTCGCCGAGGCCGCGGTGGTGGGGGCGAACGACGCCGACACCGGGCAGGCGGTCAACGCGTTCGTGATCCTGCGCGAGTCTGCGTTGACCGACGGCGAGCCCGAAGAAGGCATCGTCGACGAGCTGCGCAACCACGTGTCGAAGGAGATCGGCCCGATCGCGAAGCCGAAGGCCATCCTCGTGGTCGCCGAGCTGCCGAAGACCCGGTCGGGCAAGATCATGCGGCGTCTGCTGCGAGACATCGCCGAGAAGCGAGAGGTCGGCGACGTCACCACGCTCGCCGACTCCACCGTCATGGACAAGATCAAGGAAGGCATCGCCGCCGGCTCCGACGAGGACTGACGCCGTACCGATCACCGGGTCGCCGCCCGGGCACATGCCGGGAACGCCGAGTCGTCATAGCCGAGTCGTCATGGAACGACTCGGCGTGGGTGGCGGAGGACCAGGGCGCCGAGGAGGGCGGCGATCACCGAGGCGGCGAGGACGCCGGCCTTGGCGGCGTCGGCCTCGGGGCCGGAGAAGGACAGGTCGGAGACCAGCAGCGAGACCGTGAAGCCGATCCCGGCCAGCATGGAGACGCCGAGCATCTGGCCCCAGGTGAGGTCCTCGTTGAGCTCGGCCCGGGTCAGTCGCGTGACCACATAGGTCCCGCCCAGGACGCCGATCGGCTTGCCCAGCACGAGCCCGATCAGGACGCCGATGACCACCGGGTCGTGGAGCAGCGCGTCGCCGCCGGAGATCGGTACGCCGGCCGACACCAGTGCGAAGAACGGTACGGCGAGCGCGGCCGACACCGGGGACAACCGGTGCTCGAGCACCTCGCCCGGACTGTGCTCCTCGCCCGGGTCACGACGTACTCGCGTGAGCAGGCCGAGTAGCACGCCGGCGATGGTGGCGTGCACTCCACTCTCGTGCATGAACCACCACGTGGCGACCGCGATCGGCAGGTACACCCAGCCGGACCCGACCCGCATCCGCTGCAGCACCGCCCAGAGCACCGCGAGGGCCAGAGACGCAAGCAGGTCGACGACGTGCACCGTGTCGGTGAAGACCACGGCGATGATCACGATCACCACGAGGTCGTCGACCACGGCCAGCGTCAACAGGAACGCCCGCAACGAGGCGGGCAGGTGCGAGCCGACGACCGAGAGCACCGCCAGCGCGAAGGCGATGTCCGTCGCCGCCGGGATCGCCCAGCCACCCGGCCGTCCCGAGGACGCCGTCACGTTGACCAACGTGTACAGCAGAGCCGGTACGGCGACGCCGCACAGGGCCGCGGTGACCGGCACCAGCGCGTCTGCCGGACGCCGCAGCGACCCGACCACGAACTCCCGTTTCAGCTCGAGCCCGGCCACGAAGAAGAACAACGTCAGCGCCCCGTCGGCACCCCAGTGCTCGAGGTCGAGCGGGCCGACGTCGAAGGTGATGAACGCGTGGTAGGACGAGTCCGCCGGCGAGTTGGCCCAGACCAACGCGACCAGCGCCGCCCCGAGTGCGAGCAGCCCGCCGACCGACTCGGAGCGGAGCACCCCGCTCAGGAACGCCGTCTCACCCGGCGCCGGCAGCGGCAGAATGCGACGTACGACGGACACGTGGGTGAGGCTAACGCCGACGCGGAATGCGCCGAGATGCCGTTGTAGGGTCGGCGCGTGGCGAACGAACCGGTCCAGGACACCGATCCGACCATCGGGCGACTCGTCTCCGACGCCAGCCGTGACGTCTCGAGCCTGATCCGCAACGAGATCCGCCTCGCCAGGTCCGAGGTCCAGGTGAGTGTCAAGGCCGGCGGGATCGGCATCGCGATGTTCGCCGCGGCCGCCTTCTTCACGCTGATGGGCCTGATCATGCTGTCGGTGGCGTTCGCCTACTTCATCAACTGGAACGGCGAAGGCCTCGCCCTGCAGTGGGCGTTCCTGATCGTGTTCGGGGCGTACCTGCTCATCGCCGCGCTGCTCGGCTTCATCGGGGTCCGCAAGGTGAAGAAGGTGCGCGGGCCGGAGAAGGCCATCGCCCAGGCGAACGAGGCCAAGCAGATCCTCAAACGCGGCTGATCGAGGACCGTCCGATACGCCGGAGCCGTGGCGGACGACCGGAGCGAACGGCGCTGCCCGCTTGGCCGCCGGCCGCCTCTAAGCCGCGCACCCCTCGGTCGACACCGGCCGCGAGGCGACCCGTCCTGCGGCTGCTGCCTCGCCGACCTGCTGCGACGACAGCGCGTAGCCGGTGTCGTCGCTGGTCACCGACGCCGCGAACACCACGCCCACGACGTGGCCCGCGGAGTCCACGACCGGGCCACCGGAGTTCCCCGGCCGGATCAGACCGCGCAGCGACAGCACCTCGCGGATCACCGTGCCGTGGCCGTAGATGTCCGGCGACCGCAGGCGCTGGTCGGCTCGCACGCGGCCCGGCTGCACGTCGTACGGGCCGTTCTGCGGGAAGCCGAGGATCGCGACGCCGTCGCCCGCGGCCGCCGAGCTGAACCTCAGCGGCCGGACCGTGCCGGTCGGCACCGAGAGCACGGCGACGTCGAGGTCGGCGTTGTAGTAGACGACCTTCGCGGCCACCGAGCTGCCGTGGAGCTCGACGAGCGGCGTGTTCACGCCGGCGACGACGTGGGCGTTGGTCATCACCCGGTCGGGGGCGTAGACGAAGCCCGACCCCTCGATGCCCTGGTGGCAGCGGTTGGTACTGCGGATGCGGACGACGTCACCGGCGGCGCGCTGGACGTCGGGGTCGGTGAGCATCCGGCGCGGGCCGGGCGGCACCGGGACGATGCGCTCCGGCGCGAACGGCTCGAGGTAGCGCGGGAAGAACGTCGTGCCCACGACGTCGTTGAACGCCGACAGCTTCGAGCTCGCCTCGGCCGGCAGGATGCTGTTCACCTCGGCCAGGACCTTGGAGTCGCGCACGAGGGGCGTGATGCCGCGCAGCCCGGAGCCCGAGAGCGCGACCCCGAGCGCCCAGGCGACCAGCAGGGCGGCGACCGCGCTCAGCATGGCCCCACCGACGGCGTCGAGCGCGCGCACCGGCTGCCAGGTGATCTTGGACCGGAGGTGCGCCCCGCCGATCTGGAACAGCGCCTGCCCGAGCGAGGCACAGATGATCACGATGAAGACGGCTGCGAGCGAGACCATGATCGACGGGCTCGCGTTGCCCAGAGCCGTGGGCGCGGCCCAGACCCCGATCAGCCCGCCGACCAGGAGGCCCACGGTCGCGAAGGCGCCGGTGATGAAGCCCTGCCAGTAGCCGGACACGGCGTACAGCACGACCACCACGATCAGCACCCAGTCGAGCAGGTTCACTCAGCGCTCCTCGGGACCGGGCGGCCGGGGCACCACCGGGGGCCCACCTTGCAGCATGTACGCCGGGAGGTCACGCGCCACGCGCTCGTCCCAGGGTCGCGTCCAGCCGACGAAGTCGAGCAGGCGGGAGATGATCCCTGCGGTGAACCCCCAGAGGACGACGTCATGGGCCGGTCCGATCAGGAACCCCGGGCCCACCCAGCCGCTCGGGTGACGCACGGAGACCCGGTGGGCCGGGTCGAGAAGCTCGTCGATCGGCACGCGGTAGACCTGGTGGACCTCGGCGGGGTCGACGACGCCGACCGGCGTCTCGTCGGCCCACCAGCCGAGGATCGGGGTCACCGCGAACTGACTCGGCGGCAGCCACAGCTCGGGCAGCTCCGCGAACACCTCGACGCCGTCCGCCCGGAGACCGGTCTCCTCCTCGGCCTCCCGCAGTGCGGCCTGTCGCGGGGTCTCACCGGGATCGAGGGAGCCGCCGGGGAACGACACCTGCCCCGGATGGGAGCGCATGTCGTGGGCACGCTCGGTCAGCAGCAGGTCGTGTTGCGACCCGAACAGGAGCAGCACCGCGCCCCGACGGCTGACCGCGCCGTCCGGCGGGACGAACCGCGTCAGGTCGTCGGCCGTGATCTCTTTCGCGGCCCGTGCGACGGGCTCGAGCCACTCGGGGATCACCCGGTCGCCCCGAGGTACTTCTGCGCGGCCTCGGCGACGTCCTTCTCGGTCAGCATCGCGACGGCCTCGATGTGGACGATCGAGCCCTTGGCGTCGAGGAAGACCGTCAGTGGCAGACCCGGGATGTGGGGCATCGGGCTCGCCCTGTCGAGCGCCCCCTTCGTGTCGGCGAGGAGTGGGTAGCCGACGTCGCTGCCCTTCGCGAGCTCGAGCGCGGCGCCGGGCTGCTGGTCGAGGAAGTCGATCCCGAGGACCTGCACCGCCGAGTGGTGTTTGGCGTACGCCGCGAGCGCGGGCATCTCCTTGCGGCATGCGCTGCACCAGGACGCCCAGAAGTTCACGATCGTCGGACCGCGCAGGCCGGCCATGTCGACGGAGCGGCCACCACCGAGGCAGGGCAGGGTGACCCCGGGCATGCCGTCCTCGACTCCGGACGACCCGACCCGGGGACAGTTCGGGATGTCGGTCTGCTTCTTGAAGGACACCAGCTGTGGGTTCGAGACGTCGATCTGGTGCGGACCGGGCTTGATCGCGTCGGGCGTGCCGGCACCACAGGCCGCGAGGAGCGGGAGGACCAGGGCGACGAGCAGCGCGCGCCTCATGCCGGGCCCTCGGTCTTGACCAGCATGGCCGCGGCCACCGGGTCGACCGGCCCCTCGCCGTACGACGGACACCAGCGCGCCACCGGGCACGCCCCACAGGCCGGCTTCTTGGCGTGACAGATGCGTCGGCCGTGCCAGATCAGGTGATGGCAGAGCATCACCCAGTCCTTCTTGGGGAACAACGCACCGATGGCGTGCTCGACCTTGACGGGGTCGGTCTCCTCGGTCCAGCCGAAGCGACGGCAGAGCCGGCCGACGTGGGTGTCGACGGTGATTCCGGGGACACCGAACGCGTTGCCGAGCACGACGTTCGCCGTCTTGCGGCCGACGCCGGGGAGCGTCACCAGGTCGTCGAGCCGCGGCGGCACCTTCCCGTCGTACCGCTCGACGAGGGCCGCACTGAGCTTGAGCAGCGCGTCGGTCTTGGCGCGGAAGAAGCCGAGCGGTCCGACGATCTGCTCGAGGTCCTCTCGTGGAGCCGCGGCCATCGCCGGCGCGTCGGGATACGCCGCGAACAGCACCGGACGTACGGCGTTGACCCGGCGGTCGGTGGTCTGAGCACTGAGCACGGTGACGACGAGCAGCTGGAACGAGTCGTCGAAATCGAGCTCGATCCGGGCGTCCGGATAGTGCTCGGCCAGCGCTCGGTTGATGCGTCGAGCCCGCCTCACCAGACCGGTGCGGGTCTCGGGCGCGGACACGGCTGACACGCCGCCAGCCTACGGTGGCGTACCGACCCCGACCGGCGCGCCCGTCCGGTAGGTGTGACCCAGGCCACTGGCTAGGATCAGCACGTCCCACGCGCGGCGACCGACCTACGGCGTGCAGCGGCGGGCGATGGAGGACGTCGTGGACAACGAGGTACTGCGTCAGGCGCCGCTGTTCAGTGCGCTCGACGACGAGGCCGCCACCGCCCTGCGTGGCTCGCTCAGCGAGACCAGGCTGCGACGGGGTGACGTGCTCTTCCACGAGGGCGACTCAGGTGACCGGCTGTACATCGTGCTCGACGGCAAGATCAAGCTCGGCCGCACCTCTAGCGACGGCCGCGAGAACCTCCTCGCCATCCTCGGCCCCGGCCAGATGTTCGGCGAGCTGTCGCTGTTCGACCCGGGGCCGCGCTCGGCGACCGTGACGGCGGTGACCGACGCGTCGTTCGCCTCGCTCTCGCACGAGGACCTCCTGAAGTGGCTCGAGGGCCGGCCACAGGTGGCACGCGGGCTCCTCGCCCAGATCGCGTCGCGACTGCGGAAGGCGAACGACGTGAACGCCGACCTGGTGTTCTCCGACGTACCGGGCCGGGTCGCGAAGGCACTGCTCGACCTTGCCGACCGTTTCGGCCGCACCGCCGACGACGGCGTCCACGTCCACCACGACCTCACCCAGGAGGAGCTCGCCCAGCTGGTCGGCGCCTCCCGCGAGACCGTCAACAAGGCCCTGGCCGACTTCGCCTCCCGCGGCTGGCTCCGCCTCGAACCCCGCTCGGTCGTGATCATGGACATCGACCGCCTCCGCCGCCGCGCCCGGTAGATGGCCGCTGCTCTGCGCGACGTCATTTCAGCGCGATCGCGCACTTATGACAGTCATTTCGCCAGTGCGAGTGTCACAACCGTGCGATCGCGCCGTTATGACATGAGCGGGTTCAGCCTCCGAAGTGCTCGCGCCAGGCGTCATCGATGACGAGGCGCTGCTGACAGCCACGCGCGATCAGCGCGCGACGGACACGTTCGATGGTGCGCGCCGGCTCGACAAAGATTCCGCGGGCCGTCACGACCAGGATCCGGAACCCGTCCTCGTCGAGCTCTTCACGGCGCTCGAGGTCTGCGTTCCACTGCTCGACGTCATCGGCATGCTGGCGCCCGTCGTACTCGATGATCAGCTTGAAGCCGGGGTAGCAGAGGTCGTAGCGCCGGCGCCACGTGCCGTCTTCGTTCATGACCCTCACGTCGACCTTCGGCTCCGGAAGTCCCGCCAGCACGAGGAGCATCCTGAGCCGCGACTCCATCGGTGAGTCGACACCGCGGCGGACGTAGCGAGCCGCGCGCAAGGCCGCGGCGGCGTAGTAGTCAGTGCTCTCGCGACACATCCTGACCAGCCGGGAGGGCGACACCTTGTAATGCTTGACGATCGCGTCGCCGAGCACGACGAGGTCCACGAGCGAGAGCGACCCTGCCAACTGAATGAACGTCGTCACCGGGTCCGTGCACCGGATACCTCGGATGATCAGCATCTTGCGCAGGCGCTTGGTGACGTGCGGCTTGACTTCCGGACGCCAACGCCGGTCCTCGTGACGGAACACTGTGACGTGCTCGAAGGGGTGCTCGGGGACGGGCAGCGCCAACAGTTTCGCGGCGCTGAAGTGGCTCGCCACGGCGTCGTTCGGATGAAGCGCCAACGCCGCTCGGATTCTGGTGTCCTGGTTCACCTGGTCTCGGCGTACCCACACGGATCGGACCACTTGGCAGAACTCGCTGCGCCTCACCAACCCCGGGTCGATGCCTCGGGCGCGCAGCATCTGTCGCGTGAAGAGCTCCCCATCACGGATCCCGAGTTCCGGCATGCCTCCAGGGTGACCGGTTGAGGCGAGCCTTGCAGGCGTCATCCACAGCCCTGTCATTTCAGCGCGATCGCGCCGTTAGGACGTGCATTCTCCGGCGCCGACTGTCACAACCGCGCGATCGCGCGGATACGACAGCGCCCCGTGCATCCAGCTCACCCAGAACGCAGGTAGTCCAGCTGGGCGCGGACGGAGAGCTCGGCGGCGGGCCACAGGACGGGATCGACGTCCGCGTACACGATCTCCACGATGCGTCGGGACAGGGTTACGTCGTCGCGCGGTACGTCGTCGCGCGGGTCGGCCCAGGCGGTGCGGAGGGCGTCGCGGACCTGGGCCAGCCGCTCCTTGCGGTGCGAGATGTAGAAGTCGAGCACCGGCAGCGCCGACTCGATCACCGGCCCGTGGCCGGGCCAGATCGTCGCTATCTCGTGGGCCTCGGCCAACGCATGGAGACGATCCAGGGAGCCGAGGTAGGCACCGAGCCGACCGTCGGGGTGGGCGACGACCGTCGTACCGCGGCCGAGGACCGTGTCGCCGGTGAGCACGGCCCGCTCCGAGGGGAGCACGAACGACAGGGAGTCGGAGGTGTGCCCGGGGGTGGCCACGACCCGGATCTCGAGGTCGTCGACGGCGACCACGTCGCCCTCGCCCAGCCCCTCCGAGCCCAGCCGGTACGCCGGATCCAGCGCCCGGACGCCGCACCCGACCCGTTCGGCGAAGCCACGTGCTGCCTCGGAGTGGTCGAGGTGGTGATGGGTCAGCAGCACCACCGCGACGTCACCGGCCGCGTCCGTCACCGCGTCGAGATGACCGGCGTCCGGGGGGCCCGGGTCGATCACGACGGATCGCGCCGAGCCCGGAGCGCGCAGCACCCAGGTGTTGGTGCCGTCGAGGGTCATCGGCGACGCGTTGGGCGCCAGGACGCAGGTGCCCACGGATCCGAAGGTCCCGCCGGTCCAGCCGGCCTCAGCCACCGCGCGCCACCAGCAACGGCATGCTCCGCTCGGGCACCGACATGGTGGCGACCTCACCCTCGCTCTCGACCGCCGGTGTGAACATGGTCAGGTCGCGTCCCGTCGCCGCCGCGAGCACCGCGTCGGGGTCGGCGTACTGGCCGACCTCGAGGCAGGTGACGTACGTCGGCGGCATCATCCCGAGCTCGTGGGCGTCGACGGAGTCGCACGCCCCGAGAGCCGACATCCACGCCACCGATGACGACTCGCTCGAGACGTCGCGCGTGAGCTGGCCGGGAGGCAACGCGGCGACGAAGAACCAGGTGCGGAAGCGGCGCGGCTCGAACTCCGGCGTGCACCATCCCGACCAGGCGCCGAGGAGGTCGGTGCGCAGCACGAGCCCGCGCCGGTCGAGGAACGCCGTGAAGGACAGGGCCTTGGCCTCGAGCGCCTGCCGGTCGGCCTCCCAGTCGTCGCCGGTCGTGTCCGCGACGACCTCCGCCGCCGACGGTCCGGCGAGCAGCACGCCCGACTCCTCGAACGTCTCGCGGACCGCGGCACAGACCAGCGCCCGCGCCAACTCCTCGGACGTTCGGAGCCGATCCGCCCATTCCGCCGGGCCGGGCCCGGACCAGGCGACGGCGCTGTCGAAGTCGCGGGGGTCGACGCCGCCACCCGGGAACACACACATCCCGCCTGCGAAGGCCATCGACGTCTGGCGGCGGAGGAGGTAGAGGTCCGGCCCTGCATGGTCGTCCGAGCCTGCGCGCATCAGGATCACGGTCGCGGCGTCCCGCGGCTGCGCCGGTGTACGACGTCCCTCGGCGAAGTCCCGCGCGTGCTCCACCAGCTGTGGCGGCAGCGACACCCGCACCGGCTACACCTCGACGAGGATCTCGACCTCGACCGGGGCGTCCAGCGGCAGCACCCGTACGCCGACGGCCGAGCGCGCGTGCACGCCGGCCTCGCCGAAGGCCTTGCCCAGCAGGTCGGAGGCGCCGTTGGCGACCTGCGGCTGACCGGTGAACTCCGGCTCCGACGCCACGAAGCAGACGACCTTGACCACGCGCTTCACGGCGTCGAGGTCGCCGATCTCGGCCTTCACGGCGGCGATCGCGTTCAACGCGCACTGCTGCGCGCACGCGGCGGCCTCGTCGGGCGAGACCGCGTCGCCGACCTTTCCGGTCGTCATCAACGCACCGTCACGCATCGGCACCTGGCCCGAGGTGTAGACGTACGACCCGGTGCGCACGGCGGGAACGTACGACGCCACCGGCGTGGCGACATCGGGTACCGACAACCCCAGCTCGGCCAGGCGGTCCTCGACGGCGCCCATCAGTCGGTCACCGGGCGCTTGAAGTAGCCGACCATGTTCTCCGGGTTCATCCCCGGAGCGACCTGCACGAGCTCCCAGCCGTCGGCACCGAAGTTGTCGAGGATCTGCTTCGCCGCGTGCACGAGGATCGGCGCCGTAAGGTACTCCCACCTCTGAGTCTCAGCCATGGCGCGACCCTACCCCCGGCCTCCGGGTGGTCGGACGGGCGTCGAGGATGGCCAGCGGGCCGCCCGGCCACACAGGGAGAAGAGGCGGCCGGGCGCGCCCGCTGGGGGTTTCGGTACGACGTTCGTGCGCTCTCCCCCAGGGCGGGTGCACACCCTCATCAACGAGCCAACGGCCCCGGGGCGACGGGTGTGGCGGAGGAAATTGCTCCGTACCCGTGACCCGCCCCGGGGCCGTCTTCCCGGTTGTCGGCTGCAGGTGTCAGCTCGGCCAGTCGGCCGTGGTGACGACGCCTCCGGTGACCTCGACCCACAAGGCCACGGCCTCGGGCCGCCCCTTCTCGAACAGCTGGTAGCGGCCCGACTCCAGCGCCGGGAACACCAGCGACGGCAGGCGCCCTTCGGCGACCGGGCGGGCGACGACGGCCACATGTGCCAGGTGCTCGTGCGTGTGCCCGTCCCCGTGGTGATGCGCGTGCGCATGCACGTGCTGCCCGTCGAGCGGCCGGATCTCGACCTCGAGCCCGAGCGTCGACTCCGGCATGGCGACCACGAGCGCACCCACGTCGCCTCCGATGTCGAGCAGGACGGCGCCCTGGCCGGCCCAGTCGTTCTCGGGCCTTGCCGCCGAGGGCATCACCTCGGTGATCACCCCGCTCACTGCACGGCTCATGACACTGCCGACGTACCGGGCTGCGTCTGGTACCCACCGCCCGGGTCGCCCAGGAACGGGAACGTCGCCGTGGTCCCGCCGTTGGTGTCCGTCGTCCCGTCCGTGAGCAGTCCCGCCGCGCCGTCGGGTGTGAACGACGGGTCGACGAGCGGGATGGTCACCCCGGCCACCGCCCGCAGCTCGATCGCCACGACGTCGTCGCCGACGCGCCGTCCGTTCGGGAAGCCGGCCGCGTCGCCGCCGAGCAGACCCATGCTGTTGGGGCTGTGCGTCGGTGGGATCGCGAGGTTCAGCCGGAGCATGTCCGACTCGACGGTCCCGGTGAAGTTCTGGAACCCGGGCACGATCCCGTTCGGGATGCCGGTCAGCAGGATGGCGTTCAGGTCCGCCCGCGTCTTGTGGTACGCCGCGAGGTGCGGGAAGACGCCCGGGTAGAGCACCGGCAGCAGCCGGGCCAGCTCCGGGTGGTTGACGTACTTCGCGAACAACGCGTCGCCCTTCGGCGCCCGCGCGTTCCACGCGTCCTTGTGCGCCATCGGGGTGATCACCTCGTTGAAGAGCGGGTTGCCGAGCCGGGAGACCTGCTCCCAGGGACCGTGCCCGACGTACGCGCCCTTCTGCTTGTCGAACATCCGGGACTTCCTGCGGCTCGCCGAGGACCACACCCCGATCACGGACCTCGCCTGCTCCGGCTTGTGGGGCAGGTCGCCGCCACGGCTGACCTCCGAGATCGGCACTTGGAGCACGAGCGAGTGCACGTTGAAGCCCTGCAGCGAGTTGCGCCCGGCGGTGTCGGCCATCGGGATCAGGTGCAGATGCTGGAAGGGCCGCAGCGCTCCGAGGTCGAAGACACTGCCGAGGTCGACGTGGAACGCATCGGCCCGCTGCCCGGCGAAGACCCGGCGGCGGCCGACCTTGTGCACGGCCTGGGCCGCCAGGTGGTGGTAGTTCGGCGTGCTGCGCGGGCCGATGTTGACCGGCGGGCAGGGCAGGTGCTCCGCGAGCACCTTGCGCTTGCCGTTCTTGATCCGGGTCAGGGAGTAGAACTGCGGCCGGTTCCACGTGGTGTCGTGGATGTTCGAGATCGGGCCGGTGTTGTAGAGGAAGGTCTTGGCGTCACGCACCCTGGTGGTGAAGTGGAAGCGGTAGACGATGTCCGCCTCGCCCTTGCCCTTGTTGGAGATGTTGATGTCGTAGGCCACGTCGTCGCCGAACTCGTTGAAGTTCGGGCCGCCGTCCGGAGCCTGGAACGGGATGTAGTTGGCGATCAGCGTGACCGTATTGGCACGGTCGGGGCTGACGAAGGCGTAGACGTCGGTGCTGTCGGCTACCGGATCCTTGGCCATCTCGGGTGCTTCACGGTGCGAGGACATGTCATCGACCTCCCGCCGCGTTCAGGATCCGGGTCGCCAGGTCGCGGTCGTGCACCACGATCTCGCGCTCCCCGACCATGAGCCGGACCTCGCTGGAACGGTGGTCGTGGATGTACGCCACGACCGACTCCCGCGCGCTCGACGTGGAACGCCGGGCCTCGCCCGACTGGGCGGGACCCATGGTCAGTCCTACAGTGCCTGCGGCCACGCCCGCCCCCGTGGCGGCGAGGAGCTTCCTTCTGGTGGTGTCGCTCATCAGAGCCCTCCTTGATGGGCGTGCCCCGTTGTGAGGCGCGCCACAGCGGATTCGGAGCGAGCGGCTCGGTGGATGGGCGCGTGTCGGTTTCACCGCTTATGCGGTGACGCCGGCGTCCTCCGACCCCGCCGCGTCGCGGGCGACCGCAGCGCCGGTGGCCTTGGCCTTCATCCGCTCGCCGAGGTCGGCGAGGAACGAGTCCCCGACCGCGACCACGCCCCCGAGCAGTACGGCGGCGACCGGCGCCGGCAGCGCGCTGCGACGTACGGCGGAGGTGGCGACGAGCATCAGCGCCGTCCACGACGCGCCGGACGTGGCCAGCGGGACGACCGCGCGCTGCCAGGGCTCGGCGTCCTCGTCGGGAACGACGACGAAGACCTGCAGGCCCGGCCGGTTCAGCGGCCAGCCGCCGACGTACGACGCGAGCACCGCGCGGGCGCGGCCCGGGAGCCGTGGCGACAGACACGCGAGCGCGACCCCGGCTCCGCGTACGGCCGAGCCGGGCCGGATCCGGGTTGCGCCGATCATGTGAGGATCTCGGGCTCGGTCTTCTCGCGCACCTCGTCGAGCGTGACGTCGGGTGCCAGCTCGACCAGCCGCAGACCCTCGGGAGTGACGTCGAGGACGCACAGGTCGGTGATGATCCGCTGCACGACACCACGGCCGGTGTAGGGCAGTGCGCACTCGTTCAGGATCTTCTTCGAGCCGTCCTTGGCGACGTGCTCCATCAGCACGATCACCCGCTTGGCGCCGTGGACCAGGTCCATCGCGCCGCCCATCCCCTTGACCATCTTCCCGGGGATCATCCAGTTCGCGATGTCACCGGTGCGCGAGACCTGCATCGCGCCGAGGATCGCGGCGTCGATCTTGCCGCCGCGGATCATCCCGAACGACGTGGCCGAGTCGAAGAACGACGCGCCCTTGCGCAGCGTGACCGTCTCCTTGCCGGCGTTGATCAGGTCGGGGTCCTCGTCGCCCTCGTACGGGTAGGCACCGACGCCGAGGATGCCGTTCTCGCTCTGGAGCACCAGCTCCACGTCGTCGGCGACGTAGTTGGGCACCAGGGTCGGGAGTCCGATGCCGAGGTTGACGTAGGAGCCGTCGACCAGCTCCGACGCCGCGCGCGCGGCCATCTGCTCACGGGTCCAGGCCACGTCAGGCCCCTTCCGGCCGCGGCCGCGTCGTACGCTTCTCGATCTTCTTGTCCGCCGCCTGCTCCTCGGTCAGCGCGACGACCCGCTGCACGTAGACACCGGGCGTGTGGACGTCCTCGGGCTTGATCTCGCCCGGCTCGACGAGATGCTCGACCTCGGCGATGGTCATCAGGCCGCACATCGCCGCGAGCGGGTTGAAGTTCCGGGCGGACTCGCGGTACACGAGGTTGCCGTGCCGGTCACCCATCCAGGCGCGCACCAACCCGAAGTCGGCGATGATCGCTTCCTCGAGGACGTACTCGCGGCTCTCACCATTGGTCACGAAGTCGCGGGTCTCCTTCGGCGGCGAGCTCACGATGACGTTGCCCTCGGCGTCGTACCGCCAGGGCAGGCCGCCCTCCGCGACCTGGGTGCCGCCCCCGGTCGCGGTGAAGAACGCCGGGATGCCGGAGCCGCCGGCGCGCATCCGCTCGGCCAGGGTGCCCTGGGGAGTCAGCTCGACCTCGAGCTCGCCGGAGAGGTACTGCCGGGCGAACTCCTTGTTCTCCCCGACGTACGACGAGATCATCCGCCGCAGCCGCTTCTCCATCAGCAGCCGGCCCAGGCCCCACTCGTCGACACCGCAGTTGTTCGACACCGCCTCGAGCTCCTTCACGCCGGCGTCGAGCAACGCATCGATGAGCACGGACGGGACTCCGCAGAGCCCGAACCCACCGACCGCCAGGGTCGACCCGTCGGCGACATCGGCCACCGCTTCGGCAGCGCTCGCCACGACCTTGTCCATCCGCGCACCTCCTGCGGGCATCCTGCCACGGTGCGGGAGGGCGTCTCGGCCGGGTCGTCAGCCGGCTGTCGGGTCCTCGATCGACCACAGGGTCTGGCCGACCAGAAGGTGCACCGCACCACCCGAGGCGCAGGCTGCCCTCAGCGGACCGTCCGGCGCGGGGAACGCCTTCCACTCGGCGCCGTCGTGCCAGCACAGACGGTTCCCCCGTCCGGTCGCGGCGACGAACACGGGCTGGTCGCCGGTGGTGTCGTCGACCAGGACCAGGGGCCGCCCACCCCCGTCGGGGATGTGGACGAGCTCCAGATGCGGCATCGGCAGGGTGAAGCTGCGCAGCGGTCCGCGGAACGGGAGCGGAAGCAGCTCGTACACGGCCGCGCTGCCGTCCGCCACGCCGCCGATCCAGGTGTGCCGGCCTCCCCACGCGTAGGCGACCGAGGTGAGCGCGGAGGGTGCGCGGGAGAGGTGGATGCGGCGCCAGTCGCCGCTGAACGCCCACGCCGTCGCGGCCCCCGAGTCGCCGAGCCGTCCGGCCACGACCAGCGGGTCCTTCTCCGGGCAGCCGAGGACGAAGGAGGTGTCGGGCGGGCCGGCGAGCGGCAGGTCGCGCGCCTTCGGGGCGCCCCCCGCGATCGCGCTCTGCCGGTCGTAGGTGCGGAGGCGCCAGGATCCCTCGGACAGGTGACAGCTCAGCAACAGCTCGGTTCCCGCGTCCGTGGCGGGCGCGGCCCACATCGCGTCGATCCCGTCGAGCGAGCTCGACTCCACCGTCGTGTCGTCGTCACGCGCCGTCCAGAGCTGCAGCCGGCCGTCGGCCCCGCGGCCGGTGAGCCAGGGCTCCGGCCCGGGCGCGACCCCGAGCACGCCGAAGGAGTCGACGAGCACGTCGTCGTACGTCGTCGGGTTCGCGTGCGGCAGGCGCAGGTGCGAGACGAACACGGTGCCCTCGGTCGTCACTCCGGCACACAGCCCCCGCTGCAACGCCGTGACGCGACCGGGAACCGGCAATCTGGTCCAGTCCATGTGCTTCCCCCGAAAACGACGGTAGCCGCACAGAGACGCCCGCGCTGAAGACTGGGAAAACCTTCACCAAGCAACACCCCTTAGGCTCGCTGCCGTGTCGAGCCGCGACTTCCCGCAGGTCCGCCTGCACATCGTCACGGGGAAGGGCGGCACCGGGAAGTCCACGGTGGCCGCCTCGCTCGCGCTCGGTCTGGCGGCTGCCGGCACCAACGTCCTGCTCTGCGAGGTCGAGGGCCGCCAGGGCATCGCCCGGATGTTCGACGTCGAGCCGCTCCCGTACGCCGAGCGACGCGTCGCCACGGGCCTTCCGGAGACCGACGGTCAGCGAGGTGGGGTCGTTCACGCCTTGCACATCGACCCCGAGTCCGCGCTGCTGGAGTACCTCTCGATGTACTACAAGCTCGGTCGCGCCGGCAGGGCCCTGGACCGCTTCGGTGTCGTGGAGTTCGCGACCACGATCGCTCCGGGAGTCCGCGACGTCCTGCTCACCGGAAAGGTGTACGAGGCGACCAAGCGCAACTCCCGCAACAAGAAGGCCATCACCTACGACGCCGTCGTGCTCGACGCACCGCCGACCGGGCGCATCGCCCAGTTCCTCGGGGTCAACCACGAGCTCGCCGGGTTGGCCCGGATGGGGCCGATCAAGACCCAGGCCGACTCCGTGACCACGCTCTTCCACTCCAGGCGCACCGCCGTGCACCTGGTCACCGTGCTCGAGGAGATGCCGGTGCAGGAGACCACCGACGGCATCGCCCAGCTGCGCGAGCACGGCCTGCCGGTGGGCGGGGTCGTGGTCAACCAGGTGCGGCCGCGCGACCTCGACGACGACGACCTCGCCGCGGTCCGCGCGGGCGCGGTCACCAAGCGTCAGATCGCCTCTGACCTGACCCGCTCGGGTCTCGACGGGAAGGCCGAGATGGTCACCGGCCTGCTCACCGAGGCCCGCGACCATGCCGAGCGCCGGGCGCTCGAGGACGCCCAGCGCGCCCTGGTCGATGCGCTCGACGTCCCGACGTACGAGCTGCCCCTGCTCGTCGGTGGCGTCGACCTCGGCGCGCTCTATGAGCTGGCCGGGATGCTCCGCGACCAGGGACTCGCATGACCACCCCACGCAGGAGCAGGACACGCTCCCGGGTTGGTCCGCAGTCGCTGACCGGGGGGCGGACCCTGGACGTCGACCGGCTCCTCGACGACCCGCGGACCGGGATCATCGTGTGCTGCGGCTCCGGCGGCGTGGGGAAGACGACCACGTCGGCGGCCCTGGCGCTGCGTGCCGCCGAACGCGGCCGCAAGGTCGTCGTGCTCACCATCGACCCCGCCCGCCGGCTCGCCCAGTCGATGGGGATCGAGGTGCTGGACAACACCCCGCGCCCGGTCGCGGGCGTGGGGGGCGGTGCCGGTCGAGGTGGCAGCCTCGACGCGATGATGCTGGACATGAAGCGCACCTTCGACGAGGTGGTCGAGAGCCAGGCCAGCCCGGAGAAGGCGCGGCAGATCCTGGACAACCCGTTCTACGTCGCGCTGTCGAGCTCCTTCGCCGGCACGCAGGAGTACATGGCGATGGAGAAGCTCGGGCAGATCCATGCCGACGCCCAGCGCGACGGCACCTACGACCTGATCGTGGTCGACACGCCACCGTCCCGCTCGGCCCTCGACTTCCTCGACGCCCCCGAACGGCTGTCCAGTTTCCTGGACGGCCGCTTCATCAAGCTGCTCCTCGCGCCCGCGAAGGGGCCGGCCCGGATGATGACCGCCGGCTTCGGCATCGTGACGAACACGCTCGCCAAGGTCCTCGGCGCCCAGGTCCTGCGTGACATGCAGACGTTCGTCGCCGCGTTCGACACCCTCTTCGGCGGCTTCCGCCAGCGCGCACAGAAGACCTTCGAGCTCCTGCAGGCCGACGGAACGGCGTTCCTCGTCGTCGCGGCCCCGGAGCCCGATGCGCTTCGCGAGGCGGCGTACTTCGTCGAGCGGCTGAGCGAGGACGAGATGCCGCTGGCGGGCCTCGTCGTCAACCGGGCGAGCCCGCAGCCGATCGGCGACGTGACCGCCGAGGGGGCGATGGCGGCTGCCCAGCGGTTGCGCAAGGACGACGCGGACTCCCGCACAGCGGGTCTGCTGCGGCTGCACGCGGACCGCGTGCGCATGGTCGAGAGAGAGACTCTGTTACGTCAGCGCTTCGAGGCGGCTCACCCACAGGTGCCGACCGCGGTGGTGCCGGCCCTCGCGGGCGACGTGCACGACCTGGCGGGGTTGCGTCAGGTCGGCGCGCTCTTAGCGGGGGAGCGGCCGACCTGACGCGGTTGACCCGACGTTGTCGGTGGTTTCGTCAGCGCGGCTCAGGCGCTGACGACCACACCGGCGTGCTGCTCACGAGCCGTTTCGAGAACGGCTCGCCATGATGCGTTCGGACGGCGACGCAGCAGGGCTCGGCGCTCACGCTCGGTCATCCCGCCCCAGACGCCCCACTCGATCTGGTTGTCGAGAGCCTCCGCGAGGCACTCGGTACGCACAGGACACGCACCGCAAACCTGCTTCGCCTTGTTCTGCTCTGCACCTCGCACGAACAGCTTGTCGGGTTGCTGGCCCCGGCACGCAGCCTGGGCAGCCCAATCTTGATTCCACATAATGACGTCCCCACGATCGTCAGCTGACTGAAGCTTCCCCATGAAGCCATCCGCCCGAACGGATGCTCAGTCGAGGCTCCAAGGTAAAGAACATGCGTCACTCGGGGACAGACTCGTACGGTTCTATCCCCGTAGTCCCATTGGACTAGTCCGTGGGGGTCGAGAATGCACAGGTCTCCCGACCGTCACGTAGTCTCTTCGACATGACCTTGCCCCCCGAGGAGCGGCTTCCCGCGTCTCGTGTCGCCTCCCATCTGGGCGTGATGGCCATCGTCGCGGCGGTCATGGGAGTGGTCGTGGCCGGCCTGGCGATCCCCTTCGCGGGCGTGCTCGGACTGGCCTCCAAGTCCCTCTCACACACCGTGGAGTCGCTGCCCGCCCAGCTGCGCACCCAGCCGCTGGCGCAACAGACGAAGATCGTCGACCCGAGCGGCCAGACCATCGCCACGCTGTACGACGAGAACCGCATCAACGTCCCGCTCCGCCAGATCTCGCGGAAGATGGTCAAGTCGATCGTCGCGATCGAGGACTACCGCTTCTACCAGCACGGCGCCCTCGACGTGAAGGGCACGGTGCGCGCCCTGATCACCAACCAGTCCTCCGGCGGCACCGTCCAGGGCGGCTCGTCGATCACCCAGCAGATGGTCAAGATGACCCTGCTCGCGCAGGCGAAGACCGCCAAGGAGCGGAAGGCGGCCACCGCCGACACCTACGCCCGCAAGCTCACCGAGCTGCGCTACGCGATCGCCTTCGAGCAGAACTACTCCAAGGACTGGATCCTCGAGCGCTACCTCAACATCGCCTACTACGGCGACGGTGCCTACGGCGTACAGGCCGCCGCCCGCCACTACTTCGGCACCAACGCCAAGGACCTGACCTGGCTGCAGGGCGCGACACTCGCCGGTCTGGTGAAGAACCCCACCGGGTACGACCCGCTGCGAAACGCCACCCGCGGCCTCGATCGGCGCAACGTCGTGCTCGACCGACTGGCCCAGCTGCACGTGATCTCGCAGCAGAAGGCGGACAAGCTCAAGAAGCAGCCGCTCGGCCTCCACCCGGTGGCAACTCCCAACGGCTGCATCAACTCCAGCGCGCCGTTCTTCTGCGACTTCGTGGTCCGCTACCTCGAGCATGATCCGGCCCTCGGCAAGACGGTCGCGGCACGCCACAAGCTGCTCTACACCGGTGGCCTGACGATCCACACCACGATCGACCCACGCTTCCAGCGCGCGGCCGACAACTCCGTGCGCCACCACGTCTTCGCCAGGGACCAGGCGATCGGCGCGCTCGCGATGATCGAGCCCGGCACGGGAGACGTGAAGGCGTTGGCGCAGTCGCGCCCGATGGGTCGTGACGCCGCCGCCGGCCAGACCTTCCTGGACTACACCGTCCCGCAGAAGTACGGCGACTCCGCCGGCTTCCAGCCGGGTTCGACGTTCAAGGCGTTCGTGCTCGCGTCCGCGATCCAGCAGGGATTCCCGCTCACGCAGAAGATCCCCTCCCCGATGGAGGAGAACATCCCGATGAGCGAGTACCGCGTGTGCGGCGGCCGCTCGTTCGCGAGTACCGACACCTGGGACGTGCACAGCTCGACCATCGGCGGCTTCCCGATGGATGCGTACACCGGCACCCAGGAGTCGGTGAACACCTTCTTCGCCAAGCTGGAGCTGCAGACCGGCCTGTGCGAGCCGTACCACCTCGCCCAGAAGATGGGCATCCCGCTCCACGACCCTGCCCGGGAGATGGTGCCGTCGTTCACTCTCGGCGTCGCCTCCGTCAGCCCGCTCGAGCTGGCCGACGCCTACGCGACGTTCGCGGCCCGGGGCCTGCACTGCGACCCCCGCCCGGTGACGTCGATCGACGACTCCAACGGCCACGAGCTCAAGACGTACCCGCAGCAGTGCGAGCAGGTGATCGCCGCGCCGGTCGCCGACGCGGTGAACGACGTGCTGCGCGGCGTGCAGTCCCCGACCGGCTTCGGCGCGGCGCTCCAGCTCAACCAGGAGTCGGCGGCCAAGACCGGGACCAACGACAACAACATGTCGGTGTGGTACATGGGATACACGCCGAACCTCGCCACCGCCGCGATGGTCGCGGGCGCCAACCGGCTGGGGCACTGGGTCACGCTGAACGGCCAGGTGCTCGGCGGGGCGTACACCGCGACCGCACACGGATCCACCACCGCCGGCCCGATGTGGTACGACGCGATGCGGGTGATCCAGCAGTGGCTGCCCGACGCGACGTTCACCGCGCCCAACGGCAACGACATCAACGGCGTGCTCACCACCCTCCCCGACGTGGGCGGTCTGCCCTACGACCAGGCAGCCCAACAGATCAAGCAGGCGGGCTTCGCCGTCGCCGACGGTGGCTACACCGACTCGGGCTATCCGCAGGACACGGTGGCCTTCACCAGTCCGGGCGGAGGATCACAGGTCGCCAGCGGCACGACGGTGACGATCTACCGCTCCGACGGCACGCCCAAGGTCACCAGGCATCACGGTGGCGACCACGGCGGAAACCACGGCGGCAACCACGGCGGCAACCACGGGGGCAACCACGGGGGACATTAGGGCTACCAGGGGCTCGAGGGGCATCCCGGCCACGGGTCACTGGGCTATTTCATCGTTCTTGCTGATTCATCCGCTCGATCGACGAATCGTCGTACGACGTGGCTTACACTCCCCGAAACCAGCCGCTGAACTCTCGTCGTCCGGGCGTGCGTGAGGTGATTGGGGGGACCTCCATGCTCGTCCGTTCTGGCCTTGTCGTCGTTGGCGCGGCTGCTGCCGTGGCACTGAGTGCGCCGCATGCCAACGCAGCTCAGAGCTTCGGCGCACACTGGACGCTCGACGAGATCGGCGGCAACACGGCCGTCGACTCCTCGGGCAACGGCAACGACGGCACCAGCTTCAACGTGGAGGGCGACGGCGACGGCTACACCTTCAACGGCTCCAGCTCGCGAGTGATCGTCCCGAACTCCCCGACCCTCAACTCCGGGTCCGGTGACTTCTCGTGGGGCGTCACGATCAGCATGACCGAGCCGCCGATGCCGACGGGCGAGACCTACGACATCCTGCGCAAGGGGCTCGCGGGATCCAAGGGTGGCGACTACAAGCTCGAGATCATGAACTCCGGCGGGAAGGCCAAGGCGCGCTGCGTGTTCAACTCCGTCCTGCCCAACGGCCAGCGGGCGAACGCGGCCCAGCTGGACGCGACCTCACTGGCCGACGGCCGTCAGCACGTCATCACGTGCACGAAGACCTCGAACGCCGTCACCGTCCAGGTCGACTCCCACGCCGCCAAGACCAAGACGGTCGCCAGCGGGCTCGGAGCTGTGTCGAACACCCTCGACCTGGCCCTGGGAGCCAAGGCGGAGAAGACGGCGAAGAGTGGGTTCGACTGGTTCGATGGCGAGCTCTTCGACGCCTGGGTCGCCTCCGCGTCATAACCCCCGCACCCACCATCCGCTGACGCCGGCACCGGAGAACGTCTTGATGCTCGCTCGCTCACTCACCGTGCTCATCGCCGTCATGGCGTTCGTGTCACTGACCGTGCCACACGCCGGGGCCGCCCAGGCCTACAGCGCACACTGGACGCTCGACGAGATCGGCAGCAGCACGGCGTACGACGCCACGGGCAACGGCAACGACGGCACCAACGCCAACGTGGTCGGCGACGGCGACGGCTACACGTTCAACGGCGTCGACTCCCGGGTGGTCGTGCCGAGTGCCGCGAGCCTCAACTCCGGGTCCGGGGACTTCTCCTACGGCGTCACCCTGACCATGACCCAGGCACCGGCCACTCGTGAGACCTATGAGGTGCTGAGCAAGGGGCTCGCCGGGGACAAAGCGGGGAACTACAAGATCGAGATCACGAGCTCCAGCGGCAAGGCCAAGGCACGCTGCGTGTTCAACTCGATCCTGCCAAGCGGGAAGCGGTCGAACTCGGCCCAGCTGGGCAGCACGTCCCTGGCCGACGGGCGCGTGCACACGATCACCTGCACCAAGACCTCGACCAGCATCAGCATCCAGATCGACGCCCTCCCCGCCACCACCAAGGCCATCGCGGCCGGGCTGGGGTCGGTGTCGAACGCGTCGGCCCTGGGACTGGGCGCCAGGCCCAGCCGGACTCCTCATCCGGGTACGACTGGTTCAAGGGCGTGATCTCCGATGCTTGGGTCAGCTCGGTGCCGGATGCCACTCCTCCTCCCCCGCCGCCCCCGACGGATCCGACGTCCCCGGCCTACAAGGCACACTGGACGTTCGACGAGATCGGCAGCAGCACGGCCCACGACGTCACCGGCAACGGCAACGACGGCACCAACTACGACGTGGTCGGCAACGGCACGGGCTACACCTTCAACGGCATCGACTCGCGCGTGATCGTGCCGGACTCGGCCAGCCTCAACCCGGGGTCGGCGGACTTCTTCTACGGCATCACCCTGACCATGACCCAGCCGCCGGCCACCGGTGAGACGTACGACGTACTGCGGAAGGGGCTGGTGACCAACAAGGCCGGCGACTACAAGATCGAGATCGTGAACTCCAGCGGCAAGGCAGAGGCACGCTGCGTGTTCAACTCCTTCCGCAGCAACGGCACCAAGGTCCTGGCCGCGGTGATGAAGAGCGTGCAGCTGGCCGACGGCGTCCCCCACACGGTCACCTGCTCGAAGACCTCGACCAGCATCACCATCCAGGTCGACTCTCTCCCGGTCCACACCAAGGCGATCGCCGGCGGGCTGGGGTCGATCTCGAACACCTCGAACCTCGGACTGGGCGCCAAGTCGGAGGACGACCCCAAGTCCGGGTACGACTGGTTCAACGGCGTGCTCTCAGACGCCTGGGTCGCCTGGTAGCGACCGTCCGCCGTACCGACCGTGACGTCGGTGCGCGCTCACGGCTCGAGCTGGCGCCTGACCTCGGCCGCGACGGCGGCCCCGTCGGCGCGCCCGCGCACCTGGGGCTGGACCACGCCCATCACCTTGCCCATGGCCCGCGCACCCTCGTCGGCGGCATCCGTCTGCTCGATGGCTGCCGTGACGAGCTCGGCGATTGCGGCGGCGTCGAGCTGCTCGGGCAGGTACTCGGCGATCACGGCCGCCTCCGCGGTCTCCTTGTCTGCGAGCTCGCCGCGACCGGCGTCCGAGAAGGCGGTGGCGGCCTCGCGCCGCTTCTTCGACTCGGTCGACAGCACACCGATCACGTCGTCGTCGCTGAGCTCGCGGGCCTCCTTGCCGGCGACCTCGGCGTTCGTGATCGCTGACAGGACCATCCGCAGGGTCGAGGATCGCATCTGGTCCCGCGCCTTGATCGCGGTGGTGAGGTCGTTGCGCAGCCGGTCCTTGAGCTCGCTCATGGGGTCATTGTGCAGCCCGTGTGGCAGCCTTGCCGGGTGACCCCCGGACGTCTCCTCGCCCGCACGCTCGGTGCCGGCGTCGCCCTCGGCGCCGGGGTCACGGCGTACGCCGTCTGGGAGGCGCGCGCGTTCACCCTCCGGTCCGTCGAGCTCCCGGTGCTGCCGTCCGGTGTGCAGCCGCTGCGGGTGCTGCACCTCAGCGACCTGCACCTGACCGCCGGACAGTCGCGCAAGCGCGAGTGGCTGCGCTCACTCGCCGATCTCGAGCCCGATCTCGTGGTGAACACCGGCGACAACCTCTCCCACCTCGACGCTCTCCCGGCACTGCTCGATGCGCTCGGGCCCCTGCTCGACGTGCCGGGTGTCTTCGTGCTCGGCTCGAACGACTACTTCACGCCGCTCCTGCGCAACCCCCTGCGCTACCTGCTGCCCGACGACGGCCGACGGGTCACCCACACCACGAAGCTGCCGTGGCGGGAGATGTGCGACGCCTTCAGCGCGGCCGGCTGGACCGACCTCACCAACCGTCGTACGTCGACGACGGTGCGCGACCTGACCTTCGCCTGGGCCGGTGTGGACGACCCACACCTGGAGTACGACGACCTGGACGCGATCGCCGGGCCGGCCGACGCCGACGCCGACGTGCGCGCCGCGCTCGCCCATGCGCCGTACCTGCGGGTGCTGGACCAGTTCGCCGCGGACGGGTACGACGCGGTCTTCGCAGGCCACACCCACGGCGGGCAGATCGCCCTGCCGCTGTACGGCGCCCTCGTCACCAACTGCGACCTGGAGCCGGCCCGGGCCAGGGGGCTGCATCGCCATCCGGCCGACTCGCGACCGGGCGACCCGGGGACGACGTGGCTGCACGTCTCGGCCGGCCTCGGCACCTCGCCGTACTTCCCGATCCGCACTGCCTGTCGCCCCGAAGCGACCCTGCTGACGCTGGTGCCCGACGAGTGACCGACGCCTGAGAACGAGGCGTCCCACGCCTCCGACGGCGATTCGGAGCGGCCGAACCGCTCGGGTATGCTCGCCGATGCTTGTCGCCCCCGTGGTCCCAGCTGAGCTCGGTCCGGCGCGGCAATCGGGCTGTGGCGCAGTTTGGTAGCGCGCCTCGTTCGGGACGAGGAGGCCGCAGGTTCAAATCCTGTCAGCCCGACTCTGTGATGTCTCAGGACATGCGCGACAGCCGGACCTGCGGAGTGCAGGTCCGGCTGTGGTCATTTCGCGGCGGAGTGCCGGGCGGCCACCTGGCTGGTGACCTGGGCCGCGTCCTCGCCGACGAACCCGAAAGCGCCGAGCCGCGACTGTGCTGCCATGGCAGGCCGATGAACCACAGGCCCGGTACGTCGGTGCGGCCGCCCTCCTGGCGGACCCGCCGGCCGTCCCACACACCCGGGATGTCCAGCCAGGAGTAGTCGGCCCGGAACCCGGTGGCCCACACCACCGCTGCGACCTCGTCGAGAGTGTCGTCGGGACCGATGCCGAGCCGGGCGGTACGCCCGTCGGCGTACGTGAGCCGGGGGTGGACGTGGATGCCCGCGGCGTCGATGTCGTCCCAGGTGGTGCCGATGACCAGGTCACCGCCACGCCTGCGCAACCACGCAGTGACAGGGGAGCCGGTCGGCCGGGTGACGAGCCCGGTCCTGGTGAGCCACCAGAACAGATCGCGGCCGAGCGGGCGCTGCGGGACGGTCTTCTGCCGGGTGCCGACGGCGAGGTGGACCTCATGGGTCCGGCTGAGCTCCAGGGCGATCTGGAGGCCGGAGTTGCCCGCGCCGACCACCAGAACCTTCCCGTTCGACTCGGCCGGGAGCTCACCGGGGTTGCGGTAGTCGGAGCTGTGCAGCTGACCCACCGCAGGAGCGAAGCCGCCGCCGACGCGCGGGATGTCGGGCTGCTGGAACGGTCCGGTGGCGACGACGACCTGCCGGGCCCACAGGGTGCCCTGGCTGGTCGCGACCCGGAACAGGCTCCCCTCATGGCCGCCGTCCTCGGGGCTTCGGTCGACGCACTCGACCTGGGTGTTGAGCATGACCGGGAGGTCGAACCGGGCCGCGTACGTCGTCAGATAGCTCGCGACCTGGTCCTTGCTCGGGTACGTGCCCGGTACCGCGGGGAACGACAAGCCCGGCAGCGCGGAGTACTCGGCCGGTGTGAACAGCCGCAGCGAGTCCCATCGGCTGCGCCAGCTGTGCCCGAGCTCGGGGGCGGCGTCGACCAGGAGGAACCGCATCCGGTGCCTGGACAGGTGGTAGCCGACGGCGAAGCCGGCCTGACCGGCGCCGATGACGAGCACGTCGAGCGGCGTGCGTGGCGGCACGGCCTGAGCTGGGCAGTGAGTGGTGGGTCCCGGTGCGGCGTACATGGGGGTCTGCTCCATCGTCGAGGTGTCGGACTGCGGTTGCTGCGTCGCTGACGCTATGAACCAGCGGCTCGCCCTCGCGCCGGCGAAATCGCCGGATGCCACCGGGGCTCGCCGTGGCCGACCACACCCGAGGCCGGTGCCGCCAGCGAAGAAGCTCACCGCCACCGCCCGCTCGAGCCGGCTCGAGGAGCTCCGCACCCGCACAACCCGGCGATTCGACCGGCGCGACGAAGGCGTCCCGGGCGGGAGCGTCGAGTCAGCGGGGCAGCCGAGCCCCATCCACACGAAGGAGCCCGACATGTCTCACCACACCGCGACGGCGCCAGACCACGGCGCTGCTCCGCACGGCCATGCCACCGCAGACGCCGACGGCGACCCACACGGAAGCGCCGACGAGGGGACCCGCCGACCCTGGACCATCCTCGCGCTGATGCTGATGGCCCAGTTCATGGTCATCCTCGACGTCTCCGTCGTGAACGTCGCGCTGCCTTCCATCGGGCGGACCATGTCCTTCTCCAGCAGTGACTACCAGTGGGTCGTCAGCGCCTACGTCCTGCTCTCCGGCGGGTTACTGCTGTTCGGCGGCCGGCTCGCCGACCTGTTCGACCGGCGCACCATGTTTCTGACCGGTCTGAGCGTGTTCACCACGGCGTCCCTGGTGTCGGCGACCGCGTCCTCGGCCGCCACCATGATCACGTCCCGCGCTGCCCAGGGCGCCGGCGCCGCGATGCTCACCCCGGCCGCCCTGTCCATCATCGTCACCACCTACACCGGCAAGCAGCGCTCCACCGCTCTGGCCATCTGGGGCACCATCGGCAGCATGGGTATCGCCGCGGGCGTCCTCCTCGGCGGCCTGCTCACCTCGACCTTGGGCTGGCGCTCGATCTTCTTCGTCAACGTGCCCATCGGCATCCTCGCCGGCGTCCTGACCCTGCGGACCGTCGCCCGCAGCCACCGCGCCGGCAACGCCCGCACCCTCGACGTCCCCGGCGCCGCAGCACTCGTCACCGGGCTGCTAGCCCTCGTGTACGCCGTCGAGAACGCCGGCACCCACGGCTGGACCTCGGCCCAGACGATCGTCGGGGCCACCGCCGCCACGTTGCTGCTCGGCACTCTCTACCTGATCGAGCGCCGGGTGCCGGCGCCGCTGATCCCACCGGCCACGTGGAAGATCCGGTCGCTGGTCTCGGCCTCGACGGTCATGGCCGTCCTCACCGGCGGCATCGTCGGCGCCATCTTCGTGAACTCGCTGTTCCTCCAGCAGGTCCTCGGCTCCTCACCCATCGTCGCCGGCCTGGAGTTCCTCCCGCTGGCGGCCGCCATCACCCTCGGCGCCGCAGCTGCCTCGCACGCCATCGGCCACGTCGGCCCGAAGCACCTGATGGTCGGGGGGCTCCTGGTCGTCGCGGCCGGCGCCGCGTTCCTGGCCACCATGGACTCCGACCCCAGCTACTGGACCGACGTCCTGCCCGGCTTCATCGTCATCGGTCTCGGCACCGGCCCGATGTTCGTGGCCATCTCGATCGCCGCCATGAGCGGCATCCGCCAGGAGCAGTCCGGGCTCGCCTCCGGGGTGATGATGACCGGCCACGAGGTCGGCGCCGCCCTCGGCGTCGCATCCCTGACCGCGATCGCCGGCGACCTGACCACCCGGGCCGGGCTCATCAACGCCTACCCGACGGTCTTCACCGCCATCGCCCTCGCCATGGTCGCCCTGTCCGCGTTCGCCGCCTTCGCGGTCCCCCGCCAGCAGGCGTACGCCGCGGCCGGCGGCCACGGGCACGGCATGCACTGACCCGTCGCCGACCAGGCGACCCTTCGGGGCCGGGAGGAGCGACATCACCTGTCGCCCCACCCGGCCCGCGGGGCGTCTTGGTCCTCCCCAGGAGAGGCGGACCGGTGCCGGCCGAACCGGGTGATCTCACCGGCGCAAACGGACACGCAGGCAGGGCCGGGTGTTGTGAGGGATGCCGCGCTACAGGTCACCTCAGGGGCTGGTTGGTCCGGACCGATGTGACGACGTCGTTGATGGCCTGGGCGGTCACGGCAGCGTCTGCTTGCTTCAGGATCAGATCCGGGTGGCTGGCTCCGTCGACCACGCGGTGCACGCTGTTGGTCGACAAGGAGACGGTCTGGTTCTGAGCCGCCATCCAGGCCGCGTCGCTCCCGCTGCCGGCTGTCAGGACGACCAGTGGCTTGTCGCCGAACTCGGTGAGAGATGCCGCTTCGTGTTCCGATGCGCTGGCCTGGAGGAACTCGTCAATGGTGCTGCGAAGACTGGTGGAGGTGGCGATCTTCGCGCTCACCTCGTCCGCAGACTGCTCCGGCAGGCTGCCGTAGCCGAGGCCGAACAATCGCCCCACCCCCAGCCTGGCCGACGTCGATGCCAGCACAGAGACGCGAGCCAGGATGTCGTCGGGACCCCAACTTTGAGCGGAGGTCGATGCCGGCGAGTGGGCTCCCGTTGAGTCGATCAGCACCATTCCGGCGACCTCATCGGGGTACTGGGCGGCAAAGATGCGCACGTACAGGCCACCGAACGAGTGACCGGCCAACACGTAGGGACCTGGCACGTGTCCGCGGTGCAGCAACGCGTGTAGGTCGGTCATCATCTGCGCGCCGTCCTGGGTGAGGTCGGAAGCGTCGCTCCACCCGCGACCTGCAGAGTCATAGACGCACACGCGCGTGTGACCGGCGACCGCCGGCGCTATCCAACCCATCGCGGAGGACATGTCGCCGCCCCCCGGCTGCAGCACCACGGTGGGGCTTCCCGAGCCGGTGCAGTGCAGGTGCAACCTGTGTCCGCCGACGTCGATCAGCTGACCAGCCATCGGGTACGCGCTGGCGTCGCGGTGCTCGCGCACGGTCTCGAAGCCCGCGCTCACCGAGGCAAGAGCCATCACCGCGATCACGGGGTAGACGAGCAGCCATCGGCTGCGACTACGCAGCTGCCCGTGGGCCTGTACGACCATCCAGACCGTCAACGCGAGTAGCGCGGGCGGCCACACCCAGTGCAGCGCATCGTTGACGCCGGAGCCGAACGCGACGAGGAGAAGTCCGGAGACGCCCATGAAGACCGCCGGCACCACGGCCCATCGTTGTGGTTGGTCGGTGAACCGCACCGAGAGCACGGCCAGCATCGCCCAGCCCACGGCGAACCCCCACAGCACCGCGCCGGTGATGTCGTTCTCCTGCACCTGGATGAAGGGCGCAGCGACCAGAAGCAGAGCGGCGACGACTCCGCTCGCCAGTGACCCGGCCACGATCCGTGCGATATGACCCTTCGGCCCGGGAATGGAGCCGTCATCCGGGTGGTCGAGGCCCGGGCCATCGCGGGTGACGGGGGTTCTGGTCATGGAACTCAACTCCTGGCGCATCGTGCGCGTGCGAGCACACTCATCTGCACGTGGGCATGTTCCGAGGGACTCGACGGTACGCCCCCAGGAGCGAGGCCCGGAAGTGGACGAGATTCGCTGTTGGCCGCGAGCATCACTGGCACCAAGCGGGACGGCGCACCCCTGCCGCCATCGGCAGGACCGTGTTCGGGGCGGCGGGACGGTCAGTCGAGCTCAAGGCTGACGAGCTCGCCTCGCGAACTGACGCCGGTCTTGGTGAACACGTTGCGGAGATGGAAGTCGACCGTGCGGGGACTGACGAACAGCTGAGCGGCGACGTCCTTGTTGGACATCCCCTTCCGGACCAGCTGAGCCACCTGCCGCTCCTGCGGCGTCAAGGGGACCTCGCCGCCGGTCTCGTCGCGTTTGCGGACCGTCTCGCCCGAGGCACGCAGCTCGGTCGCCGCGCGTTCGGCCCACGGCTTGGCGCGTAGCCCTTCGAAGGTGTCGAGCGCCGCTCGGAGGTGGGCGCGGGCGTCCACGCGTCGTCGGGCTCGGCGGAGGAACTCGCCGTAGGCCAGCTCGGTGCGGGCCTTGCTGAAGGGCCGGCCGGCCCGGCCGCCCCGACCGGCCCGGTCGTGGAGCTCGAGCGCCCGCTGGAAGTGCGCCTCCGCCGAGTCGGGGCCCGCCAGGAGCGCCAGCCCGTGCTCGGCGACCGCGGCTGCCCACGCCTCGCCGGTCGCGGACGCGAAACCGACGAGGTCGTCGACCCACAGTCGGGCTGCCTCGGTCTGCTCGGCACGCACGGCGCCCTCGATCCGGTCCAGACCCGCCATCCGCTTCGGCACGTCGTGCGACATCTGCGCGAAGTGATGGAACGCAGACGCCGGTCGGTTCGCCGCGGCGTTCGTCAGGTGTACCCCGTGCGCCCAGTGGAAGACGTCACGCAGCACCACATCGAGAATGCCGGCGGCGCCGCGTGAGGTCGCCGCTTCCAGCCGCGGGGACAGTTCGCCGTACGCCCCCTCGTCGCCACGCAGGGCCGCCAACAGCATCAGCAGCGCGGCTGGAGTATCGGCGAGCACCTCCTGTCTGGTGACCTCCCCGAGTGAGACGGCCTCGGCAGCGTTGCCGACCGCATTCGACCAGCGGCCGGCGACCAGGTCGATGATCGCCAGCCGGGTCAAGGCGTAGAGCACCATCACGGCCCCGCCGTTGTTGCGAGCGTGGGTCAGCAGCCGCTGCATGTACGCCTCGGAGCGGTCGAAGTCGCCGAGATGGAACGCCGCGATGCTCATGTTCGGCAGCAGCTCGAAGTCCTCGGGTAGCTCCTCATGGATCGCGAACCCTCGTCGCAAGGACGCGGTGGCGGCCGCGTAGTCGCCGGCGATCACGTTCGCGCAACCGTGCAGCAGCTGGTCGTAGGCCCGCTCCCGGGCCGGGGCTTCCTCGGGTGGTGGCGGCACCAGAGTGGTCGCGTCGATGCCCGAGCCGGAGTCGCCGTTCCACGCTGCGATGGACACCGCTTCCGCCGCGATCTCCCGCGCGCGGACCGGGTCGTGGGCGGCGGCATCGACGGCCGCCTCGAGCAGCATCCGGTTCGCCAGCTTCACCGAGCCGGTGTTCCACTCGATGCGGCCCCGGAGCCGCC
The DNA here is from genome assembly GCF_036493135.1 of Nocardioides sp. GTDB lineage: Bacteria > Actinomycetota > Actinomycetes > Propionibacteriales > Nocardioidaceae > Nocardioides. The sequence continues at coordinate 29,784 of NZ_DASXQG010000070.1, read as the reverse complement.
GGGCATCCGCCAGCATCAGCGGATCGTCGGTCTCGACCATCGCCTTCTCGATCAGGTCACGAGCCACGTCGGGATGCGCGGACACCCATGCCGACATCGACGCCGCGAACAGATGCCGTGCCCGCTGGTGGGAGTCGGTGCCCAGCTCCCCGGCGCGCGCCCACGCAGCCGAGGCCGCCTCGTGGCCTCCGCGCCGTTCGGCCCGCTGGGCGGCCGCGACCAGCTCGTCGACGACCGACTCGTCGGGTTCCACCACCGACGACGATCGGTGCCACGCCCGCCGGTCGGCGTCGTCCTGGCGCGTCAGCGCATCGGCGAGCGCCGCGTGCACGTGCCGCCGCTCGGCGCTCGGCGCCGCGTCGTACAAGGCGGAGCGGACCAGCGGGTGCCGTAGGGCGACCTGGTCGCCGGTGACGGTCACCAGACCGGACCGCTCGAGCTCCGCGAGCGCCTCGACGTCTGCGCCCAGGGACTCGACCGCCTGCAGGACCGTCGCGAGGCGTGCGGAGTCGTCCGCCGATGCGACCAGAAGCATCGTCTGAGCGTCGTCGGACATGCGGCGGGCCCGGTCGAGGAAGACCCGCTCGACCCGCTGCGTCACCGGCAGCCGCGGGGGCAACGGCTCTGCCCCAGACAGCTGCCCGGGGGTCAGGACCCGTGGCAGCTCGCGCAACGCCAGCGGGTTTCCGCCTGTGTTGGCCACCAGCAACGCCGCCACCTCGGGCGAGATGTCTGCCCTGGCCTGCTCCGCAAGGACGAAGGACGCGCCAGCGAGCCCGAGCCCCGGCAACCTCAAGGTAGGTAGGTCGGTCGTGTCGAACGGGCGCGCCTCGTCGTTCCGGGCTGCCCACAGCAGCGCGACCGGTTCCATGCCGATACGCCGGGCGACGAACTGAAGCGCGGCCGCTGAGGCGTCATCGAGCCACTGGGCGTCGTCGATCACCACGAGCACCGGTTGCTGCTCGGCCGCGTCGGACAGGAGGGACAGCACGCCGAGGAAGATCAGGAACCGGTCACCGGCGTCTCCGTCCTCCATGCCGAACACGACCCGCAGAGCGTGCGCCTGGGGTGCCGGGATTCGGTCCAAGGAACTGGACAAGGGCGCGAGGAGGCGTTGCAGTGCGGCGAACGCCAGCGGGGCCTCGGACTCGATGCCGCACGTGGCGACCACCGTCATGTCCCTCGCCGCACGTGCACCATCGGCGGCCTCGGACAGCAGCGCGGACTTCCCGGCTCCCGCCTCGGCGGTGAGGACAAGGCTGCCGCCGTCGCCGACCCGGGCGCGAGCCAGCAGGTCAGCGATCGCCGCCTGCTCGGGCTCCCTCCCATGCAACGTCACGCCCGGAGACTAACCGCAGCACGGACGCGAGCACCCGACCCTGGGCTTCGGCTCCGGCCTGCCCGGTGGTCCTCGGCGATGCCGCGAATGCGCGCCCGAACATGACGCACCGCAACGTTCCGGGGGCGTCGAGGCAGCGCCCAACGGCGGCCGCGCGCGATAGGACGATTGAACGGGCGGACCGCCGCACGAGACGATGGCTCGAGACCTACTGAGGGGCGGTCATGGACGACGTACGTTTCCGGCTGCTCGGGCCCATGGAAGTCCGCGTTGCCGGAGCGCCGGCCAAGCTGCCGGGAGTGGCCGAACGCGCCCTGCTGGCCCAGCTCCTTCTCGCCCCCGGCCGGACCATCCCGGCCACCCTGCTCGTTGACCGGCTCTGGTCTGAGACAGCGCTGCCGGTGGACCCGATGAACGCCCTGCAGATCAGGGTCTCGAAGCTGCGCCGGGCGCTGGTCGACTACCTACCCGATGGGGAGGTCGACGTACCCCGTCGCCTCGTCGATGGCCGACGTGCGTACGGTCACCGCGAGCTGCCAGTCGCCGGAGACCGGCACGCTGACCTGGCCCGTGCGGTGACCGTGCCCGGTCGTCGCGAGCTTGATCGGCAGTGGCCCGATCCGGGACGACGACAGCGAGAGCGAGGCGTCGACCTCGCGCGGCTCGGTGGGCGTGCCAGCCGCGTCGGTGACGTCGAGCGTCAGGTGCACGTGGTGGGCGCCGTCGGGGACGGCCGAGACGTGCACGTGGTCGGGGCCGACCTTCACGGTGGCGGAGACGGGGCGGGACACCGGCGCAGAGACCGCGGGGTCTGACGTCACCAGCATCGCGCTCACCACCAGCACGGCCATCAGCACCACGGTCTCGATCGCGACCGACACCCGGAGTCGCTTCAGGCTCGGCCGGCCGTCGATGACCGGCTCCGGCGGCGCGGCGGTGGCGGCGTGGACCGCGACCACCGGGTTGGCGGTCTGCCACACCCACGCCCGAGAACCCGCCGCGGCGACGAAGGCAACCGCGACGATGCCGAGCTTCCACACCAGCACGTGCCCGTAGTGGGAGTGCAGCAGCACCTCCCAAGACCGCACCTCCCGCAGCGTCTGGTAGATCCCGGTCGCGATCAGCGCGGTCACCGCGGCGCCGGCCCAGGACGAGAACCGCATCACCGGCGACGTCGCGTCGGCCCGCTCGCGGCCGCGCACGAGCACTGCGCCGAGGAGCAGCGCCAGACCGCCGAGCCAGATGCTCATCGCCGCGACGTGGATCGTGTCGCTGACCACGGCGAGTGGCCGCAGGCTTCCGGCGGCCGCGTGACCGCACAGCGCGAACGTCACGCCGGTGCCGGCCAGCAGCACGCCCGGCGCGGCCGCGAGCCACCGGGCCGGGACGTGCTCGCGGTAGGTGAGCAACAGGACGAGAGCCGCGATCAGCAGCAGCCGGGCGTCGAGGGCGCGTCCGTACGTCGTGCCGAGGACCTCGCGCAGCAGGCGCCCGTCGGTGGCACTGCCGAGGCCCGCGCCTGCGTCGTACGGACCCTTGAGCAGGAGTGCGAGCAGGGTGCCCAGGGTGAGCACCCCGGCGCCGGCGCCCACCAGCAGCCGAGCGCGGCGGACCGACCATCCGGTCGGCCAGCACCAGACCAGGAACGCGAAGCCACCCAGTCCGAGCGCGGAGCCGGCGTAGGTGAGCCAGCGGGAGAAGCCGAGCGCCACGTCGACCGACCGCGAGCCGTCGACGGGCGGTGCCACCGCGGGCGCCCGCGACGGGTGACCGATGACGAAGGTGAACGCCCCTTCGACCGGGTGCGAGTCGGCGGAGACGACGCGGTAGGAGACGAGGTAGGTACCGTCCGGCAGGTCGGCATGCACGTCGACGCCGGCGGTCGCCGCATCGCGGTGACTGTGCGCGACCGCTCCGCGGTCGACCCGGGTGCCATCCGGGCCGAAGACCCGGACCGAGTCGGGCAGCAGGGAGATCGCCTCGTTGAAGACCAGGTCGACGGAGGACGGCGGCGCGGTGAGCACCGAGTCGGCGGCCGGGGTGCTGCCCTCGAGCATCGCGTGGGCCGAGGCCGGCGGGACGACGAGCAGGACCAGCGCGACCACGAACGTCGCGGCGAGTGCGGGGAGGGCCGACCGGCTGAGCAGGCGGACGCCGGCGGACAACGCCGACGGGTCTGACGGGTCGGCGTCGACGGGCTCCCCGTCGTGCCACGCCGAGAGCGCCTCGCGTGCCTGCGTACCCCTCACGGGGACCAGTCTGCCGAAGGGCCCGGGAAGTTCCCTAGGGTTGGCGGGAACCAGACCCGGCCTGGGAGGGATTGACCGACGACACGGGCGGCCGATCGGGATCGCCGCCGACGAGAGAACCGACATGACGCAGCACCCGACCACTCTGCGGACGGCGAGCCGGCTAGCCCTCGGCACCCTGGCCGCTGCCTGCACCGCCTGTCTCGTGCTCGTCGCGGCTCCCGGCTGGGCCCACGTCACGGTCAACCCGGGGACGGCCACCCAGGGCGGGTACACCGCCCTGAGCTTCCGCGTGCCGACCGAGTCGGACTCCGCATCGACCACGAAGGTGCAGGTGTACCTGCCCGAGGACCACCCGATCGCCTCGGTCAGCGTCAAGCCGCACCCGGGCTGGCACGTGCAGGTGGCGACGACGAAGCTGACGACACCGCTGACCACGGACGACGGTCAGGTGACCGAGGCCGTCTCACGGGTCACCTGGACACCGGACAGCCAGGGGGATGCCATCAAGCCCGGTGAGTACGACGAGTTCGACCTCTCGGTCGGGCCGTTGCCGGAGGTCTCGTCGCTGACCTTCAAGACCTTGCAGACCTACTCCGACGGCACCGTCGTCCGGTGGATCGATCCGCCCGCGGCCGAGGGCCAGCCGGAGCCTGAGCATCCGGCGCCGACGCTGACCCTGGTCCCGGCCTCGGACCAGGTCGCGAGCGACGCGTCCGCGGACTCGGGATCCGGCGACGGCAAGGCGACCGCGGCCCTGGTGCTGTCGATCGTGGCGGTCCTGCTCGGTGCCGGGGCACTCGGCTCCACGTTGCTGCGGAGGCGATCGGGGCCGTGACGGCTCGCGCAGACCTGCGTGCCGACTGCGGCCGGTGCTTCGCGATCTGCTGCGTATCGCCCGCGTTCGCCCGGTCGTCCGACTTCGCGATAGACAAGCCGGCCGGGGTCCCGTGCCCGCACCTGGCCGACGATCACCGATGCTCGATCCATGACCGGCTGCGGCCGGAGGGCTTCGCCGGCTGCACGGCGTACGACTGCTTCGGCGCGGGTCAACGGCTCGCGCAGGAGACGTTCGGCGGCCGGGACTGGCGCACGTACGCGGACGTGGCGGAGCCGATGATGGCCGCGCTCCCGATCCTGCGCGGGCTCCACGAGCTGCTCTGGTACGTCGACGAGGCGTTGGCCATGCCCACCTCGGAGCCGATCGCGGACGACCTCCGGTCGGCTCGGGCAGACGTGGAGGAGTCGGCGTCCGCGCCCGCCGACCGCATCCTCGACGTCGAGGTCGACGATCTCCGCGCGGTGGTCGCTCCCCTGCTGCGCGAGGCGAGCCGGCTCGCGCGCTCGGGGCTCACCGGACCCGAGTTGGGGGACCACGACCTGGACGGCGCGGACCTCCGTGAGACCGATCTCCGCGGTGCGTGCCTCCGGGGGGCGAGCCTCCTCGGCGCCGATCTGCGCGACCTCGACCTTCACGCGGCCGACCTGCTCGGGACCGACCTGCGCGGCGCGGACCTGCGCGGTGCCATGCTGGCCGGCTCGTTGTTCGTGACCCGGACGCAGGTGGGGGGCGCGCTGGGCGACCGGCGTACGACGCTTCCCGGCACGCTGGAGCCACCGGCGCACTGGACCGGCTGAGCGCCGCCTCGCGTTCGCCCGTGCGCGACACTTGTGTGAGACGGAAGGGGACACGGGTGGCGCACGAGCACGCGCACGGCATCGACCGCGACGGCGACCGGCGGCTGCTGGTCGGCGCGCTGGCGCTGATCGTCGCCTTCCTGGTCGGCGAGGTCGTGGTCGGCCTGGTGGTCGGATCGCTGGCTCTGCTGGCGGACGCCGGGCACATGCTCACCGACGCCGGCGCGATCGGCCTCGCGCTGGTCGCGGTGCGGCTCGCGGCCCGGCCGGCGGCGGGTGCGTACACCTTCGGGCTGAAGCGGGCCGAGATCCTCTCCGCTCAGGTCAACGGGCTGACGCTCGCCGTGCTGGTCGTGGTGTTCGTGATCGAGGGCGTGCGCCGTCTCGTGCACCCGCCCGACGTGTCCGGTGGCCCCGTGGCGGTCGTGGCCGCGGTCGGGATCCTGGTGAATCTCGTTGCGGCCGCGCTTCTGGCCCGGGCCGACCGGCGCAGCCTCAACATCGCCGGTGCGTACTGGCACGTCGTCACCGACCTGTTCGCCTTCATCGCCACGCTGATCGCCGGGCTCGTGATCGTCTGGACCGGCTGGACCCAGGCGGACGCCGTGGCGGCCCTGGTCGTCGCCGCGCTGATGGCCGCCGCGGCGTACCGGCTCCTGCGCGACAGCTCGCGGGTCTTCCTCGAGGCGGCCCCGCGTGGCCTGGACCCGGGACTGGTCGAGACCGCGATCCGCGGCGTGGGCGGGGTCGCCGACGTGCACGAGCTGCACGTGTGGGAGGTGACCTCCGGCTTCCCGGCGCTCTCGGCCCACGTGCTGGTCGACAGGGCCGCGGACTGCCACGAACGACGCGAGACGATCGAGCGGCTGCTCGGCGAGGAGTTCGGCATCGAGCACACGACGCTCCAGGTCGACCACCGCGGCGACGTGTTGCCGACGTCGGCTCTCGGCCGGCGGATCCATCCGCACCCGGGCCACCAGCGATGAGCCCGCGCGCGATCCGGATGGCAGACTGCCGGTCATGGCGGACGACGAGCGCCACGACACCGACGAGAAGGACTCCTCCCTCGAGCTGCCGACCCTGAGGTCGGCCTTCCGTCGAAGGCGAAATCCCCGGCCCGAGCCGGATCCCGACGTCCAGGACACCTCGATCCTGCCGGTCGCGATGACCGAGGAGCCGGCCGAGGAGCCGACCGAGGAGCCGGTCGAGGAGCCGACCGAGGGTCCGAGGCGTCGCCGCGAACGGAGTCCGATCCGCCTCCACCTGCCCGGGCCGCTGGTCGCGCTGCTGACCGGCGCGGTCGTCGGGCTCGCCCTGGTCGGCCTGACGTCGGCGAGCCTGCACCTGTGCTCGTCGATGCGCGGCGCGCCGAGCTGTGGCAAGCCGGGACTCCTGCTGCTGCTGGCGATCGCCGTGGCAGTGATCCTCCTCGGCTCGCTCCTGCTGCGGGTCGCGCACGTCGACACCCACGGCAGCACCAGCTTCCTCGGCGTCGGGCTGCTCGTCGTCCTGATCCTGCTCGTGCTGCTGCCGGTGCTGGAGGACTGGTGGATGGTGATCGCCGTCCCGGTGCTGGCGATGATCACGTTCTTCGCCGCGTGGTGGCTGACCACGACGTACGTCGAGCCCGGCACGCCGCCGACCGATCGATCCTACGGATCACGAGGCCGGTCTTCGCCCCGCCCCTGACCGGCCGATTGATACGTACTATCGCCCTGCGGCGACCAGCTCGGCGATCTGCACGGCGTTGAGGGCCGCGCCCTTGCGGAGGTTGTCGTTGCTGACGAAGAGCACCAGCCCGCGCCGGTCAGGGACCCCGGGATCCTGGCGGAGGCGACCGACGTACGACGGATCGCGGCCGGCTGCGTGGAGCGGCGTCGGGACGTCCGCGAGCTCGACGCCCGGCGCCGCCGCGAGCACATCGGTGGCGCGAGCGACTGTCAGCGGGCTTGCGAACTCGGCGTTGATCGACAGGCTGTGGCCGGTGAACACCGGGACGCGGACGCAGGTGCCGGAGACCAGGAGGTCGGGGATCTGGAGGATCTTGCGCGACTCGTTGCGGAGCTTCTTCTCCTCGTCGGTCTCGCCCTCGCCGTCATCGACGAGCGAGCCGGCGAACGGCAGGACGTTGTGGGCAATGGTGTCGACGTACTTCACCGGCTCGGGGAACGTCACCGCCGAGCCGTCGTAGGCCAGCTCCCGCGCCTTGTCACCGGCCGCCGCGACCTGCTCGGCGAGCTCGTCCACCCCGGCAAGACCGCTGCCGGACACGGCCTGGTACGTCGACGCGACCAGCCGGGTGAGCCCGGCTTCGTCGTGCAGCGGCTTGAGCACCGGCATCGCGGCCATCGTCGTGCAGTTCGGGTTGGCGATGATCCCCTTCCGCGCGTTCGCGATCTGCTCGGGGTTCACCTCGGAGACGACCAGCGGGACGTCGGGGTCCATCCGCCAGGCGGACGAGTTGTCGACGACGGTGGCGCCGGCCTCGGCGAAGCGCGGCGCGAGCGCGCGGGACGCCGTCGCACCGGCGGAGAACAGGGCGAGGTCGAGGCCGGCGACGTCCGCGGTGTCGGCGTCCTCGACGATGACCTCGCGGTCCCCGAAGGGCAGCACCGTGCCCGCCGACCGCGCGGACGAGAAGAACCGGATCGAGTCGATCGGGAACTCCCGCTCCAGCAGGATCTGACGCATCGCGGCGCCGACCTGGCCGGTCGCGCCCACGACACCGACGTGGAGGCTCATCGACCGGTCCCGCCGTACACGACGGCCTCGACCTCCGCGGTGTCGAGGTCGAACGCGGTATGGGTGGCCTGGACGGCGGAGGCGACATCGACCTCGTCGACGATCACCGAGATGCGGATCTCGGAGGTGGAGATCATCTCGATGTTCACGCCCGCGTTGGCCAGCGCGGCGAAGAACTTCGCGGTGATGCCCGGGTGGGAACGCATCCCGGCGCCGATCAGGGAGACCTTGCCGATCTTGTCGTCGTACATCAACCGGTCGTAGCCGACCTCGCTCTGCAGCCGGGCCAGCGCAGCCATCGCGGTCTGCCCGTCGGCCCGCGGGAGCGTGAACGAGATGTCGGTGAGGCCGGTCGCCTGCGCGGAGATGTTCTGCACGACCATGTCGATGTTGATCTCCGCCTCGGCGAGCGCCTCGAAGACCCGCGCCGCGACGCCGACCTTGTCGGGCACCCCGACCACGGTGACCTTGGCCTCGCTGCGGTCGTGGGCGATGCCGGCGATGATCGCCTGCTCCATGTCGTCTGCTCCCTCCAGGGGGTCGGGCAGGATCCAGGTGCCCACCTTCGGAGAGAAGGAGGACCGGACGTGGATCGGGATGTCGTAGCGGCGGGCGTACTCGACGCACCGCAGGTGGAGGATCTTGCTGCCGCAGGCGGCCATCTCGAGCATCTCCTCGTGGGAGATCCGATCGAGCTTGCGGGCGGTCGGCACCAGCCGCGGGTCGGCGGAGAAGACGCCGTCGACGTCGCTGTAGATCTCGCAGACTTCGGCTCCGAGCGCCACGGCCAGGGCGACGGCGGTGGTGTCCGAGGCACCGCGACCGAGGGTGGTGATGTCCTTGGTGTCTTGCGAGACGCCCTGGAAACCGGCCACGATCGCGATCGCGCCCTGCTGGATGGCGTTCTCGATGCGGCCCGGCGTGATGTCGATGATCTTGGCCTTGCCGTGCGCCGAGTCGGTGATCACGCCGGCTTGTGAGCCGGTGAACGACTTGGCGGTCTGGCCGAGCTCGGCGATCGCCATCGCCAGCAGCGCCATCGAGATCCGCTCGCCGGCGGTCAGCAGCATGTCGAGCTCGCGCGGCGGCGGTGCGGGACTGACCTGCTCGGCGAGGTCACGCAGCTCGTCGGTGCTGTCTCCCATCGCCGAGACGACCACGACGACGTCGTGACCGGAGACCTTGGTGTCCACGATGCGACGGGCCACCCGCTTGATGCCCGCGGCGTCGGCGACCGACGAGCCGCCATACTTCTGCACGACGATGCTCATGACGGGCTGACCTGGGGGATCACGAAGGGTCCTCGGGAGAGGTGGACGGACGGGTACGTCGCGGCGCTGCGACCGCCCCCGAGTTTACCGGGGACGCCTCGTCGTCCCGGCGTCCATCTCAGCCGGGTCTGGGCGGTAACCGGGCAGGGCCGGTCAGGCGCCGGGGTCCGGGGAGCCCTCGAGCATCTCGTTGGCGGCCGCGACCCGGTCGAGCTCACCGGTGTACTCCACGTCGAGCCGGTCGTGGGCCACGATCGAGAGCAGGGCGTTGAGCAGCGCCCCGGCGAGGTTCCCCCAGGACGAGACGTAGGAGAACTGCCACCACCACAGGGCCTCCGCGGTGTTGCCGAGGTTGAAGTGGCGTAGGCCGTTCTCCAGGTCGGCCGCGACCTGGGTCAGGTCGTCGGAGAGCTGGCTCTCGACCTGCTCCGGGTCGTAGGGGTCGAAGACGAAGCTGTAGGTGTCGACGCCGCCGAAGAGCTCGGCCAGCCGCAGTCGCAGCTCGTCGAGGTCGGCGTCGGGCCCGACGTCGGGCTGGTAGTCGGTGGTCGGCGTGAAGTCGATCTGGGCGCCGAGGCGCGCGCCGGCCAGCAGCAGCTGGCTGATCTCGAGGAGCAGCATCGAGATGCCGGTGCCGGGGTTGCCCTCGGCGGCGACGGCCTTCAGCGCGATCAGGAAGCTCTCGATCTGGTCGGCGATCTGTACCGCGAACTCGTCCTGCGGGCCGACCTCGGGCAACGACGCCCCGGCAGCCAGCACCTGCGCGCTGATCTCCTCGGTGGTCCGCTCCGTCATTCTGCTGATCGCCTCCCCGCGAATGCCCGCCCGAGGGTGACCTCATCGGCGTACTCCAGGTCACCGCCAACCGGAAGCCCGCTCGCCAGGCGGGTGATGCGTATCTCCAACGGCTTGAGCATACGGGTGAGGTACGTCGCGGTCGCCTCGCCCTCGAGGTTGGGGTCGGTCGCGAGGATCACCTCGGTGATCGCGCCGTCGGCGAGCCGGGTCATCAGCTCGCGGATGTGGAGCTGCTCGGGGCCGATGCCGTCGATCGGCGAGATCGCCCCGCCGAGCACGTGGTAGCGACCGCGAAACTCCTTGGTCCGCTCGATCGCGACGACGTCCTTGTATTCCTCCACGACGCACAGCACGGTCTGGTCGCGCCGTGGGTCACGGCAGATGCGGCACTGTTCGTCCTCCGAGACGTTGAAGCAGATCGAGCAGAACCTCACCCGCGCCTTGACCTCGAGCAGCACCTCGGCCAGGCGGCGTACGTCGGCCGGCTCGGCCTGGAGCAGGTGGAACGCGATGCGCTGCGCTCCCTTGGGACCCACGCCCGGCAGGCGGCCGAGCTCGTCGATCAGGTCCTGGACGATTCCTTCGTACAAGTTAGGTCGCGTCTCCCAAGGAGCTCCCGAGGGCGCCGGGGCCGGCGTCGGGACTGGGACCACCGAGCCCCGGCATGCCGCCCGAGAGGGGTCCGAGGGCGCTGCTGGCGAGGGTGTCTGCTTGCGCCTTGGCGTCGCGGTACGCCGCGACCACCAGGTCGCCGAGGTCGCTCAGGTCGTCGTCGCTCGAGCCGTCGAACGTGCCGGGCTTGACGGTGACCGACTGGAGCTCGCCGATGCCGTTCACGGTGACCGTGACCGCGCCGCCGCCGGCCGTGCCGTCGACCCGGGCGTCGGCCAGCCGCTCCTGGGCGCTCTCGAGCTGCTCCTGCATCTGCTGGGCCTGCTGGAGGAGCCCCTGGAGGTCGAAGCCCCCCTCGCCGCCGAGGCCCTCGAAGGGGTTGTCGGTCATGGGTTCACCTGTCGTCTCTCTGGGTCGTCTCTCTGGGTCGTCACGAGCGGTGTCACTGGTGGGGGATCTCTTCGATGACCTGCGCACCGAGCGCCTCCTGGAGCAGCTGAGCGCCGTCGCGCCCCGAGGACTCGTCATCGGTGTCGTCGGGCCGGGCGCCGCCGTCGGCCTCGACCGGCTTGGCGCGCTCGTCGGCCGGACGGGGATCGGGAGTCTCGCTCGCGGCCGGCTCCGGCGTGGACGGCGTGTCCGGCTGCGGGCCACTCGGCTGGGCGACGGGCTCCGCGGGCCGGCTCGGCGGCGGTGTGGCCGCCTCCGGGTCGGCACCGGGATCGACGATCGTCTCGACCCGCCAGTCATGGCCGACGACGTCGATCGCGGCCTGGCGGACGATCTCTGCGCTGCCGCCGCTGTCGAACGAGTCGCGGGCGCCGGCGTTGGCGAAGCCGAGGGTCAGGGTCGTGTCGTCGACGGCGATCACTTGCGCCTGCTGGGTGAGGTAGATCCAGGTGAGTCGGCGGCGTTGCTTCGTGGCCTCGACGATGTCGGGCCAGAGGCGGCGTACGTCGACGAGGGTCAGCGTGGAGCCGGCGGTCGTCGTCGTGGGGCCCGGCCCGGGCGCAAGCGGGGTCTCGGGCTCGGTCGCCGCGGTCTCGGGAGTCGGGGTGGGCTCCGGTGCCGGCTCGGGCACCGGCTCCGGCGTCGCCTCGCGTGTCGGGGCGGGCTCCGGCGCGGGCTCCGGAGTGGTCTGCGCGGTCGGCGGCCGGACCGGCTCGATCACGGTCGGCTCGACGATGTGGGGGTCCGGCTTCACCGACTCCGGCTCGGTGGCCGCGATCCAGGCGGCAGACGGGTCGCCGCCGCTGATCGTCATCCGGCGCTCCAGACGGTCCAGGCGCGCCATCACACCGTCGGTCGAGTGGTCGGCGCCGGGCAGCAGCACGCGGGCGCAGATCAGCTCGAGGAGGAGCCGCGGCGCGGTGGCGCCACGCATCTCGGTGAGTCCGGTGGCGACCAGGTCGGCCGCGCGGGACAGGTCGGCGGGGCCGAAGCGCGCGGCTTGGGCCACCAGGCGCTCGGCGGCGTCCTCGGCGATGTCGATGAGCCCGGTGGCCGGGGCGTCGGGGACGGCGGAGACGATCACCAGGTCTCGGAGACGGCGCAGCAGGTCTTCGGTGAACCGTCGCGGATCCTGACCGGTCTCGATCACCTTGTCGACCACACCGAACACCGCCGAGCCGTCTCCGGCCGCGAACGCGTCGACGACCTCGTCGAGCAAGGTGTCAGGCGTGTAGCCGAGGAGACCCGAGGCCAGGGCGTAGGTGATGCCTTCGGGCCCGGCACCGCCCATCAGCTGGTCGAGTACCGACAGCGTGTCACGGGCGGAGCCGCCGCCGGCGCGGACCAGAAGCGGCAGCGCGGCCGGCTCGATGGTGACCTGCTCGCGCTCGCAGAGGTCGGAGAGGTACGCCGTGAGCAGCCGCGGCGGGATCAGCCGGAACGGGTAGTGGTGCGTGCGCGACCGGATGGTCGGGATGACCTTCTCCGGCTCGGTGGTCGCGAAGATGAAGCGCAGATGGGGTGGCGGCTCCTCGACCAGCTTGAGCAGGGCGTTGAAGCCCTGCGTGCTGACCATGTGGGCCTCGTCGATGATGTAGACCTTGTAGTGGCTCCGCACCGGCGCGAAGAACGCCTTCTCCCTCAGGTCGCGGGCGTCGTCGACGCCGCCGTGGGACGCCGCATCGATCTCGATCACGTCGATCGACCCCGGACCGCCACGGCCCAGGTCGCGGCATGAATCGCACTCGCCGCACGGGTCGGCGACCGGCGCCTGCTCGCAGTTCAAGGAGCGGGCCAGGATGCGCGCGGACGTCGTCTTGCCGCAGCCGCGCGGGCCGGAGAAGAGGTAGGCGTGGTTGACCCGGTTGCCAGCGAGGGCGGCGCGCAACGGCTCGGTCACGTGGTCCTGCCCGATGACCTCGGCAAAGGTCTCAGGCCGGTAGCGCCGATAGAGCGCGAGCGGTGACTCCACTCCTGAACCCTAACCAGCCACGCCGACAACCGGACACCGGTCCGGACGGGTCAGGCCTGCGCGTGGAAATCGGCCCGGACCGCCGCCCCCATCGTTGCGACCAGGTCCCGGAAGTCGTGCTCCGAGACGGTCTCGGCCCGAGCCTCCCTCAGCGAGACGGGATCGGTGCCGTGCACGTCGGCCGCCGCTGCGGCCATGGACTCCAGCAGCCGCCGGGAGTCGTGATGGTGGAGTCCCTCGGGTCGGATCCGGACGACGTCGGGAGCCAGGTCGCGGACCTGCCAGTCGTCGACACGGGCGGCACCGGCCGGACCACGCAGGGCAGCCACCACCGCGTCGTACGCCGTGTCGTCGCGGCGCGGGACCCGCACCGACAACCCCCGCCCGGCGGCCCAGACGCAGGCGGGCGGGCCGAGCTCCTTGGCCTCCCGGGCGTGCCACGAGCCGTCGGCGGCGTGACCGACGCCGACCCGGCGACGGTGGCCGAGGGACCCGGTGCCTGCCTCGTGCACGTGCCAGGTCGGTCGCCAGCCGGCCTCGGCCACCCGCTCCGCTGCGGCGACCACGGCCGCCGGGACGTCGTGCGCCTCCTGCCCCCGCGTGAGCGCGGAGTAGAAGGAGTGGGTGTCGGCGAGCTCCGGCACCAGTGTCGCCAGATGGGGCGCGTCGCGGAGGTCGGCGGCCGCGCCCGGCGCCGCGGCGTACCAGGACGTGAGCACGCTGTCGCACACCTCGTGCTCGCTCAGGGCGAGGTGGGGCGCGAGCACCGCGGACGTCGCCAGGCGGACGAGGTCGAGCAGCCAGGAGCCGCGGGCGAGCTCGTCGAGGTCGTTCACGCCCCAACGACGGACCTGGTCGTGGTCGCGCCACGTGCCGTAGTTCTCCACATGGAGGTCGCCGACGAGCGGCACGGCGGCCCGGCCGAAGGCGTCCGGGACCTCGGCGGCCGCGCGGATGAGCCAGAGGTAGTAGGTGCCGCGGAGGAACCGGTACTCGTCGTGGGCCAGCTCCTCGTGCTTGCGGCGGAGCTCGTCGCGGTCGAGCGGGATCCGGTCGCCGAGCCAGTGCTCGTAGTCGGCGGTCAGGGCCCTGAGGTCAGGCATCGGCCGGCTCCGGCGTACGGCGGCGGGCCGCGAGGGAGCCGCCGGCGACGGTGACCGCGAGGGCCACCAGGGCGCCGAGCACGAGGGCGGCACCCTCACCGGGTGCGAGCACGTCGAGTTGCCGGCCGACGGTTGCGGCGGCCACCGGGACTCCGAGCTGGGCGGTGGCGAGCATGGCGTACGCCGCGGGCTGGCGGAGGGTGAGGCTGGCCAGGTGAGCCACGGCGGCCCCCGCGCCCAGGCAGGCCCCGAGCACGATCATCGAGGGATGGTCGACCAGGTCGCGCAGCTGGAGCGTCGCCCCGAGCCAGACGAAGAAGAGCGGCCCGAAGAAGCCCTCTGTCACCGCGAACAGCTGCTTGGCCACGCGTCGCGGTTCGCCGACGGCCGCGACGGCGAGCCCGGAGACGAAGCCGGCCAGCATCAGGGAGACGTGGACGCTGACGGCGAGCGCGGCCATCGCGAACACCACCGCCAGGCTGACCCTCAGCTCGACCGCGAACTGACGGTCCTCCGACACGTCGTGCACCCGGGTACGCCAGCCGCTCTGCTCGACCCAGCGCAGCAGCACGAACAGGGCCACACCGGCGGCGATCACGGCCACGGCACCGACCGCCGCGCGGCCCACGTGGTCGGGGTCGATGACCAGCGGCAGCAGCACGATGCACAGCGAGTCGGCGATGGCGACCTGCGGGAGAAGGTCGACGAGGTCGGGTCCGTCGAGGCGGAGGGAGTCGACCGTCGGAAGCACGATCGCCGCCGACGACGACGCCATCAGTACGGCGTACAGCAGGGCGTGGGAGGTGTCCACCAGCTGCGCGACGCCGTACCCGAGAGCCACGGCGACCAGGCCCACGAGGACGGCGCGGGTGGCGCCCGTGCGCAGAGCCGTCCGCAGCCGCGGGTCGCGCACCGGCACGTGCGTGCCGGCCACGAACATCACCAGCACGAAACCGCAGCTGCCCAAGAAGGAGAACGTCGGGTCGCTCGCGTCCAGCACGCCGAACCCGGTCGCCCCGAGAACCACGCCGGCCACCAGCTCGCCGAGCACCACCGGCAGCCGCCAGCGCCTCGGCGTGGCGAGGATCGGACCGGCCAGCGCGACCGTGCACACGATCGCCAGGTCGAGGAACGACACGACCGGATGCTAGACCCGTCCCGGGCGTTGTCGAACGCATGCGGACCCGGGACATGAGGAGGCCCCCCACGCACCCGGCAGAGCCCGCCTGCCCTTGCTGCCTTCCGGCCCTGGGGGAGTTCGGTGAGATGCCGCCGCATGGGGGGTTGCCCGCGAGTCTAGGCGAGCCGGTGACGGCCGGCCAAAGCGGCGGAACCTCCGGGGACGTCATACGAATTGGTCGTTCTAGCAGCCAGAACGTATGACGTCCGAGGGGTTTCGAGCGATTTCGTGGGCCGGTCGGCGCTTGGGTAACCTCCTCGACGGAGGATTCGCCTAGTGGCCTATGGCGCTCGCTTGGAAAGCGGGTTGGGTGCAAGCCCTCGCGGGTTCGAATCCCGCATCCTCCGCCACCTGAAGCATGGCCTGACCCAGACGGTCGATCGGGGCCAACTCACGACGAGGCGAGCTCCCAGCCCGCTGCCAGGCGAAGCCTCCAACGTTCTGCTCGACGCGCGATGCCCGATGCTGGCAGTGAAGGCACGGCCCTAGCGGTCCCGCGCGTTTCCGCAGTAGCGTTTCGGATGGATTTCGGGAGCAGCCGTCCAGCGGTGGCAGATCATGGCCGGTGACGCGCAGCGACTGGACGGTGCGGTCGGCGCGCTGCTGACGCGAACGATCGACTCCGTCACCCACTCGCTGGCCGACGAGGCGCGCATCGACGAGCTGGTCGCGCGCTTCGGCTTCACCGGGGACGCGGCCGACACCGCGGCGAACGCCTTCAAGGGCAGCCAGGGCGACATCACCGCCGTCAGCTCGGCGATCGAGTCCGCGGTGACCGAGCTCGAATCCGGACATCCCGACGCGGCGAAGCTGATCGGACCGGTCGCGCAGGCCTGGAAGGGCATCGGCGACCTCATCGACACCCTCGAGACCGTCACGCTGCCGCAGCCACCGGTGGCTCCCGGCACGGCGGACGCAGCCGAGCTCGCGCGGATCGGCGGGGTGGCCGTCCTCAGCGACGTCGGCGCGCTGCTGCAGACCCTGGTCGCCACAGCGCTCGACGACGCGATCCGCGCCCTCACCCCGTCCGTCTGGGCCCTCCTGCGCGGGGTCGGACTGTCGGCGCCGGACATGCCGATCGTCGAGCTCGTCCAGTCGGTCATCGACGACCCGACCGCCTTCGTCTGGGACCGCGCCAAGACTCTCCGCCGAACCGTCGACATCTCCGTCGCCGGCATCCTCACCGGCGTCCGCACCAGCTCGATCGTGACGATCCCCGTCGTCGACGAGCCGTTGCCGGCCGAGCTCACCGCCGCGGTACCGGACGCCGCCGTCCTGCTCCAGCGCATCGTCCTGAGGTTCGCCGCCGACGCCTATGACGAACCCTTCCCGCTGACGGTCGAGCTGTACG
Source organism: Nocardioides sp. (assembly GCF_036493135.1). GTDB lineage: Bacteria > Actinomycetota > Actinomycetes > Propionibacteriales > Nocardioidaceae > Nocardioides. The sequence continues at coordinate 13,079 of NZ_DASXQG010000070.1, read as the reverse complement.
GCACATCCGCCGATCCGCCCGACTTCGCCGCCGCCGTCGCGCGGGTTCCCGGGATCACGAAGCCGCTGCAGCTGGGCTCCATCGCGAGGCTGACCGTCGACGGCTCGCAGGACGTGGGTGTCGCGATCACCGGCTGGGGGACGGTCACGCCGTTCGGCATCACCCCGAAGGTGACGTTGGGGATCGATCCGACCACCTCGTCGTGGGCCTTCGGCGACCCGGGTGGACTGCGGCTCGAGTTCGGGCAGCCGGTTCTGGAGGCCACCCTGGATTCAGGCTCGGGGGTCTGGAGCGTTCGCGGCGGCTTCGGGACGCTGGACGGCATCGTGTCCTCCGACGCCCTCGGACCAGTGCTCGGCCTGGTGCTGCCGTCCGACGGGATCACGTTGAAGGGGGCCTTCGTGGTCGTGGTGGACGAGCACGGCGTGCACTTCGAGGGTGGGGTCGGCTTCTCGGTCACCTGGCCAGGTTCGGTCCGCCTGCCCGGGCTGTCGATCACCGCCTTGAACACGACGATCGCCACCTCGTCCGGACGGGTCGAGCTGGGCACGGCCGGGTCGGTTGCCGTCGCGCTCGGGCCCCTGAAGGTGAGCATCGCGGGTCTCGGGATGAACGTGCCGGTCATCGTTCGCTCCGACGGTGGCGGCAACGTCGGCCCGCTCGACATCGCCTCGCCTTCCCTCAAGATGCCGACCGGCATCGGCATCTCCATCGACACCCCGGTGATCGGGGGCGGTGGCTTCCTCGCCCTCACCGACGACGGTGCGGAGGGAGCGCTCGAGCTCGCACTCAAGCTCGGAGCGGTCCACCTGACCGTTCGCGCGGTCGGCATCTTCGGCACCGTTGACGGCGCGATCTCGTTCGTCGTCGTCATCTCGGCGTCGTTCCAGCCCGGCATCGAGCTGTTCATGGGGCTGCAGCTCACCGGCGTGGGCGGAGTCTTCGGCTTCAACCGCACACTCGACGCGGCGGCACTGACCGATCTCGTCCGTGCCGGCAAGCTCGAGGACATCATGTTCCCGGACGATCTGGCCGCCCGGGCACCCGAGATCATCGCCAGCGTCAAGAACGCCTTCCCCGCCCGCCGCAGCCAGTACGTCGTCGGCCCGATCCTGCAGCTCGGCTGGGGGCGGCCCACACCCTTCGTGACCATCTCCGCCGGTCTGGTGTTCACCTTCCCCGACCCCGTCGTCGGCGCCATCATCGGAGCGGTGCGGGTCGCCCTGCCCACACCCGACGCCGCCATCATCGACATCCGGGCGGACTTCATCGGCGTCGTCGACTTCAGCACCGGGGACCTGTACTTCGCGGCGTCCCTGGTCAAGTCGCACATCGCGATGTTCGAGGTCCAGGGCGACCTCGTGCTCCAGGCGGGCTCGCCGGGCTTCATCTTCTCCGCGGGCGGCTTCAACCCGAGGTACGACGGCGCCCGCCCGCAGAAGGAGCTGAAGCGACTGTCGGTCTCCTTCGCGCCCTCGGCCATCCTGTCGATCCGGGCGGAGGCCTACTTCGCCCTGACCGCCTCGACGGTGCAGTTCGGCGGCGGCCTGTACGTCACCGCGAAGATCGGCCCGTTCGGGGCGCGTGGTTCGCTCACCGCCGACGTGCTCATCCACACGGAGCCGCGCTTCTCCTTCATCGCGGAGATCACCGGTGCCTTCGCCCTCACCTATGACGGTGACGACCTCCTCTCCGTGCCGGTCACCGTGCTGCTCGAGGGACCGGGCCACTGGCACGCCCGCGCGCACGTCAGCATCGACATCCTGTTCTTCTCGGTGTCCGGCACGCTCGACATCGAGTGGGGGGACAGCACGGCACCGCTCACCGCGGGTCCGGCGGTCGACGTGGCCGCGAAGGTCCTGGCGGGCCTCGCCGGCCAAGCCGCGGCGGACGCGGGCGACGCTGCGGCGGGCTGGACGGCGCTCGCGCCCGCGCGAGGTTCAGAGGTCGTGCGTGTCCGGGACCGGGCCTCCGGGCTGCACCCCCTCGGAGCGGTGCGGCTGAGCCAGACGGTGGCCCCCCTCGACGTGACCCTCGAGCGATTCGGCACCAACCCCGTCACCGGCCCCAACCCGGTCAGCCTGGCCGTTGCCTCGGGCGGGCTGCCTTCCACGCCCGTGACCGAGAGCTTCGCGCGTGCGCAGTACTTCGAGCTCAGCGACGACGAGCGGCTGTCCAAGGAAGCGTTCGTCGCCATGGCATCCGGGGTCGTGGTGCAGGACCTCGCCTGGCGGGTGGGACCGACCATCTCGGTCGACGTCGTGTACGAGGAGGAGATCGGCGACCCCGTGCCGGTAGGGCCGCGGTTGTTCACCACGATCGACGTAGCCGTCTTCGAGTGGAACCACCTGGGCGCCGTCGGTGCGGCCCACCTCGCCCAGCTGCACCAACCAACCCCGCTGGGCATCGGGTTGCAGGACTCGGCCTACGTCGTCGCACCATCGGAGAGCGGGCCTGCGGCCGGTGTCTCCTTCGTCGCCGCGTCGGACGTCCTGGGTGTCTCGGTGCTGCGGGACGCCGACGTCGCGGTGTTCGCCGACTACGAGGCGGAGCTGATGCACCGTTGAGCCTGGCCCGGTACACCTATGCGACCCACGCGACGCGTGGCTTTCAGCCGACCGACTCCGGCATCGCTGACTTGGTCGTCACTGTCCCCGGCTCCAACGGGCAGGCGAAGGGCTCGCTCGACATGCTCACGGCCGCCGACGTCGTCGGCATCCCGGCGACCCAGGTCGTCCGCAGCTGGCCGAGGGACGGCTCGCGCGGCGTCGAACCGAACTACCTTCCGCTGGTCGAGTTCGACTCTCCGGACGTGCCGTGGCTGTTCAGTCGTCCCGCGCAGAACGGCCGTATCGAGCCGTGGCTCGCCCTTGTCGTGGTCGACGTCACCGACACGCTCCCGGCGGAGCTGCCGATGCAGCAGTCCGATACCGGGCTGCGGCTCACGGTCGACGCGGACGAGCTGCCCGACCCGTCGGAGTCCTGGCTGTGGAGCCACGTGCAGTTCCTCGGCGACGACGTCGTTCCCGACGACCCGGGACGTTCCCTCGCCCGGCTGATCAGCCCCCGCCGGCTGGCGCCGGACCGCGACTGGCTGGCCTGTGTCGTGCCGACCCTGGAAAGCGCGCGTCTGGCGGGTGTCGGCGAGACGGACCAGGCGGACGCGATCCGCACCGCCCGCACGTACGCGTGGGCGCCCGGTGGCGGCACCGTGGTCCTGCCGGTGTACCACTCGTTTACCTTCTCCACCGGCGACAACGGCGACTTCGAGGCGCTCGTCCGCCGGCTGCACGGGATGCCGCTCCCGGACGGGATGGGACGTCGGCGCCTGCGGATCGACCACCCTCTCGCCGGGTTGCCGTCACCGGTTCCCGACGACCCGGCAGTGGCGGGAGCGGACCTTGTCATGCACGTCGCGCTGCGTCCGCCGGCCGAGCAGGACGAGCCGATCCGTCCGCTCGTGGGCGCCGACTACGCCACGACCCTCCTGTCGCGCCTGGCCGACGCCGGGTACGACCTGGCGCTCGTCACCGGGCCGGACGCCGAGTCGCCACGTGTCGGGCCGCCGGTCTACGGCCAGCTCGCGGCTGGCGCAGTCGGCTCGGCCGGAGCGATCGGGGCGGGCGCGGCGCCTCCCTGGCTGGCCCACCTCAATGTCGACCCGCGCCTGAGGGTTGCGGCCGGGCTTGGGGCGGAGATCGTCCGGCGGGACCAGGACCACTACGCCGAGTCGGCCTGGAAGCAGGTCGGGGACGTGCTGGCCGCGAACCGGCTGCGCCGCCGTGCCGAGCTGTCGCTGGGGGCGAGCCTGAGGCTCTACACGAGGTGGATAGCGACGCTCGACTCCGGGATGCTGCTGGCCACCGCAGCGCCGGTGCTCGCCAAGACCGCCGTGACGTCCGACCAGACGGTGCGCGGCGCGCTGGCCACCTCGAGCGTGACCGCCGCCGCGGTCTCGGTCGAGCTGCGTCGGCAGACGCGTACCCGGGGGGCGTTCGCGCCGCCCGCGTGGTCCGGCGCGGTGTCCGTCGCAGCCGTGCGCGAGCGCTCGACCGACGTCCACCCGTACACGACCGCGGTCCAGCTGGACGGGATCGAGCAGTCGAGCCCGCCCAGTTCCATCTGGCCGGGTGAGCGGCTGGTGCAGGTCCTCGGCGCCCTGGTGTCCGAACTGGACGTGTCCGCCCTGACGCCGGCCGAGGCCGGGACGAAGCTCGACGCGATCGGCGGCACCCAGGGGTTCGCGTTGCCGGAGGAGGCGACGGTCGCGTCGGCCCTCGCCAGTCCGACGCTCGACCCCGACTTACTCGCCAGCAGCTTCGGGCTGCTCCCGGCGAGTCTCGTCCGCCGGGCCGTCACCGACCCCGCAACCCCCGCAACCCCCGCCGACCCGGTCGCGCCGCACGGCGGCCACGGTCCGGTGGCGAGCCATCTGCCGCAGCTGCACGGGATCACGGCAAGCGACGCGATCGACGTGCTGCGCGACAACTCCTCGATCGTGCGGACGATGGGGGACCGGGTCGTGATCGACGTCGGTGCCCTGCAGGACCTCACCGCCACCGGGCGGGCGACGACAACGCTGGACGAGCAGGTGTTCGACCAGATCGTCGCCGGCACCTTCACTCCGGCGTCGACGGTCGTCGAGTCGCTCGGGCTCAGCGCGGGGGCCATGTCGACGGTTCGCGCGGAGCTCGTCGGCACCCTCCAGGGCATCGTCGACCGGTTCGTCCGCCCGCCGGACAGCGGCGGGCCGCAGCCCTTGGCCAGGGGGCTCGACGGCCTGCGCGCCTCCGTGCTCAGCGCCCTCGACCCGCGGACGACCCTGCGCGCGGCGGTGAACAGCCGGATCGCCGCCCTGCCCGGCACGCTGGCCGGCTCCTTCGACGACATCATGCCCGCGCCCGACCTGTCGGAGCCGACCTTCGACGACCTCGCGGCGATCTCGCACGACTGGCTACTGCCCGGGCTCGACGAGCTACCGCCCGACACCACGACACTGGCCACGTCCAACCGGAGCTTCATCAGCGCGTTGCTCGTCGGGGTCAACCACGAGCTCGCGCGCGATTTGCTGTGGCGTGAGTACCCGACCGACCAGCGGGCCACCTACGCTCGCCAGTTCTGGTCGCGAAGGCTCACCTCCGATGTCAGCGACCACTACGACCTCAAGCACGAGCTGCACCGCGCCGCGACCCTGTCGCTGGCCGGCCTGCAGACCGTGTCGGGCGACGCCGGGGACGACCCGCTGGTCCTTGTGATCAAGGGCGAGCTGATCCATCGCTACCCCTCCCTCATCATCCAGGCCGGGCACACGGTGCTCCAGGACGGCACCCGGCGGATGGCCGAGCCTGCGGTCGACCCCGACTTCCGCGGCCTGCTCGAGCCTGACGTCCTGGTCGCAGGATTCACCGCACTGACGCTGCCGGTGGTGCTCGCCGCGAAGGACGATGCGGACGCGGCCTGGTGGTTCTTCTTCTCCGAGCACGTCTCCGAGCCCCGGTTCGGGCTGGACGACGCGGACGGGCCCGCCTGGACCGGCGACACCTGGAACGACGCCTCCTGGGCCGGGGCCACGCTGGGCCGGGGCACCTTCCTGACCGCGACGAGCTTCGGCAGGTCCCTTCCCAAGGGGACCGGCGGTGGCTCGTCCTTCGCCTGGGGCGCGGACGCGGCTACTCAGGCGTGGATCACCCTCCAGTTCCCGTTCCGCCGCGGCATCCCCGCGACTGACCTGCTGCCCCCGCAGGAGGACGAGTGACCGACTTCGCCGCGCTTCGCACGCACCTCGGTGCAGCCCGCGCCGCACTCGACGCGCGGCGCAGTGCCGTGACCGCCCTCGACGGGCAGCTGGCCGAGGCCCGCCGCGTCGGGGACGCCGACGCGATCGCGAGGACGACCGACGCGCGCGAGGACGCCGTCACCAGCCTCGCGAAGGCCCGCGCCGACCTGCGCACCGCGTCCGATCGCTTCACCGGCGGCGTCAGGGAGTCGCCCGTCTTCGTCGGGGGCGGCGGCGCTCCAGACGCGGATGCTCCGCTCGAGGGCGTCGACGAGTCGGTGCCGATCGCACTGCTCCCGGTGCGCCTGGAGACCCGCCTGCTCGACGGGCACCTGAAGCTGCGGATCTTCCCCGACGACGTCCACGTCGACGACCACGAGCCGCTCCTCGACGACAACGAGCTCACCGCAGGGAAGGCGTACTGGTCCGACGCCGCCGCCGGCGGCGATGAGGCGACCGAATCGGCCTGGAACCGCCTTACCGCCCGGGTCGGCCTCTACCGTGCGATCTGGGTGCGGGAGCAGACGCGTCCCGGCGCCGACGGCGTGACGCCTGAGCTGCAGCTCCGCCCCGCCGGGACCGCCGGCCCGGCGGTCGCCCGTGCGCTGCCCGACCTGTTCCTGGCCCGGGTCCGCACCGAGCAGGGCGAGCTCCATGCCCAGGGCCAGCCCGTCCCTGACGAGGTGGAGGTCGGCATCGACTGGGGACCGACCTCGTCCGGTCTGCTCGACGGGGACGGCACGCTGCAGGGCGGCTTGGCCTGGCTCTCGGACTTCCAGGCGGCCGTGGACGTCGGGCTCGCGCTCGACATCGACCTCCAGGGGGCGACGCAGATCGTCGACGTCACCGTCGTCGGCATCACCGTCTCGCTCACGGCCGAGCAGTCCGCTTCCCTGCTCGCCGACCTGATCGCCGACCAGCAGGTCAGCCACGGCGCGGGGATCATCGCACCCGGGACACCGACGAACAACCTGTCCGACAGCCCGTCCGGCGTCGACTTCCGGCCGCCGGCGGCGGCGCTCGACCCGGCGTCGTCGGCGGCCCCGGACGAGCACTCGGACGCCGCGGTCCTCGGCATGGCCCTGGGCCTTCCCCTGGATGCCCTCGCCGGGCTGCCCGGTTCCGAGACGCGCGCGGTCTCCGGCCAGGGCGCGATGCAGCGCGCCCTGTTCGAGGCGACCTGGGGGCCCTACCTGCGCCAGCTCGCCGTGCCGGCCTTCAAGGCAGCCCAGCTGCCGGCGGTCTACCGTCACGTCACCGAGCACCTGCGCCCCGGCGGCCCGCTACCGGTGCTCCGGCTGGGTCGCCAGCCCTACGGCATCCTGCCGGTGCAGCCACCCCGCGCCGAGGCGGTGGAGGACGACGCGTTCGTCGCCTGGCTGACCGGTCTCCTCCCGCGCATCCGCGAGCTGTGGCTGGCCGGAGTCCCGGACGCGCCGCACGGCCTGGACATCCTCGGCCTCGAACCCGCGTCGAGCCGGGTCCGGATCCGCAGCGCTGTCGCGCTCTACTCGCACACCGCCCTTGCGGCGTCCGGGATCATCGGTCCCGGTGGGGTCACGGACACCGCCGCAGACGTCCTCCTCGTCGCAGAGATCGGTCTCACTGGCGACGCGATCCCGCTGGCCGCGCGCAACTACTTCGTCGACGCGACCGCGCCCCTCCGCCTGCCGATTTCGGTGGAGGGGGAGACGACCTTCGACATCCGCGACCCCAGGCCCAAGGACGCCACCAGCGTCCTCGGGCTGTTGCTCCGCAACGCTGCGCTGCAGGTCGTCGAGAACGCCGTGAACGACAAGCTGGTCGCGTCCCACGTCTTCGACGAGGTGCAAGTCGCGAGGCCGCTGGGAGTGTCCCTCCCGACGCTGGCCGAGGCAGCGGTCAGCACGAATACCGAGGTGGCCGTCAGCTCGCCGATGACGACCACCCAGAAGCTCGCCGCCACGGTGGACCTCGACAACGGTGCGAGCGGTTCCGTTGCGGAGTGGGTCGGCCAGCTCGTCACGGACATCGATCTCGGCGCCCATCCCATCGACCTCGGCACCTACCTCGCGGCGGACGCCGTCCGCGCCTTCTCCGCGTCGCTCGCCGAGGTGGACGCGATCCCGGTCGGGTTGCGCGCCCTCGTCGCCGGGCAGGTGATCGACTCCGCATCCCACCGGTACGACGCCTGGGTCACCTCGCTGGCCTCGCGACGGCTGGCCGCACTGCGCGCACAACAACCGGCCGGGATCCAGCTCGGCGCGTGGGGACATGTCAGCGGCTTCGGCGCGCAGGGACTGGAGGAGCTAGCCGACCGTCAGGGAGTGTTCACCGACGCACGCAACCGCGGCTGTCTGCTGGCGCCGTCCGTGCGGCACGCGGCGACCGCAGGGGTGCTGCGCGCGGTGTGGAACGAGCACGGCGCGGGGGCCGGCACCGCTCCCTTCGCGGTGGACCTCCACTCGGACCGCGTCCGGCTCGCCCTCGGGCTGGCGCAGGGGATGCGGCAGGGGCAGCAGCTCGGAGCGCTGCTCGGCTACCGCGTCGAGCGGTCGCTGCACGAGGCCTTCACGACGCGCGGTGTCGAGGCCGACTGGTTGGTCTTCGAGCTTCGCAGGCAGTACCCGCTGCGCATCCGGACCCTGGAGAACGCCGCCGAGAACCTCGCTGACGAACGGCTCGTCGTGAACGGCTGGACGCTCGCCGACGAGGAGCTGGCGACCCCCGGCGCTGTCGCTGCGAAGCTCGCCCCGGCGATCGCGGACGCCTACGCGTCCGTGCCGGGCCCCGAGCGGGCCGGTCTGGTGGACGAAGCCAACACCGCGCTGGCCGACGCGGTGGCGGGGGCGATCGGTGCGCTCGACGCGTTCGCCGACCTGAACCTCAGTGAGGCGTTGTTCCAGCTCGGCGGCTCGAACTTCGAGCGTGCGGCCGCGGCGACGGATGTGATCGGCCGCGCCGCGCCGCCGCCGGACGCCTACGACGTCGTCACCACTCCGCGGGCCGGCACCGGAATCGAACAGCGAATGCTCCTGATGCCGGGGCACGAGCCGCGCCCTGTCGGCTACGCGAGCTCGACGCCGCGCGCCGTGCTCGCCCCGCGAACCGACTCCTTCGTCGCAAACCGCCTCGGGCCGCTGGACGGCGTCGCGGTGCGCGTCGTCGACCGGGACGGCTACGAGCTGGCCACCGTCCCGCTGGCCTCCCTCGGGTTGTCGGCACTCGACCTCGCCGCGGACGCGGCCGATAGCCAGGGAGCGCAGCTGTTTCCACTGCTCACCGCGAGCGCTCTCGTCGCCTCGGGGCTGCCGACGACGGCGGACGGCGGCGGGGACGGCCGGGTCGCGACGGGAATCGGCCTGGACGGGCTCCGCGACCCCGACTTGCTGACGCTGCTCCGGCGGGCCGCCGCGTGGCACCGCGCGCTGGCGGGCAGGCCTCCCCTGTCGCCGACGAGCTTCGGCCTCCAGGGCGCGACCTCGACCCGGGTCGCGGCGGACGATCTCGTCGCCGCGGTATCGGCCGTCCGCGCCCTGCTCACCGCATCCAACGCCCGGCTGTTCGGGGTCGTCACACCGCCCGGCGCGCAGACCGACACAGAGGTCGCGCGACGCCGGGACGCCGCCGCCGCGGCGACCGACCCGGTGGCTGCCGCGGCGGCGATGTTCGGCGGAGCGCCGGTGCTCGAAGCAACCGTCACCGTCCCGGAGTCCATCCGGACGAGCGCCGCCGACCAGGCTGCCCTCGGGGTGGATCGTGCCGCCCTTGCCGGGTGGGTGCAGGACTCCGCCCGGGTGCGCGACGCGGCTCGGGAGCTGGACGAGGCGACGCTGCTCGACGAGCTCACCGGCATCGCCGAGCTACCCCTCGTGGCCGCGCAGGAACCGGTCTTCCCCTACCGCGAGACCGTGCCGGCCACCCGGTCCTGGGTCGGCGACGTCCAGCCGCTCCCGCTCGGCGACACGCCGGTGACCAGCATCGTCGCCATCGGGCCGGGCGCGCTCGACGGCGCGGTGACCGGGATCGAGCTCGACGCCTGGTCCGAGGTCGTCCCGGATCGCGTCGCCTCCGGCGCGGTGAGCGCGAACCTCCCAGCCCCGAACTCGCGCGCCCCGAACACGATCCTCCTCGGCGTACCGGGGACGGAGGAGTGGACCCGCAACTCCCTGTTCGGCCTGGTGGACGAGGCGCTGGAGCTCGCCGACTGTCGGCTCGTCGACCTCGACGCCTCGAAACGCATTCCGCGACTGCTGCCGGCGGTCTATATCTACGACTTCGACGAGGACGACGCCAGGTCTTGGCGCGACATCGTCGCCGCCACCGCGGTCGAGCCCGCCCGCTGGCGATGGACGGAGTCCCCGTCATGACCGTGTACGCGATGCACCGGGTCGAGCCGATCAGTCGGCAGGGCGACCCCGGCCAGGCGCTCGCCGCCGTCGTCGCCGACCCGCTGTGGATGCTCGCGCGGCAGCGACAGTACGGAGAGCTCGCGGGCGAGGACGCCGGCAGCCCGATCCGCGTCGACTTCCGGATCGTCGACCACCCGATCGACGGCTGGAGCGCGGACGGCGACCAGATCGTGCCCTACGACCCTGCCTCCGACGTGCTCGAGGCGGTCGTCGCCGGCGAGTCGGCCGGGCCGTCGCACAGTCTCCGGGACCGCGTCGACGCGGGTCGTCGCGTCGCTGCCGCCGTGCCGGGCGACGTCAACGACGCGCTGCGCGCGGCGTTGCCGCTGGACGTCTCCGGAACCGACGACGTGCTCCTCGCGCGTGCGTCCGAGCGCTTCTGCGACGGGCTCGCCGCGACGCTCGCGGTCACGAACGCGTCGTCTGGGGGCGCCGCGCACGTGCTCGGCCTCAGCGACGCCCAGTGGAGCACGGCGGAGGGGCCACTGCGAGCCGTCGCACGGTGGGCGGCCACGACCTTCGGGCTCGGGCCGTCCAGCTGGGATCCGAAGCGCCTCGAGCGACGGTTCGGTCTGGCGAGCGACGGACAGCTGGTGCTGGGCGCGCCCGAACACACCCGCGACGCCATCGACGTGCCGGATCTCGACCTCACCGAGGCTGGGGCGGCGCTGGCGTCGACCGGGGATGCGCCGCTGGTACGTCGCGTCCCCACACCGATCCGCTTCCCAGGCATGCCGGACAACCGCTACTGGGCCTTCGAGGACGCGCGGCTGTCCCTGGCGCGCGTCGACGCGTCCACCCACGACCTGTCGCGTCTCGCGCTGGTGGAGTTCAGCACCGTGTACGGCAACGACTGGTTCGTCTTCCCGACGCCAGTCAGCTCCGGGACGATCGCCTCAGTCGACGATCTCGTCGCGGTGGACACCTTCGGCGTGAAGCAGCTGATCGCGGCCGCCGACCTGTCCAGCTGGGCCGTGTTCACCCCGAGCGGGCCAGGCACGAATCGGGCACGCCTCGTGCTGCCGGCGACAGCCCCCGGCGCCCTGAGCGGCCCGGTCGTCGAGGAGGTCGCGTTCGTGCGCGACGAGAACGCGAACCTGGTCTGGGGCCTCGAGAAGATCGTCACCGACGACGCCGGTGACACCCAGGACCTCGTCGCCGCCTACACCGCCGGCCTCGGCCCGGCCGAACCCTGGCCGCAGGGCGCCGAGCTGCTCTACCGGCTCATGACCGACGTGCCCCCTCACTGGGTGCCGTTCGTGCCGGTCCACGACGAGGGGTCGCTGCGGGCGGTCGTGCTCGTCGAGGCCGTGCTGCCGAGACCCGACTCCGCCGGTGAGCTCCACACCGTCGAGCCGCGCTCGAGCGTGCTGCGAGAGCTACGCGGCGCGCCGCTGCACGAGGAGGAGGTGCCGCCCGACGGCGTGGTGGTGACCAGACGCTGGTTCCTCGCCCGCTCCGCCGACGGTGGCCGTCATGTCTGGGCGGGTCGCAGCGTCAGAGCTGGACGCGGCCCCGGTTCCAGTGGCCTGGAGTTCGACGTCGCGATCGAGGCCGGAGGCGCGTGGTGAGCGAGATCCTGTTCCTCGCCGGAACCGACCCGGCCGGTTCGTCCAACAAGTACTACGCGCTGGCGAAGCGATTCGTCCTGCAGCGAGGCGTATCGATCCCGGCGGTCGGGCCGGCCTCGGGGAAGAGAGCACTGAGCCTGGAGAGCGTCTTCGACGAGCTCACCAGGCGCGCCGCAGCAAGTCCATCGGCCGTGTTCGACACGATCAACATCGTCAGCCACGCCACCGGTATGGGCGGGATGGACATGCCGCTGCGCAAGACCGATGAGGCCGCCGGCGGCGTGACGATGCGAGACTCCCTCGGCAACGCCGTCCTCGACGCGCGCGCGAAGTCGGCGGGATCGCTGCAGCCCCCGGGCAGCGGCGCGGTCACCCCGAAGACGCGGATCGTGCTCTACGGCTGCGACGTGGGTCGCGACACGGCGTTCCTGACCTCGCTCGGCGAGCTGTTCGGTGGGCCGAGAGAGGTGTCGGCGCCGATCCGGGTGGCGGTCTTCCGGCTCAAGGACGGCAAGGTCCAGCACCGTCTCGCCCGGACCTGGTCCGTGCTGTGGGGCGCGACGTCGATCCACGCGACTCAGACCGCGCAGTGGCCGACCGCCCGCGACACCTTCACCCACAAGGCGGACCTGAAATTCATCAAGGACATCGCGACGGGTTCGGTGATCAACAGCCGCGCCGCGAACGCGACGCTGGACTCGACGAAGGATGAGTTCTTCTTCGGCGAGGTGTACTCGGTCTTCAAGACGGCCTTCGCCACCGCCCTTCCAGTGCGTAGCGCGGTGATCACGTCCAGCGACGACGATGACACGACCGAGCCCGTCGTGATCACCGCTGCTGACATGACCGCCGGCAACGCCGACCTCAGCGACCCGCAGTGGGCGACGATGAACATCGCTGCGCTCGCCTCGGTCATCGACGTGGACGTCGCGGTCTCCAACGCGACGCAGTACCGGACGGTGTCTTTCGGTTCGCAAAGGGCGGCCGCGACCGGCCCGGCACCCGCTGCGAACGCCGACGGCTCGCCGCCACCGGCTCCGCCTGACCCGGACGCGGTGGTGCCCGACGCGCTCCAGCAGTTCAGTGACGAGTACCTGGCCGCGGGCGGCCAACAGGCGGACCTCGACACGTTCCTCGCCGACGTCACCGCGCCGGAGGCGGTGGCACCGGCGTCCGTCGAGGACGAGGCGGAACCCGCCCTGACAGCGGACGAGATCTTCGTGCCACCCGCCCCGCCGTCCGGCGACGAGGAGCTGTTCGCATGATCAAGGTGCTCGCTCCGACGCTCACCTGGGACGCCGCCAAGGCCATCGAGACGATGGTCTTCGCTGAGGCGGACGG
>NZ_DASXQG010000069.1:0-32405 GCF_036493135.1 Nocardioides sp. | reverse complement strand
CGACGGCCACGTCGAAGTCCAGCTGCCGGGTGTAGCCCAGGGTGCCGAGCACGCGGTCGTAGAACGTCTTGGCCGCGTCGAGGTCTGCGCAGTTGATGCCGAAGTGGTCGATCATGCGGCCAGCATGACGCCCACGACCGTGGACCGGCAGGGTCAGGTGGCCCCTGTCCGGGTTGCCGCATCAGCGCGATCGCGCCGTTGTGACACGCAGATCGCCGCGCGGACTGTCGTAACCGCGCGATCGCGCCGATATGACAGTCGCCCCGTCAGTTCCCGAATGCCCCCGGGAGCGTGCCTCTCCAGGCGGCGGACAGCTCGTCGAGCGGGATCTCGAGGTGGTCGGCGACGATCAGGGACGAGCCGCCGGTGCGGCCGATCGGGCCGGCGGGTACACCGAGGCTCGCGGCCATCGTCAGGAACGAGTCGACCCGGTCATCGGGGACGGTCGCGAGCGCGCGGGCCGCGGACTCGGAGAAGAGCCCGACGAACGGGTCGCCCAGCAGCGACACGGTGGCACCGACGCCGCTGCGCAGGCACGACTCGACCAACGCCTGCGCGAGCCCACCCTCGGACATGTCGTGGGCGCTGGTCAGGTAGCCACCACGCGCGGCCTCCACCAGCAGTCGCGCGAGATTCGCCTCGTCGAGCAGGTCGACGCGCGGCGGGCATCCGCCGAGATGGCCGTGTACGACGTGCGCCCACTCGGAACCGGACAGCTCCTCGCGGGTCTGGCCCAGGTGGACGATCGTCTGGCCCTCGGCCACGAAGCCGGTCGGCGTACGGCGGCGTACGTCGTCGATCACGCCAAGCACCGCCACCACCGGGGTCGGCAGGATCGCGGTCTCGCCGGTCTGGTTGTAGAGCGAGACGTTGCCGCCGGTGACCGGGACCCCCAGCGCGAGGCACGCGTCCTTGAGCCCGCGGCACGCCTCCGCGAACTGCCACATGACCGCCGGGTCCTCCGGCGATCCGAAGTTCAGGCAGTCGGAGACGGCCAGCGGCATCGCACCGGTGCAGGCGACGTTGCGGAAGGCCTCGGCCAGTGCCAGCTGGGCACCGGCGTACGGGTCGAGCTTGCAGAAGCGTCCGTTGCCGTCGGTGGCGACCGCGACACCGAGATGCGTGCCCTCGTCGACGCGCACCATGCCGGCGTCGGACGGCTGGGCGAGAACGGTGTTGCCCTGGACGTAGCGGTCGTACTGGTCGGTGATCCACGACTTGTCGCACAGGTCGGGCGAGGAGGCGAGCCGGAGCACGGTCTCGCGCAGCTCGGCGTCGTCGGCCGGTCGCGGCAGCGCCTCGGCCACGTCGGACTGGAGGTCGTCCTGCCAGTCGGGGCGGGCGAGGGGCCGCCGGTACGTCGGCCCGTCGTGCGCCACCGACCGCGGGGGTACGTCGACCACGGTCGCGCCGTACCACTCGATCTCGAGCCGCCCGCTCTGGGTGACCTCGCCGATCACGACGGCCTCCACATCCCACTTCGCGCAGACCTCGAGGAACCGCTCCACGTCCCCCGGCTCGCAGACGGCCATCATCCGCTCCTGCGACTCGCTCATCAGGATCTCCTCCGGAGCGAGCGAGGAGTCGCGGAGCGGGACCAGATCGAGCGAGACGCGCATGCCGCCGTCGCCCGCGCTGGCGAGCTCGGACGTCGCGCAGGAGAGGCCGGCGCCGCCGAGGTCCTGGATGCCGGCGACCACACCGGCCGCGAAGAGCTCGAGCGTGCACTCGATGAGCAGCTTCTCCATGAAGGGGTCGCCGACCTGGACGCTCGGCCGCTTGGCGGGACCGGTCTCGTCGAAGGTCTCGGACGCCAGCACGCTCACGCCTCCGATGCCGTCGCCGCCGGTGCGCGCGCCGTAGAGGATCACCTGGTTGTCCGCACCGGAGGCCTTGGCGAGATGGAGGTCCTCGTGGCGGAGCACGCCGACACAGAGCGCGTTGACCAGAGGGTTGCCGGCGTAGCTCGGGTCGAAGACCGCCTCGCCACCGATGTTGGGCAGCCCGAGGCAGTTGCCGTAGCCACCGATGCCGGCCACGATCCCGGGCAGCACCCGGTGGGTATCCGAGTCATGGCCGCCGGCCTCGAGCGGGCCGAATCGCAGAGCGTCCATCACCGCGACCGGCCGGGCGCCCATCGCCAGGATGTCGCGGACGATGCCGCCGACCCCGGTCGCTGCTCCCTGGTAGGGCTCGACGTACGACGGGTGGTTGTGCGACTCGATCTTGAACGTAACGGCGTACCCCTGGCCGATGTCGAGGACGCCGGCGTTCTCACCGATGCCGGCCAGCATCTTTCCGACCGGCGTCTCCTGCGCGATCTCGCCGAACTGCTTGAGGTGCACCTTCGAGGACTTGTAGGAGCAGTGCTCGCTCCACATCACCGAGTACATCGCCAGCTCCGACGACGTCGGGCGGCGCCCGAGGATGTCGCGGATCCGGTCGTACTCGTCGGCCTTCAGACCCAGCTCGGCCCAGGGCTGCTCCCGGCCGGGGTCGGCGGCGGCGAGGGCGACCGTGTCGAGGGGGTGCGGCACCTGCTCAACCTATCGTCGGAACTCGGCCTGACCGGTACGACGTTCCGCCGACGGATAGGCCAGGAAGGGCCCGGTCGGGGCGATCGATCAGACGAGCATGCCGTCGGCGATGACCTCGAGCAGGGGGCGGATGGCGGCCTGGTCGAGGTTGGAGTTGTCGGCCACGGCGGCGACGCCACCGACGAGGCGGCACATCTGCACGGCCTCGATCTGCTCGCGGAGCGCGTGCTCCTCCTCGAGCCGGTCGACGACCCGCTGGGTCGCGGCGGCGAGGGTCTGGCACTTTGTCATGATCGGGGAGTTCTTGTCGCCCATCGCACTGGTGATCTTGGCCGGGCCGCCCTTGTGCAGGGAGATCAGCCCCACGTAAGTCTCGAACCACGCAAGCAGCAGGTCCCGTGGGTCGCCCTCGTGGACGAGCACCTTGTCCGCGGAGTCGTTGACCCGGTCGACCCAGCTCTGCATGATCGCGTCCATCAGGACGTCGCGGCTGGGGAAGTGGCGGTAGAGCGTGCCGGCACCGACGCCGGCCCGCTTGGCCACTTCGTCGAGCGAGGCGTCGTACCCCTGCTCGCGGAAGACCTCACGCGCGGCCTCGATCAGCCGCTCCCGGTTTCGCTGTGCATCAGCGCGCATAGCCCACCTCACTTGCCAAACGGAGAGTGTCTCCGTATATTGTTCTCGAACCGGAGAACTCCTCCGTTACAGAGTACCTCGGCCCTCGTCGGAGAGCCAGACAAGGAACAACACTCCCGTGTCACGTCCCAACAGCACTGCAGTGTCCACTCGCTCCACCCAGGCATCCCGGGACCTCCCGGCGGAGCTGCCGGCCGACTCCGGCCGGGCCGCCACGGGGATCGCGATCGTGCTCATGGCCCAGCTCATGCTCGTGCTGGACGTCGCCGTGATGAACGTCGCCCTCCCGCGCATCGACACCGACCTCGGCTTCGGCCCGGCCTCGCTGTCCTGGGTGCTCAACTCGTACACGCTCGCCTTCGGCGGACTCCTCCTGCTCGGCGGCCGGCTCGGTGACGTCCGTGGCCGGCTCCGGATGTTCGAGATCGGCCTGAGCGTCTTCACTCTCTTCTCGCTGTTGGGCGGCCTCGCGCAGACCCCGTCCCAGCTGATCATCGCCCGCGCCCTGCAAGGGGCGGGCGCCGCCATGGCCGCACCGAGCGTCCTGGCCCTGCTCACCACCAGCGCGCCCGACGAGGCCGCACGGAACCGGGCCCTGGCCCTCTTCGGTGCCGTCTCCTCGGCCGGCGCGTCCATCGGCCTCCTGCTCGGCGGCGTCGTCACCGACGTCGGGTCGTGGCGCTGGACCCTGTGGATCAACGTCCCGATCGGCCTGGCGGTGCTGCTGCTCGCCCGGCGCTACGTGACCGAGACCCCGCGGCGCCCCGGCCGCTTCGACCTCGTCGGCGCGGTCACCGCGACGGTGGGCGCGGTCGCGATCGTCTGGTCGCTGATCGGAACGCCCGAGCACGGCTGGCTGTCGGTGCGCACCATTGCCGGCTTCGTCGTCGGCCTGGGCCTGCTCCTCGTGCTGGGCCGCACCGAGGTTCGCCACCCGCACCCCCTGATCCAGCCGCACCTGGTCCGCAACCGCCGCCGGGTCGCCGCCCTGGCCACCATGGCCCTGGTCATCGGCGCGAACCTGTCGATGTTCTTCCTGGTCGTCCAGTACGACGAGCGCGTGCTCGACCTGGGTCCGTTCGCCACCGGCCTCGCCTTCCTCCCGTTCAGTCTCGCGGTCTTCGGGATGTCGCGGATCACCCCGTGGCTGATCGGCCGGATGGGCGCGCGGGCGATGATCCTGGTCGGCACGGCGGCGATGGTCGTCGGCTACCTCTGGCTCAGCCAGATCAGCGCGACCGACAGCTACTTCGGTGCGGTCTTCGGGCCGGTGCTCATCTCGGGCCTGGCGACCGGATTCATCTTCATGCCGATCACCACGACCGTGCTCTCCGGCGTCGAGCCGGAGCATGCCGGGTCGGCCTCGGGCCTGCTGCAGACCACGCAGCAGCTCGGCAGCGCCGTAGGAGTGGCGGCCATCGTCTCGGTCTACGCGACCGGCGCGGTGCCCGGCCAGCTCGTGCCCGGCCTCGAGGCGGCGTTCCTCACCTCGGCGGTGTTCTCGCTCGCCGCCTTCGTGGTCGCCGCCACCGGGCTGCGCACCCCGCGCGAGCCGGAACGGGTGACCGAGGCGCTCGAGCCGGAGCTCGCCGAGGCCGCCTGACCGGCACCCCTCACACCCGGTTCGGGGGAACTACAAACATGTAGTTCCCCCGAACCTCTGTGACGGGTGTGACTCCTGTGTTTAGGGTGTGCGGTCCCCGTGGATCCCGGCTCCGGCCGGCCCCCCGCCACGGGGACATCGCCAGCCTTCCGGGAGTCCCGTATGTTCCTCCGCCCCGTCCTCGTCGCCGCGGTCCTGAGCACCGTCGCGGGGGTGGCCACGGCCGTCTCGGCGGAGAGGGCCGCCACGGCGAACGTGGTGACGCCTGGCAGCTTCCGGGGGTACGGCTTCGACCAGTGCCTGGCGCCTTCGCAGAAGGCGATGAACGCCTGGCTGAAGCACTCGCCGTTCCTGGCCGTCGGCATCTACACCTCCGGTGCCTCGCGCGCGTGCCGCGACCAACCCCACCTCACCCCCACCTGGGTCAGCACCCAGCTGCGCAACGGCTGGAAACTCCTGCCGATCACGCTCGGCCCGCAGGCGCCGTGCAACCCGAGGTTCCCGCGCTACGGCAAGGATCCGGTGATCCGCAACAACCCGGGCAAGCACGGCAACTACGTCAAGGCCCGCACGCAGGGACAGGCCCAGGCGCAGCGCGCTGTGTCCGCCGCCCAGAAGCTCGGGATCTCCCCGGGGAGCACGCTCTGGTACGACCTGGAGGGCTTCGACCAGAAGAACGCCCGCTGCCGCAAGTCGGCGCTCTCGTTCCTGAGCGGCTGGACGCGCGGGATCCATGCTCTGCACTACGTGTCGGGTGTCTACTCCAGTGCCGGATCGGGCATCTGGGCCTTGGACCAGGCACGAGTCAACAACCCCGGCCTGTACCAGTTGCCTGATCAGATCTGGATCGCCCGCTGGGACGGCGACGCGAACACCTCCACGTCGTACATCCGCAGCGACGGCTGGCGCCCGGGCGGCCGGATGAAGCAGTACGTCGGCGGTCACAACGAGACCTGGGGCGGGGTCACGATCAACATCGACCGCGACTTCCTCAGCCTCGGCCGGCCCGCGGCCGGGCCTGAGAGGCACTGCGGTGGCGTGAACGTCGACCTCACCGACTACCCACGGGTGAAGGCCGGCTCCGACCCGTTGTCGGTGAAGGCGCTGCAGTGCCTGCTCACGGAGCAGAAGGTGTACACCGGCAAGGTCAACGGCACCTTCAACGAGAAGACGCTGGCCGCCGTCCAGACCTGGCAGCGGACCCACGCCCTCCCGGTCCGTACGTCGTTCGGCCGGCGCAGCTGGATGTCGCTGCTGGTCACCGGACCGCAGCCGGTGCTGAAGTTCGGCTCGACGGGGCCGTCCGTGCGGCACGTGCAGCGTGCGCTGAACGCCGCGACGTCCGGGACCGACCTCGCGATCACGGGCCTGTTCACCCGGAGGACCGACTCCGCATTGCGCGCGTGGCAGATCGCGACGAAGCGCACGGCCTCCGGGATCGTGAACCCCGGCACCTGGGCGGCGTTGGCCGCCGGCAGCCGCCGCTAGCTGCTCGCGGCGCCGGTCAGAGCCACGAGGCCGGTGAAGAACCCGAGGCCGTCGGTGCCGGCGCCGGTGAGGTCCTCGACCGCGTGCTCGGGGTGCGGCATCAGCCCGACGACATTGCCGCGTTCGTTGGTGATGCCGGCGATGTCGTGCAGGGATCCGTTGGGGTTGACGTCGAGGTAGCGCGCGACCACGCGCCCCTCCCCCTCGAGCCGCTCCAAGGTCGGCCCGTCGGCGACGTACCCTCCCTCGCCGTTCTTGAGCACGATGGTGACCTCGGCGTTCTCGTCGTACGACGAGGTCCAGGGCGTGCGGGTGTTCTCGATCCGCAGGCGCTGGTCGCGGCAGACGAACATGCGATGGTCGTTGCGGGTCAGCGCGCCGGGCAGCAGGTGGGACTCGCAGAGGATCTGGAAGCCGTTGCAGATGCCGAGCACCGGCATCCCCCGCTCGGCGGCGGCGATCACCTCGGTCATCACCGGCGCGAAGCGCGAGATCGCACCGCAGCGCAGGTAGTCGCCGTACGAGAAGCCTCCGGGCAGGACCACCGCGTCGACGCCCTGGAGGTCGGCCTCGCCGTGCCACAGTGCGACCGCGTCGCCGCCGGCCAGCCGGACCGCGCGAGCGGCGTCGGCGTCATCGAGCGAGCCGGGGAACGTGACGACGCCGATCCTCATCCGTCGCCCTGCGTCTCGTCCGCGGTCACCGTGTAGTACTCGATCACCGGGTTGGCGAGCAGGGTCTCGGCCATCCGGCGTACCTCGTCGAGCCGCTGGTCGTCCGCGTCGCCGTCGACCTCGATCTCGAACCGCTTGCCCTGGCGTACGTCGCTGACACCCTCGAACCCGAGTCGTGGCAGCGCTCCGAGCACGGCCTTGCCCTGGGGATCGAGGATCTCGCGCTTGGGCATCACGTCGACGACGTACCGGGTCACGGCGTGCCTTTCGGTGGCGGCGGAGCAGTGCAGACGAGGGTCAGTCTAAGGAGCGGGACGGTCCGCTCGACGCAGCGCCACCCGGAGCGGGCACACTGTGGTCATGTCAACGAACAACCCCCTCGGCGGGCTCGGCGGTAGCAGCAACCCGAGGCTTCAGGGCGCGAGCCTGCTGCAGCTGCAGTTCCCGCAGTCGCTGGCCGTGTACGACGAGTACGCCGCCGCGCAGAAGGCCGTCGATTTCCTGTCCGACAAGGAGTTCCCGGTCCAGAACTGCATGATCGTCGGCACCGACCTCAAGCAGGTCGAGCGGATCACGGGCCGGCTCACCACGAACAAGGTGGGCCTCGGCGGTGCCCTGTCCGGCCTCTGGCTCGGCATCTTCATCGGCATCCTCTTCACGATCTTCGACAGCAACAGCGGGTTCCTCACCATCGTCACGACCGCCCTCTTCGGTGTGGTCTTCGGGATCGTCTGGGCCCTGGTGGGGTACGCCGCCACCCGCGGCCAGCGCGACTTCTCCTCGGTACGCGTGGTCGTCGCGACCCGCTACGAGGTGCTGGTCGAGCACAAGCTCCTCGCGCGGGCCCAGGAGCTCCTCGCCCAGCTCCCCGGCGGTCGCCCCAACCCCTTCGCCTGACCGCCGAAGTGGGACTTCTCCGGCTTCGAGGTGGGGCTTGTCCGCCGGTGCAGTCCCACGTGGAAGGCGGACAAGCCCCACTTCGGCGCGGGACAACTCCCACTTCGGCGTCAGTGAGAGAGGACCTCCGAGGCGCGGAAGAGATCCTTGCGGACCGTCTCGGGAGCCCAATGGCCGCTGACGCTGGCGGCGAGGGCGAACGGGCCGTGTCCGACGAGCCGACCCTCGGCGGTCAGCCGGGTGCCCTGCCGGGTCTTCAGGAACCGCAGGGTGAGCAGGCCGTCGACGCCGCGCCAGGTGCCGGTCTCGCTGAGGAGGCGGTACGGCGTGAGCTCGATGATCTCCATCCACGGCTTGATGCCGACCTTGGTCACGTCGCGCCATTGCATGCCACGATGCGGCTCGCCTTCGTCGACGTCGGTGACCGTGCGGAGGGTGGACTGCCAGAGCGGGCGGTTGTGCGGGTCGGCGAGGAACTGGAAGAGCGCCGACGGCGGGTGCGGCAGCTCGAGCGTGACCGAGAAATCGCTCATCGGGGTCCACGCGGAGCGGCCAGCGCAGCGAGCTGCTTCGTGGGGTGGTTCACCAGCGCTGGCCCGTCAACGTCTCGTAGGCCTCGAGGTAGCGCGCGCGGGTGTGCTCGATGACGTGGTCCGGCAGGGGCGGCGGCGGTTCGCCCGACGCGCGGTCCCAGCCCGAGGCCGGCGAGAGCAACCAGTCGCGGACGATCTGCTTGTCGTACGACGGCTGGGCGTGGCCGGGCTGCCACTCGTCGGCCGGCCAGAACCTGGACGAGTCGGGGGTGAGCACCTCATCGGCCAGCACGAGGGTGTCGTCGGCGCGACGTCCGAGCTCGAGCTTGGTGTCGGCCAGGATGATCCCGCGGGTGCGCGCGATCGACTCTGCCCGGGCGTAGACCGCCAGGGTCAGCTCGCGCAGCGACGCGGCGGCGTTCTCACCGACGGTGGCGACGACGGCGTCGTACGAGACGTTCTCGTCGTGCTCGCCCAGCGCCCCCTTGGTGGCCGGGGTGAAGATCGGCTCCGGCAGCCGGCTGCCGTCCTCGAGCCCGGCGGGCAGTGCCATGCCGCAGACCTCGCCGGTGGCGCCGTAGTCCAGCAGCCCGGAGCCGGTGAGGTAGCCGCGGGCGACGCACTCGACGGGGTACATCTCGAGTCGTTCGCAGATCACCGCGCGGCCGCGGACGGCGTCCGGCACGTCGGTCGAGAGGACGTGGTGGGGCACCAGGTCGGCCAGCCGCTCGAACCACCACAGCGACATCCGGGTCAGGATCTCCCCCTTGTCGGGGATGGTGGTGTCGAGGATGAAGTCGAACGCCGAGATGCGGTCGCTGGCGACCATGAGCAACCGGCCGTCGGGCAGCGCGTAGAGGTCGCGCACCTTCCCGGAGTGGAGGTGGGTCGCTCCGTCGATCGCGGGCGCCACGGGGGTCGGCATGGGGCGAGGGTACCGGCCGGCGCGGCCGGAGCGATCAGTACCGGATGTCGAACGCGTCGGCCCCGGTGGGCTGCGCCTCGGTGACGGCCAGATGCCTGACCGCGGCGTACGACGGTCCGTTCCGGCACCACTCGACCATCGACTCGACGGCCCGGTCGTCACCTTCCACGTGAGCGGCCACGGAGCCGTCGGGCTCGTTGCGCACCCACCCGCGGACGCCGAGCCGCTCGGCCTCCTGCAGCGCGTACCAGCGGAACGAGACACCCTGCACCCGGCCGGTCACCTTCACCGTCACGGCCCTGGACATGCGGCCAGCCTAAGGAGCGTGGCGTCCCCCGGCGACGATCATGAGCGCCATGTGGACCGACCTCACGCACCTCGACATCTCCGTCCTGGACAAGATCATCCGGACCGTCGTGGTCTACCTGGCGCTGATCGTGCTGCTGCGGCTGGCCGGCAAGCGCGACCTGGCTCAGCTGAACTCCTTCGACCTGATCGTGATCCTCCTGCTCTCGAACGTGGTGCAGAACGCCGTGATCGGGCCGGACAACTCCCTGATCGGTGGGCTGATCGGCGCTGCCGTCCTGATCGCCGCGAACGCGGTGATCGTGCGCTTCCTCCGGCGACGCAGCAGCGACCGGGTCCGCGACATCATCGAGGGGCACACCACGATCCTGGCCAAGGACGGGCGGTGGGACCCCAAGGCGCTGCGGGAGGAGGGCGTCCGGCAGAGCGACATGGAGGCAGCGCTGCGCCGTCAGAATGCGTACAAGGTCGACGATGTCGACCAGGTCAAGCTGGAGCCGGGCGGGACGATCGTGGTCTACCTCCGGCCCGAGCTCGAGTCCGCGACCAGGGCCGACGTACGTCGGCTCGAGGCCAAGCTGGACCTGCTGCTCGGCGGCTGATCGCGGGTCGGTCATAACAGCGCGATCGCGCGGTTATGACATCCTTTTGGGCGGATTGGATGTCATAACCGCGCGATCGCGTAGTTACAGCAGTCCCCAGGTGTCTGCCTTCAGAGGATCGCGCCCGGGGTGTACGCCGCAGCGCCCGGGTGGCGGGCGACCAGCGCCTCGACCCGGCGTACGACGGCCCGGGTCTGTGAGCGGGCGGCACCGGTGAACTCGATCGGGTCGCTGACCAGGGCTGCGATCGTGGACCGGTCGAGGCCGAGTCGCGGGTCGGCGGCGAGCCGGTCGAACAGGTCGTTGCGCTCGCGGCCCCGACGCAGCTCGAGCGCCACCGCGACCGAGTGCTTTTTGATCGCCTCGTGCGCAGCTTCGCGACCCACGCCTCCCCGCACCGCGGCCATCAGCACCTTGGTGGTGGCCAGGAACGGCAGGTACCGGTCGAGCTCGCGCTGGATCACCGCGGGGAAGGCCCCGAACTCGTCCAGCACCGTGAGGAACGTCTGGAAGAGCCCGTCGGTCGCGAAGAACGCATCGGGTAGCGCCACACGGCGTACGACGGAGTCGGAGACGTCGCCCTCGTTCCACTGGTCACCGGCCAACTCGCTCACCATCGAGAGGTGACCGCGGAGCACGACGGCGAGGCCGTTGACCCGCTCGCACGAACGGGTGTTCATCTTGTGGGGCATCGCCGACGAGCCGACCTGGCCCTCGGCGAAGCCCTCCGTGACCAGCTCGTGACCGGCCATCAGCCGGATGGTGGTGGCCAGGTTGGACGGCGCCGCCACCAGCTGGACCAGGGCCGAGACCACGTCGAAGTCCAAGGAGCGTGGGTAGACCTGACCGACGCTGTCGAGGGTCCGCTCGAAGCCGAGGTGTGCGGCGACCCGGCGTTCGAGCTCGGCCAGCCTCTCCTCGTCGCCGTCGAGCAGCTCGAGCATGTCCTGCGAGGTGCCCATCGGTCCCTTGATCCCGCGCAGGGGATATCGCGCCAGCAGGTCCTCGAGCCGCTCGACCGCGACCAGCAGCTCGTCGGCCACCGTCGCGAACCGCTTGCCCAACGTGGTCGCCTGAGCGGCGACGTTGTGCGAGCGACCGGCCATCACGGTGGCCTCGTGCTCGCCGGCCAGCCTGGCCAGACGCGCCAGCGCCGCCACCGCGCGGTCGCGCACCAGCGCCAGAGACTGCCGCACCTGGAGCTGCTCGACGTTCTCGGTGAGGTCGCGCGAGGTCATCCCTTTGTGAACGTGCTCGTGCCCCGCGAGCGCGGCGAACTCCTCGATCCGCGCCTTGACGTCGTGCCGGGTCACCCGCTCGCGCGCCGCGATCGAGTCGAGGTCGACCTGGTCGACGACCTTCTCGTAGGCCTCGACGACTCCGTCGGGTACGTCGACCCCGAGGTCGCGCTGGGCGGTCAGCACCGCGATCCAGAGCCGGCGCTCCAGGACGACCTTGTGCTCCGCCGACCAGATCGCGACGAGATCGGGTGCGGCGTACCGCGTCGCGAGGACGTTGGGGACGGTCACCCGCCCATGGTAGGGAACTGCGTCAGCGTCGATGGTGCTCGGCCAGCACCGGCGCGAGCACCGACGCCGGGGCGGAGTGGAACTCGCCCTCGAGGATCTGGAACCGACCGTCGGCGGCGGCCTTCGCGGAGGCCTCGGCGCCCGCACGCAGCCAGTCGGGGCTGCCGGTGCTCCCGAGGCAGAGCATCGGGACGGTGATCGAGGCGAGCAGCTCGGTCGGCAGCGGCGCCTGGCTGCCGCCCAGGCAGAGGCCGTCGTAGAGCACGGTGCGGCCGAGGGGGACGAGCGCGTCCCAGAACGGGGACTGCTTCATCTGGTCGACCTGCTCCTGAGGCTGGCCGACGCCGGCGACCATGAAGTACTCGAGCATCGCCGACGGCTCGTCCGCGTCGTACAGCTCCTGGAGGTGCTCGACGTAGTCGGCCGGAGGTTTGGGTCCGTCGCCCACGCGGTAGGGCGTCTCGAAGGTCGACAGGCTGGTGATCGCCAGGCTGACCGCAGCAGCGCGGTTGGCCAGAGCGCCGCCCGAGGACTGGCCCAGGATGCCGGCGCTGCCCCCGTTCGCGGCGATCACCGACTCGAGGTCCTCGATCTCACGCTCGACGGCGTACGGCGTGGTGTCGCCGCTGTCGCCACGGCCCCGGCGGTCGTACGTGACGGCCCGGAAGCCGAACCCGGCCATGGCCTCAGCCAGCTCGGTCCAGTCCTCCTTGCGTTGCGTCGCTCCGCTCACGAAGACGACGGCCGGTCCTTCGCCGTACGCCCGGTAGCCGATGGCCGTGCCGTCGGCCGATGTCGTGGTCTGCGTCTGCGCGCTCATGGCTCTCCTCAGCTCGTGGTGCCCGTACGTCGAACAGGCTCTCCCGATTTCGACACCGCGTCGACCATGGGCTCCGGGAGCGCGAGGGCCTCCTCACATCCAGCCGGGCTCGGGGGGGTGTTCGAGCGTTGCCTCCTGGTTGTGGAGCCAGCCCGTCGTGGGCGGGGCGGAGAAAATCGTGTATGCGCACCGCCGTGCAACGGTCACGATCCTGACTCCGGAGAGGCCAACCCACCCGGCCGCGCGACACGACCGCGAGGTGGGAGCCGGAGCGGAGGCCGGGGCCACGTGTGCAGGCGCGGCGGCCGCCGTACCCCGCGACCATCTGCAGCGCTGTGAGGCCGACGCGCGGCCACCAGTGGCGCCGGACTCCGATGCGGCTCCCGCCCCCGACGCCGCGCAACCAACAAACCAACACCACGGCCGCCCGGCGCCCGAGGACCGCGTCGTCCCGCGACCACCCCCACGGCCGCCCCGCGGCCGAGGACCGCGTCGTCCCGAGATGGTGCCGTCATCGACCGGCGGCGATGTCGCGACGCCACTGGGCGCCGGGAAAGGAGATCATGCCGACTCCCTCGTACGCCTTGGCGCGCGCGTCCGCGACGTCGGCGCCGACGGCGGTCACTGCCAGCACCCGCCCGCCGGCCGTGACGAGGTGGCCGTCGGCGAGCGCCGTACCAGCGTGGATGACGTGGACGGCGAGATCGCGGGTCAGCGTCTCGGTGCCCACGATGACGTCGCCCTTCGACGAGGTCTCCGGGTAGCCCTTGCTCGCCATCACGACAGTGACGGCGGCGCCCGACTTCCAGGTCGGCGGCGACACGTCGGCCAGCGTGCCGGTGGCCGCGCCCAGCAGCAGGGGCGACAACGGCGAGTCGAGGAGAGCGAGCAGCGGCTGGGTCTCGGGGTCGCCGAAACGGGCGTTGAACTCGATCACCCGGACGCCGCGCGAGGTCACGGCGAGACCGGCGTACAACACGCCTGAGAACGGCGTGCCGCGCCGCGCCATCTCGTCGACGGTCGGCTGCAGGACGGTGCGGCGTACCTCGTCGGCGAAGTCGTCGGGGACCCAGGTGAGCGGGGTGTAGGCGCGCATGCCGCCGGTGTTGGGTCCTCGGTCGCCGTCGTGGATGCGCTTGAAATCCTGGGCGGGCAGCAGGGGGTAGACCGTCGTGCCATCGGCCTCGTTCCAGCCGCACACCCCGAACACGCTGATCTCCGGGCCGTCGAGAAACTCCTCCACCACCACTCGGTCACATGCCAGCGCGTGGTCGATCGCGAGGTGGCGGTCGTCGGTGACGACCACGCCCTTTCCGGCCGCGAGCCCGTCGTCCTTCACAACGTACGGAGGGCCGTAGGTGTCCAGGGCCGCGACGACCTCGGCTGCGGTGGTGCACACCTGCGCGCGGGCCGTCGGGACTCCGGCCGCAGTCATCACGTCCTTGGCGAACGCCTTCGACCCCTCCAGCCGAGCCGCCTCGCCGGTGGGGCCGAAGCACGGGATTCCCACACGTCGTACGGCGTCCGCCACGCCCGCCACCAGCGGCGCCTCGGGGCCGACCACCACGAGCCCGACGCCCAGCTCCACGGCCAGCGCGGCGACCGCGTCACCGTCCATCACGTCGACGTCGTGCAGCGTCGCCTGCGCGGCCATGCCGGGGTTGCCGGGCGCGGCGTACACCGTGTCGGCGCCGCGGTCGGCGGCCAGGGCTCGGACCAGGGCGTGCTCGCGCCCGCCGGTCCCGATCACGAGGACGTCCACGGTCGCCACCCTACTGAGCGGCGCGCGACCCGTCCGGCGGTGAGGCAGGACCGCTGGGACTGCTCGGAACGGGTCCTAGCTCACCGCCCGCAGGCGGATCAGCCGAATCACGATGCCGACGGCGAAGACCAGGACGCCCGCGATGATCGACTGCCAGGGCAGGGTGGCCACCAGCACCAGGCAGCCGGTGCCGCCGAGGAGCTGGAGCCAGCGCGGGAAGCGACGAGCCGTCGTCGGCTGGCGGTACGCCGACGCGTTGGCGACGAAGTAGTAGAGCAGCACCCCGAACGACGAGAACCCGATCGCGCCGCGCAGGTCCGTCGTGAGCACGAGGACGACGACGATCGCCGCCACCGTCAGCTCGGCCCGGTGGGGCACGTGGTAGCGCGGGTGTACGGCGTCCAGCCATCGCGGCAGGTCGCTCTCGCGGGCCATGGCCAGACCGGTCCGCCCGAGCCCGGCGACGAGTGCGAGCAGCGCACCGGCGGAGGCGAGGGCGGCTCCGACACGGACGACAGCCACGACCCAGTCGGCCGAGGTCGCCCGCACGGCGTCGGCGACGGGAGCGGACGACGCAGCGGTCCCGGCCCCGCCCAGGACCGAGAGCACGGCCACGGCGACGACTGCGTACACCACGACCGCGCCGGCCAGGGCGAGCACGATCGCCCGCGGAATCACCCTGGCGGGATCGCGCACCTCCTCGCCCAGCGTGGCGATCCGGGCGTAGCCGGCGAACGCGAAGAACAGCAGTCCGGCCGACTGGAGGACGCCGTACAGCCCGTGCGTCGGCGAGGCCCATCCCTCCAGCCCGGACGACGAACCGCCACGGAAGCACGCGACGGCCGCCACCACGAGGGCCCCGAGCACCAGCGAGACGAGGACGCGCGTGAGCAGCGCGGTGCGGGTGATCCCCGCGCAGTTCACCAGCGTCAGCACGACCACCACCGCCGCGGCGACCGGCCGCAGCCAGCCGTCGGGAGCGACGTACGCCGCAAACGTCAGCGCCATCGCCGCGCACGACGCCGTCTTGCCGACCATGAATCCCCAGCCGGCGAGGTAACCCCACCAGTGGCTGAGGACCTCGCGGCCGTAGAGGTAGGTGCCGCCGGCCCGCGGGTACGCCGCAGCGAGCTGCGCCGACGCGGTCGCGTTGCAGTACGCGACGACTGCGGCGACGGCCAGTCCGACCAACAGGCCGGTGCCGGCGGCGCGCGCCGCCGGACCGTACGCCGCGAAGACTCCCGCTCCGATCATCGAGCCGAGCCCGATGAACACCGCGTCGCCCAGGCCGAGACGCCGGTCGAGCGACGCCGGTGTGACCGTCACGGCGGCCATCACACCATGGCGGCCGCGATGCGGCGTCCGGTCTCGGTGATCTGCTGCTCGGTCGCCGCAGGCATCGTGTCCTCCCACGCCATCAGCAGGTGACCGCTCATGTCGAGCCGCCCGAGCGGGCGCGGGACGAACCAGACGTGGAAGTGCGCGCCACCGTCACCCCAGCGGTAGAGGTGGACCCGCGCCACGTCGCCCAGCGCCAGCACGGCGCGCTCGACGCGCCCGCACACCCCTGCGAAGGTCGAGCCGACCTCGGGAGGCATGTCGGCGAACGAGTCGAAGTGCGCCCGCGACGCCAGCCACACCGAGCCGGGCAGGCCGGTCTGGCCGGGGTTGTGCAGGGTCCAGTGCTGGTCGGCCCAGATCAGGTTCTCGTCGGAGCCGGCGCTGCACGGGAAGCAGGGCTCGCCACCCTCCTCGCCCCGCCGGGGCGGCTCGGGCACGACGCGGTCGGCGGGATCGATCAGGGTCAGCGGTTCGGCGTACGGAAGTGTCATGCGGCCAGCGTCCGGCGAACCCTTCCGCTTTGCTTGACCCGACTTGCCCGAGCGCGATCAAGCCGACGTACGACGCGCGACGGACTCGCTGTACGCGGACGGCCGGTACCTCAGGATCGGGTCGTCGGAGAGCTCGATGCCGTCGACCACCCGCGCCGGGTCGAAGACCACCGGGCCACCGGACTCCTCCGGGTCGTCGACCGGGGCGGTCACCTCGATCACGCCGGCGGTGAGCTGCCGGCCGCCCTTCCAGACCGACGTCGGGTCGTGGGGGTCGTCGCCCTCGGCGGCCACGATCACGTGCAGGTCGTAGCGCACCGGCCCTTCGGCCAGACGGGCGACGATCTCCTGCCGCAGCCGGTCGAAGCCCTCGAACGAGCCACTCGGCCGTCGCCCGACCTGCGGCCGGAACTCGTAGCGGACCCACCTCCGAGTGCCGTCGGCGGCGATCCAACGGTAGGCATGGATCGGGTAGGAGGTCTTCTCGGCGTAGGAGAACGGCGGCGCGATCGCCTTGGCACGCACGTTGGCCAGGAACGCGCCGATGGTGCCCGGATGACGCGCCACCCAGAGGGGGAACGTCGCGGGCCGGACGGCCGCCTCCGTCATCGACACGAAATCTGCGGGCTCCCGCACCGGGAAGCGCGGTGCCGTCTGCCCGAGCAGGTCGGTGTCGCCGGCATCGCTGCGGAACCTCACCGCCATCCCTCGGACGTCGGATGCCTTGTCCGGCACCTTCGGAGACCCGGCTCCGTTGGACCAGCGGACCAGCAGCGGCACGGACTCGCCGGAGAAGACGGCCGCCCGGCAGAGCTCCGCGGCCGCGTCCGCGGCGGTGAACGTCCCCTCGTAGAACGTGCCGCGGGCGTGCAGCGTGCGGTGGCCCGGGTGGGGTCCACGGTACGCCGCGGTCAGTCGGTCGATCGCCTCGCGCGGGTCGATCATGTGTGGACCGTACCGCTCAGTGCGGGACCTCGAGGGTCTGCTCGCGACCGGGTCCGACCCCCACCCCCCAGATCTGCGTGCCTGACATGTCCTCCAGGGCGCGCACGTAGGCCCGCGCGTTGGCCGGCAGCTCGTCGAAGGCGCGGCAGCCGGAGATGTCCTCCCACCAGCCGTCGAGGTGCTCGTACACCGGCCTCGCGTGGTGGAACTCGGTCTGGGTCATCGGCATCTCGTCGTGCCGGACGCCGTCCACGTCGTACGCCACGCAGACGGGCACCTTCTCCCAGCTCGACAGCACGTCGAGCTTGGTCAGGAAGAGGTCGGTGAGGCCGTTGACCCGGGAGGCGTAACGGGCGATGACCGCGTCGTACCATCCGCAGCGACGGTCGCGGCCGGTCGAGACACCGACCTCGCCGCCGATCTTCCAAAGCTTCTCGCCGTCCGAGTCGAAGAGCTCGGTCGGGAAGGGTCCGGAGCCGACGCGCGTCGTGTAGGCCTTGATCACGCCGATGACGCGGTCGATCCGGGTCGGGCCGACCCCGGCGCCGGTGCAGACACCGCCCGCGACGGCGTTGGACGACGTGACGAACGGGTAGGTGCCGTGGTCGACGTCGAGCATCGTCGCCTGCGCACCCTCGAACAGCACCGTCTCGCCGCGGTCGAGCGCCTGGTTGAGCAGCAGCGTCGTGTCGGCGACGAAGGGCCGAAGCCGATCGGTGTAGGCGAGGAGCTCGTCGACGACGGCGTCCACGTCGACCGCCCGGCGGTTGTAGACCTTGGCGAGCAGCTGGTTCTTCACCTCGAGACCGGCCTCGATCTTGTCGTGCAGGATCTTCTCGTCGAAGAGATCGGCGACCCGGACGCCCACGCGCGCGACCTTGTCGGCGTACGTCGGACCGATGCCACGCCCGGTCGTGCCGACCTTGTTGGCACCGAGGAACCGCTCGGTGACCTTGTCGATCGTCAGGTGGTACGACGCGATCACGTGTGCGTTGGCGCTGACCACGAGCCGGCTCACGTCCACGCCGCGGGCGCTCAGGGCGTCGACCTCGCGGAACAGCGCCTCGGGCGAGACCACGACGCCGTTGCCGATCACCGCCGTACAACCGGGGGTGAGGATGCCGCTGGGGAGCAGGTGGGTCGCGAACTTCTCGCCGTTCACCACGATCGTGTGGCCGGCGTTGTGGCCACCGCTGGTGCGTACGACGTAGTCGATGGACTCGGTGGTGGCGAGGAGGTCGGTCGCCTTCCCCTTCCCCTCGTCACCCCACTGGGCTCCGAGGACCACGATCGCGGGCATCGGACCTCCTGCTCGGGGGCGTTCGGGGCACGGCTCACGGGCCCCGACGGGGCGCTCGGGCGGTCGCGACCATACCCCACCGGGGGAGTCACGGCCCGGAAGGTCTCGGCTAGGGTCCGGAGCCGTGGACCCCCTCCTCGTGATCACCAACGACGACGCGGGGACCGCCGACGACGAGGGTCTCCGGTCGGCGCTCGACATCCTGCGTGAGAAGTGCTCGGTCGACGTGCAGTCGACGTCCAAACCCGGAGAGCTCGACGGCGTCCTCCAGCGTGCGGCCTCACGCCGCATCGTGGTGGCCGGCGGCGACGGGAGCCTGCACGCCGTGATCGCTGCGCTGTACCGCCGTCATGAGCTCGACCACGCTGTGCTGGGCCTCCTGCCGATGGGCACCGGCAACGACTTCGCCCGGTCGCTGGGGATCCCGCTCGACGTCGAGGAGGCGGCGCACGTGGTGCTCTCGGGCGACGTACGTCCGATGGACCTGATCGTCGACGAGCTCGGCGAGGTCGTGGTCAACAACGTGCACGTCGGGGCCGGTGCCGAGGCCAGCAAGCGCGGGGCCGCGATCAAGGAGCGGCTCGGCCAGATCGGGGTCGGCAGGGTGAACCTCGGCAAGATCGGCTACCCGATCGGCGCGGTGATGTCGGCCCTCGACGAGCCCCGCGTGCACCTGCACGTCCGGCTGGACGGGAAGGTCGTCACCGACGTCGACCAACCAGTGCTGATGGTGTCCATCGGGAACGGCGCCAGCGTCGGCGGCGGCACCGAGCTCACCCCCGAGGCCGACCCCGAGGACGGCCAGGTCGACGTGATGATCTCCCACTCCGTCGGCGCCCGAGCCAGGCTCGGCTATGCCTTGCACCTGCGGCGCGGGGAGCACCACCTGCGCGACGACGTGCAGTACCTCCGCGGGGGGCAGGTGACGATCTCCGGCGACGCGTTCTGGATCAGCGCGGACGGCGAGATCAGCGGCCCGGAGCGGCACCGGAGCTGGCGCGTCGAGCCGGCGGCGTACTCGTTCGTGCTTCCTCCGTAGTCGCTGCCCCGGGTCGCTGCTCCGGTCGCTGCCCGGGTGGGGGCTGCCCCGGGTGGGGTGCTCCGGGTGGGAGCTGCTTCGGGTGGGGTGCTCCGGGTGGGGGCTGCTCCAACTGCGCGATCGCGCAGTTACGACAGCGCTACGGCGCGGATCACTGTCATAACCGCGCGATCGCGCGGTTATGACAGCGGCTGCCCGCTCAGAGCCACCCGCGGCGGACCGCCTCGGCTCCGGCCTGGAAGCGCGTGTCGGCGCCGAGCTCGATCATCAGCTGCGAGATGCGACGACGGACGGTGCGCAGGCTGAGGCCCATGATGCGGGCGATCTGCTCGTCCTTGGCACCCGCCTTGAGCTGGCGGAGGAGGAACGTCCGCTCGCTGCGCGGGCCCGAGAGCTCGGAGACCGGGACAGCCTTCTCCCAGTAGAGCTCGAAGAGCAGGGTGAGCGCGTCGACCAGGGCGCCCTGGCGGACCAGCAGGCGCGGCTCGTCGGCGAAGCCGAGCGGCTCGGGGAGGATCGCGTGCGTTCCGCTGATCACGAAGAGCCGCGTCGGCAGGTCGTCGATCAGCCGGACCTCCTCCCCCTCGTCGACCCGCATGTGCAGGGTCTCCGGCGCCTCGTGCAGGGCGCGAAGCGGGTAGACCGCCCGCGAGCTCCTTCCGCTCGCCACCGCGCGGCCGACCACCTTGGACATCGCGGACTCGCGGGGCATCAGCCAGGTGTCCGGCCGCAGGAAGAGCAGGTCTCCACGGCTCTGCTCGATCAGCGACGTGAGCAGCTCCAGCGCGTTGCCTCCGGCGCTCATCTCACCGTCGAGCGCGCGCACGTCCTGCACCTCGCCCGGCGCCGGACGGGACCCGGCCGCGACGAGCAGGGGTACGGCGCGCGCGAGGTCGTCGAGCCGGTCGCGGACCTGGACCGCGGCCTCGGCCTCGCGGGTGATCGCGGCGGAGAGGATCTGGTCGTTGCGCAGGACCGCCACCCGGCCGTCGACGATGCGGACGACGCCGAGGTCGGTCAGTCCGGCGAGCGTGACCGGGACCTCGTCGGGGTCGACGCCGAGGATGGTGCCGATCTCACGGACCGAGGACCCGGCGAACGGGAGCACCTGCTGATAGCGGCGTTCATCGTCCGCGCTCACCCCGAGCGCGGAGAGAACCGAGACCGCTCTTCTCCGTGGCACTGGTGGCAGTTTACTGCCACTGACCGGAGCCGCCCGCAGTTTGACCGTTCCAATGACCATCATGGAAGGCGACGGGCAGCCGAGTGCTGCCGGCCGGCACACATCGGGGGATGCTCCGGCCGACTCGTCGAGAGGGCGCCGACCATCGGTCGGCGCCCTCCCTACGCCCGTCTCCCATCGGACTAAACCGGCTTCGGACCGGCTCGGCCCGCGCGATAGCGTGGCGCGTCCGTGACGCATCCGAGCAGGAGACCCGTCGATGTCCCGATCCACGCCGTTGGGCGAGCCCCATGACTGGGTGACTCGCGCCGCCGACGACGCGATCCGGCATCACGAGAAGACCGGCGCCCCTGGGCCGGTCACCTGCTCGTCGGGCATCTCTCCGTCGGGTCTGGTGCACCTGGGGAACCTGCGTGAGTTCCTGATGCCGCACTTCGTCGCCGACGAGCTGCGCCGCCGCGGCG
The DNA here is from genome assembly GCF_036493135.1 of Nocardioides sp. GTDB lineage: Bacteria > Actinomycetota > Actinomycetes > Propionibacteriales > Nocardioidaceae > Nocardioides. The sequence continues at coordinate 11,330 of NZ_DASXQG010000069.1, read as the reverse complement.
TACCCGTGCGTCACCTGCACGTGTGGGACGACTACGACCGCTTCCGCAAGGTGCCGCACGGCGTGGACCCGTCGTTCGCCGAGCACATCGGACGACCACTGGTCGACGTCCCCGACCCGTGGGGTTGCCACGACTCGTGGTCGACCCACTTCAAGCAACCGGTGCTCGAGACGTTCGCCGCGCTGGGCGCCGAGGTGGAGACCATCTCCCAGGCCGAGCGCTATCGGAGCGGTGTCTACCGCGACGAGGTGCTGCGCGCGGTCCGCCACCGGCACGAGATCGACGCGGTGCTCGCGAAGTACCGCACCAGGAAGGTCGGGCCCGATCCGGCGGACGAGACCGGCGACCACGCCGCCCAGGACGCCGAGGCGATGGCGGACTCGGTCGCGAACGACGACCAGGACGCCGACGAGACCGGTGTGGGCTACTTCCCTTTCAAGCCCTACTGCAGCGACTGCGGCCGCGACACGACCACCGTGACGGCGTACGACGACGAGACGACCGACCTCACCTATGTCTGCTCGGTGGGCGACTTCCACGGCACGACCAACCTCGCGACGCAGGACGAGGGCAAGCTGGTCTGGAAGGCCGACTGGCCGATGCGCTGGGCCTTCGAGCACGTCGACTTCGAGCCGGCCGGGATGGACCACGCCACGCCGGGTTCGTCGTTCACGGTCGGGCACGAGCTGGTCGAGACCGTCTGGGACTACCCGCGGCCGGCGTGGTTCGGGTACGGCTTCGTCGGGTTCGCGGGTGTGCAGAAGATGTCGTCGTCGGCCGGCGGCGCTCCGACGGCCCAGGACGCCCTGCGGGTGCTGGAGCCGGGCATCCTGCGCTGGCTCTACGTCCGACGCCAGCCGAAGCAGGCCTTCGACATCGACTTCGGCCAGGAGGTCGTCCGGTTGTACGACGAGTGGGACGCGCTCGCGCGGAAGGCCAACGACCCGGAGAAGCGCGACGTGCAGACACTCGCCTACGAACGCGCTTCGTCGACCGAGACGGCCGGGCCGCTGCCCACGCCGGACGTCGTCGTCCCCTTCCGGATGCTGTCGTCGGTCGCGGACGTGACGGCCGGCTCGGCCGAGCAGATCAGTCGCCTCGTCGGGACGATGGGCTACCCCCACGACTCGGTCGAGCAGCTCGAGCCACGGCTGTCACGCGCGATGGCATGGACCGAGGAGTTCGTGCCGGCCGCCGACCGCACCACGGTGCGTTCGGAGCCCGACGCGGTGGCGATCGAGGCGCTGTCGAGCCAGGAGCGCGAGTGGTTGTCGCTGCTCCTCCGAGGTCTGCAGGGCGACCTCGAGCTCGACGCCATCACCTCCCTCGTGTACGGCGTTCCCAAGCTGGCGCGCGGGATGCCACTCGACGAGAAGCCGACCGACGAGGTGAAGGCGGACCAGAAGGAGTTCTTCCGGCTGCTCTACCACCTGCTCGTCGACGCCGAACGCGGCCCGCGCCTCCCGACCCTGATCGTGGCGTTGGGCGCCGACCGGGTGCGGCGGCTCCTGGGCGATTAAGCCGAGCCCAGCAGGGTGTCCGCGGCTGCGGGGCTGGAGTCGCGCAGGAAGTCCGAGCAGCGCTGCCACTCGTCGTCCTCGCCGATCGCGCGCGCGGACAGGGCGAGCGTGGCCAGGCAGCGCAGGAAGCCGCGGTTGGGCTCGTGCTCCCACGGCACGGGGCCGTGGCCCTTCCAGCCGTTGCGGCGGAGCAGGTCGAGGCTGCGGTGGTACCCGACCCGGGCGTAGGCATACACGGTCACGTCGTCGGCGCCCTGGTCGCGCGCCTGGTCGGCCAGCGCGGCCCAGGCGAACGGCGAGGCCGGGTGACGGCGTACGACGGCAGCCGGGCTGTCGCCGTTCGCGAGCTCGGCGTCGGCCGGGTCGTCGGGGAGGTGGGTGGGCGGCGGTCCGGCGATCAGGTCCACGTGGCTCATGCCGCCACCCTGTCACGCCGGGCCGGCGTGATCCGTCATCACTACAGACGTACCGATGATCCCGTGGAATCAATGTCCGTGGAAAGGTGTTCACTTCCGTCATGGCCTCGCAGACCTCGACCCGCGACCCCATCCCCGCGGATGTGAGGCCCTGGCCGGCACTCTTCGCGCTGTGTCTCGGCTTCTTCATGATCCTGGTCGACACAACGATCGTCACGGTGGCGACGCCGGCGATCATCTCCGACCTGCATGCCGACGTGAACAGCGTGGTGTGGGTGACCAGCGCCTACCTGCTGGCGTACGCCGTACCCGTGCTGATCACCGGGCGGCTCGGTGACCGCTTCGGGCCGAAGAACCTCTACCTGGTCGGTCTCACCGTCTTCACGCTGGCCTCGCTGTGGTGCGGCCTGACCACGAGCATCGAGATGCTGATCGTGGCGCGGGTCTTCCAGGGGCTGGGCGCCTCGATGCTGACCCCGCAGACGATGGCCGTGATCACCCGGATCTTCCCGGCCGACCGTCGTGGTCAGGCAATGGCGCTGTGGGGTGCGACCGCCGGCGTCGCGACCCTGGTCGGTCCGATCCTGGGCGGCATCCTGGTCGACGCCTTCGGCTGGGAGTGGATCTTCTTCATCAACATCCCGGTGGGGGTGATCGGGTTCTTCCTGGCGGTGCGGCTCGTGCCGTCCCTGCCGACCCACACGCACCGGTTCGACTGGCTGGGCGTCGCGTTGAGCGGGCTCGGGATGTTCTTCCTGGTCTTCGGCATCCAGCAGGGCCACAAGTACCACTGGAACGGTTGGGTGATGGCCTCGATCATCGCCGGCGTGGCGCTCTTCGTGGTGTTCGTCGTCTGGCAGTCGAAGAACCGCGCCGAGCCGCTGGTGCCGCTCAGCCTCTTCCACGACCGCAACTTCGCGATCTCGAACTTCGCGATCTCGACGATGTCTTTCACGGCGACCGCGATGGGCTTCCCCACGATGCTGTACGCCCAGCTGGTGCGCGGCTACTCACCGCTCGAGTCGGCGATGCTGTTCGTGCCGATGGCGGTGATGTCGATCATCCTGGCGCCGATCGTGGGCCGGTTCACCGACAAGGTGCACCCTCGCACCCTGTGCGGCCTGGGCTTCGCGGTCACCGCCGTGGCGGTGTACCTGATCTCGTTGACGCTGACGCCCACCGGCGCCGTCTGGCACCTCCTCGGCGCGATGGCGCTGCTCGGCATCGGCATGGCCGGCATCTGGGCGCCGCTCGCCGCGACCGCCACCCGCAACCTGCCGATGCAGCTCGCCGGGGCCGGATCCGGCGTCTACAACGCGACCCGGCAGGTCGGCGCCGTCCTCGGGTCGGCCGCGATCGCCGTACTGATCGACTCCCGGATCGCCGCCCACGGTCTCTCTGGTGGGGCCGAGCCCGAGGGAGCACTCCAGCAGCTGCCGGCGATCGTCCGCGACCCGTTCAGCCAGGCGATGTCCGACGCGATGCTGCTTCCGGCCGCCGTGCTCGTCCTCGGGTTCGTGTCGGTGCTGTTCTTCCAGCTCCCCCGACACCTGGCCCCTCGACGGGAACCGCAGGCCGAGCCCACCGAGGCCCCGGCGCCCGCCCTGGACTGAGGCTCATCGCGCCCCTTGGTGACACGGGGTCGTCGGGTGAGCCCGATAACCCGCGCTATTCGGGGGCGGGCTCAGCCGAGCGTGTGGCCGGTGGCTGAGAGGTTGGCGCACGCCTCGACGACCCGCGCCGCCATGCCGGCCTCCGCGGCCTTGCCCCAGGCACGGGGGTCGTAGCTCTTCTTGTCACCCACGTCGCCGTCGACCTTCAGCACCCCGCTGTAGTTGTGGAACATGTGGTCGACGACGGGCCGGGTGAAGGCGTACTGCGTGTCGGTGTCGACGTTCATCTTCACCACGCCGTACTTGACCGCGTCCGCGATCTCCTGCTCCGACGAGCCCGAGCCACCGTGGAAGACCAGGTCCAGCGGGAGCGAGCCGGGGCCGAAGCCGGCGTGGGTGCCGTACTTCTCGATGATCGCGTCCTGTGCGTCCTTGAGGATCTCCGGGCGGAGCTTGACGTTGCCGGGCTTGTAGACGCCGTGCACGTTGCCGAACGTGAGTGCGGTCAGGTAGCGGCCCTTGTCGCCGAGCCCGAGCGCCTCGACGGTGTCGAGCGCGTCCTGCGGGGTCGTGTAGAGCTTGTCGTCGATCGCTCCCTCCACGCCGTCCTCCTCGCCGCCGACGACGCCGATCTCGACCTCGAGCACGATGTGGGCCGCCGCGGCCTTGGCCAGCAGCTCCTGGGCGATCTGCAGGTTCTCCTCCAGCGGTACGGCGGACCCGTCCCACATGTGCGACTGGAACAGCGGCGCCTCCCCGCGTGCGACCCTCTCCGCGCTGATGTCGAGCAGTGGCCGGACGAACCCGTCGAGCTTGTCCTTCGGGCAGTGGTCGGTGTGCAGCGCGACGTGGATCGGGTAGTTCTTGGCGACCTCCGCGGCGTACGACGCGAACGCCACCGAGCCGCTCACCATGTTCTTGACCGCCGGCCCCGAGAGGTACTCCGCGCCCCCGGTGGAGATCTGGATGATCCCGTCGGACTCCGAGTCGGCGAACCCCTTCAGCGCGGCGTTCAAGGTCTGGGACGACGACACGTTGATGGCTGGGAACGCGAACGACTTCTCCTTCGCGGTGTCGAGCATCTGCGCGTAGATCTCGGGGGTGGCGACGGGCATCGGGTGACTCCTCGTGACGCGGGGTTCCAGCACTTCCAGCCTAGTGGCAGGCCCGGTGACCACCGACCGGCCATTCGCCCCGCAGACGTCGGAGGTCCACAATCTGCAGAGGAGGACGTGAGCGCATGCGGGTGGACGCGCGGGAGCGGGCGTACGTCGAGTTCGTGACGGCACGCCAGACGCACCTGCGCCGGATCGCCTACGCGATCTGCGGCGACTGGGGCCGAGCGGACGACGTCCTCCAGGCCGCCCTCATCAGGCTGTACGTCGCGTGGCCGCGGGTCCAGCGGATGGGCGTCGAAGACGCCTATGTCCGCCGGCTCGTCGTCCGCGCGAACGTCGACGAGCACCGTCGGCCCTGGCGACGCGAGGGCCCGGGCCAGGACGGCCCGGACAGACCGGTCGGCGACCGCGACCGGACCGACCGGACCGACCCGACCGAACGGACCGCGCTGTTCGAGGACCTGCAGGCATTGCCGGCGATGCAGCGGAAGACGGTCGTGCTCCGGCACTGGCTCGGGCTCTCGGTCGAGGAGACGGCCGAGGAGCTCGGGATCTCGACCGGCAGCGTGCAGAGCCACTCCTCGCGAGCACTGGCCGCGCTCCATGTCGCCCCGAGCCGGGAGACCCGATGACCACCGATCTGCAGGAGCGGCTCGACGCCAGCTTCGACGAGGGGCCGCCACACCGACCGGTCGAGGAACGGCTCGCGGCCGGCCGGCGCGCCGTACGACGTCGTCGCGGAACGGCGACCATCGGTGCCGCCGTCGCGCTCGCCGTACTCGCGGTCGGCCCGGTGCTGCTCCGGCCGGCCGCCGGCGGAGGCGGAGGGATCGAACTGCCACTCCCGTTGCCGACCCCCACCACGACCGCCGCCCCGACGCCCGTGCACCTCCTGACGGCGCCGGCGCGCTTCGTGCATGCCGACACGCCACCGGTCCTGTACCTGTACGGCCGGATGTTCCGGCGCGACCGGGACGTCACGGTCCTCGCCACGTACGGCGAGATCGACGTTGCGCGGCACCCCCAAGGAGGCGCCATCGTGCGCATCGGGAGCCAGACCCGGTGGGTGCTGGTCGTGGGCAACGAGCCCGAACGGCTCGACGAGCAGCGCGAGGCGCCGTATGACTACCAGGCCTTCATGGGCTGGGCGCGCGCCGAGTTCGCGGTGATGTCCGGTCGCCTGGCGCTGGCTGCGACGGCGCCCGGCCCGTACTCACCGCCGCTCTCCGACAACGAGTCGCCGGCGGGGTACGACGGGGATCTGCTCGTCGCGAAGCCGGGTGGGAGCGTCGTCCAGCGGATCCGCCACCCGGTCGTCGACGAGCTGGCCGTGCTCTCCTGCCACGACCAGGCCGTTCGCGTGCGCACGCCGGGCGGCGACTGGTTCGTGCTCGGGTACGACTGCCCCGAGCAAGGCGCCCTGTACTCCGAACGCGTGGGCGTCCGCGCCGACACCCTCTCCTCCTGGCTGGTCCAGGTGAAGAGAGTGCAGGACGAGTTCGAGCTCATGACCTAGATGAGGCGGCCTCGGGATCGCCCCCGCTGGGCCACCCACCCTGGCCCGGAGGGACCTGGTCCTCGACGGCGTGGAGCGACTCGCGGCGAGATGACGTGTCGCGCGCGCGGCCGCAGGTGGGACCTAGGATGCGTCCGACATGAGGATCTCGACCACGCACGTGATGGCCGTCGCCGCCGCTCTCACCGTCACCGCCCTCGGCGCGACGGGCCCGTCGTACGCCGAAGCGCAGCGCGCGGGCGGCATGGCCGGCGCCCCGACGGTCGGCGCCTGCAGCACCATGACCCCCCAGCAGGCGAACGCCAGGTCCGACCACAGCACCGTCGTCGACTGCTCGCAGGGGCACACCGCCCAGGTCGCCGGAGTCGTGAAGCTCCCGAAGCGCCTCGACTGGAGCCGGGCGAGCAAGAACCAGCTCTTCCGCGTCGTCGCGGACCGGTGCCTGCCCGAGGTCGCAGCGGCACTGGGTCGGGACGCGAAGACGCGGGACTCCTCGGCGTACCACTTCGCGTACTTCGCGCCGACCAAGGCGCAGCGGGCCAAAGGCGCGCGCTGGCTGAGCTGCTCGATCATCCGGCCCAAGGACACCGAGCTGGCAAAGCTCCCCACCTCGAGCACTCCGTTCCTCCCGGGCGGCCGACTGCCCGACCCGCTCGCCCGCTGCCTGTCCACGACCGTGCTGAACACTCCCTGCTCGGCCGCGCACGCCTGGCGAGCCACGGGCACGTTCTGGGTCGCCGGCACGTACCCCGGCCAGAAGGCGCTGAACAAGAAGGCGGTGGGCAAGTGCCGGAGCCGGGTGAAGTCGGACAGGCCCTACCGGTGGACCTACCGCGACAAGATCACCTGGAACGTCGCTCACGACCACGTGGTCGTCTGCTACTCCAGGACCGGCAGCTGACCTGCCGCTGACCTGCCGCTGAACGGCTCATCGGCTCATCCGCGCCACGCCGTTTCATGAGTGAGGTCGGCGTGCGCGCGGATCCAGGTGTGCATGGCGATCGCCGCCGCCGCCGAGGCGTTGATCGACCGGGTCGAGCCGAACTGCGCGATCGAGAAGGTGCCGTCGCACGCCGTACGCGCGGCCTCCGAGAGGCCGGGCCCCTCCTGACCGAACAGGAAGCAGACCCGACGAGGCATCTCCATCGTCTCCAGGTGGGCCGAGCCCGGGAGGTTGTCGATGCCGAGCAAGGGCACCGGTCCGCCGCCGTGGTCCTTCAGGTGCGCCGCCAGGTCGGCCGCCGTCTTGTGATGGCGCACGTGCTGGTAGCGGTCGGTGACCATGGCGCCGCGGCGGTTCCACCGACGGTTGCCGACGATGTGCACCTCGGCGGCGAGGAACGCGTTGGCGGTGCGCACGATCGTGCCGATGTTGAAGTCGTGCTGCCAGTTCTCGATCGCGACGTGGAAGTCGTGGCGGCGGGTGTCGAGGTCGGCCACGATCGCCTCCATCCGCCAGTAGCGGTACCGGTCGACGACGTTGCGCCGGTCGCCCTCGGCGAGCAGGCGCTCGTCGTACTGCTCGCCGGTGGGCCACTCCCCCTCCCACGGTCCGAGACCCACCTCAGCCGGTCCGTACGGCATCGGGTCGTACGGCGCGCGCCCGTCCGGTGGCTCCACGTCAGAACGCCGAGACCGACGCGGGAGCGCGCTGCGGCCGGCTCAGTGCGCGGACCACGGCCGCCTGCCCGTGCCGGCGTACGGCGACCCGCGTCAGCAGGTCGAGCACGGGGACGAGCACGTCGTCGGGGAACTCCGGTGTCGGCAGGCCCACGCTCGCGGCCAGGTCGTCGGCGTGCACGACGATCTCCATCTCCCGGGTCACCAGCCAGTCGTGAACCGTGAGCGACCACCCCTGCCAGGGGATCAGGACCAGATCGCCGGTCTCGCGTGCGTCGAGCACGGAGGGCAGCCGGGCGAGCAGGTCGTCGACCAACGCGGCGAGCGCGGCCGGTCCGGAGGCGGCCTCGGCGTCGCTGCCGTCACGGATGCCGACGTTGACCTCGTCGTCGTGAGCGGCGCCGACCCAGGTGGCGCGCGCGTAGTGCTCGAGCAGAGGGATCGGCGCCTGCGTCGACGGCTCCGCCCCGACCAGCTTCACGGTGCTCGCGATCTGGCCCACCAGGTGGTGGGCGAGCCCGCCCACAGACATGTCGGCACACGCGCTCTCCTCACCCCACCGCGCAGCGACCTCCGGGCTGCGCGCCAGATCCGCGGCGATGCGTGCGGCGTCCAGAAAGCTCTCACGCTGGGTGTCGTCCATGCGCCCGACGCTAGTGGAGACGACCCCCGGGCCGAGGGCGTCGTGGGCGCGCCGACCACCGTTCAGGTTGCGGACAGATGCCCTAGGTAGGCTCACCCGGTGACCGGCCTGCAGCCCCTTCTCCTCGGCATCCCCTGGATGGATCCGCACTGGCTCCTGCAGAACTTCCACACCGAGTTCGTGTGGATCAGCCTGATCATCGTCTTCATCGAGTGCGGTCTGCTCTTCCCCTTTCTGCCGGGTGACACGCTGCTGTTCTCGGTCGGTCTCTTCGTCGCCACCGACGAGCTCAACCTGACCAGCGGCCCCAACATCGTCGGGCTCCTGGTCGCCTGCCTCGCCTTCATCGTCGCCGCGTTCGCCGGGAACGTCGCCGGCTACGAGATCGGCCGGGCGATCGGTCCACCCGTGCGCCGGCACGACGGGAAGATCATCAAGAAGAAGTACCTCGACCAGACCGTCGACTTCTTCGAGACGCACGGAAGCCAGGCGCTGGTGATCGGCCGGTTCGTGCCGTTCGTGCGCACCTACGTGACCCTGATCGCGGGCGTCAGCGAGATGCCCCGGGTCAAGTTCTGGATCTGGAGCGCCGTCGGTGCCGTGCTCTGGGTCGTCAGCATCACCTGCCTGGGGTACTTCCTGGGTCAGGCGTTCCCGTGGCTCAGCGACAAGATCGACTGGGTGATCCTCGGGCTGCTGCTCGTGACCGTGATCCCGATCGGCTACGAGTGGTGGAAGAACCGTCGCCGCCAGGAAGCCACCAGCTGACGCCGGGTCGGCGCAAAGGGGCAGCCAGATCACGCCGAGTCGTCTGATGACGACTCGGCGGTCAGGCGTGTACGGCGTCCAGATCGGCCTTGGTGAGCACCGACCGGATCTCGAGCCCGACATCCGCGAGCGGGTTGTCGTCGCCCGGTGACCGGTCGATCGCGCACAGCACGGTCTCCACGGTCGCCCCGCCCGCACGGAGGGCGACCGCCGCGTGGCGCACCGCCCCGCCGGTGGTGATCACGTCCTCGATCAGAGTGACCCGCCGACCGGAGACGTCAGGTCCCTCGGCCAGCTTGCAGGTGCCGTACGTCTTCGCCTCCTTGCGCACGAACAGCGCCGGGATCCGGCTCTGGGCACTGACCACGGTGACGATCGGGATGCCGCCCATCTCGAGGCCGCCGAGCAGGTCGGTGCCGTCCGGCAGCAGCGGCACCATCGCGGACGCGACGCGCGCGAGGAGGTCCGGATCGGTCTCGAACAGGTACTTGTCGAAGTACTCACTCGCGACCTGTCCGGACCTCAGTGTGAACTCGCCGACGAGCCGGCAGCGGGCGTCGATGTCACGCGCCAGGCCCTGATCCATGTGCCCTACTCTCGCAGCATGCGGATCCTGATCATCGGCGGCACTCGCTTCGTCGGCCAGGCCATGGCACAGGCGGCACTGGACGCCGGTCACGACGTGAGCCTCCTCCACCGCCACGCCACCGACGAGCTGCCCGGGGCCACCCATCTGCTCGCCGACCGCGACGGCGACCTGTCGGTGCTCGACGAGAAGAGCTACGACGCGACCATCGATGTCTGCGCGTACGTGCCGGGGCAGGTGCGACACCTCCACGACGCACTGGGCGACCGTGGTGGCCACCACCTCTTCATCTCGACGGTGTCGGTCTACCAGGAGCCGGAGGGGCCGGGTGCCGACGAGGACTCACCGCTCTTCGCGCCGGCGTCCGAGGACGCCACGGAGGTCACCAACGAGAGCTACGGCCCGCTGAAGGTCACCTGCGAGAACATCGCCACCGAGCTCTACGGCGAGGGCAGGCTGGCGATCGTCCGCCCGACGTACGTCGTGGGCCCGCGCGACATGACCGCGCGCTATCCGTGGTGGCCGCTGCGGGCTGCCCGGGGCGGTCCGATGATCGCGCCCGGTCCGGCCGAGGCACCGATGCAGTGCATCGACGCGCGCGACATGGGCGCCTGGACGATCCGGCTGGCCGAGGACAGCGTGACCGGCGCCTTCACCGCGGCCCGGCCGCACACGACGTTCGGGGCGCTCCTCGACGAGACGCTCGCCGCGGTGGACAGCGACGCCCGGCTGGTGCCGGTGGACGGTGACTGGCTGGTCGAGCAGGGCGTGGACGGGCTCCAGCTCCCGCTGTGGACCGAGGGCGGTGTGGAGTGGTCACTGGCGATGGGCACCGCTGCGGCGGAGGCGGCCGGCCTGACGCACCGGCCGTTCGCCGAGACCGTGCGCGACACGCTCACCTGGGCGCGGGCCAACCCCGACCAGTCGACGAACCCGAGCTGGGGCCTGCCACCGGAGCGTGACAAGGAGCTCCTCGACGCATGGCTGGCCACCCAGGCATGACGCTGGCCCACCGGCTGGACGGCATCCCGCCGACGATCTTCACCACGATGTCGGCATTGGCGATGCGGACCGGTGCGGTCAACCTCGGACAGGGTTTCCCCGACGCCGACGGGCCGGCGTCCGTCCTGGCCGCGGCCGACCGGGCGATGCGCAGCGGTGCGAACCAGTACGCACCCGGGACCGGCGTACCGGCGCTGCGCCAGGCGATCGCCCGCCACCAGCAGCGGCACTACGGGCTCGAGCTCGACCCCGACCGTCAGGTCGTCGTGACCACCGGCTGCACCGAGGGTGTGGCCGCGGCGCTGCTGGGACTGGTCGACCCCGGCGACGAGGTCGTCGTGCTCGAGCCCTACTACGACTCGTACGTCGCGATGATCCAGATGGCCGGAGGGATACGCCGCCCGGTCACCCTGCGCGCGCCGTACTTCCGCCTGGACGCCGACGAGCTTCGTGCGGCCGTCACGCCGCGCACCAGGTTCGTGCTGCTGAACTCCCCCCACAACCCGACCGGCACGGTGCTCACGCGCG
>NZ_DASXQG010000068.1:0-15593 GCF_036493135.1 Nocardioides sp. | reverse complement strand
CGCGACCCTGAAGACCCTGCTCCGCGGGGTGGTGACCAGCGGCACGGGCATCGGGCTGCGCGACGTTCCCGGTTCGCCGGTGATCGCCAAGACCGGCACCGCGGAGTTCGACCGCAACGGCAAGCGCCTCACCCACGCCTGGATGATCGGCGCCCAGGGCGACCTGGCGGTGTGTGCCTTCGTCGACGTCGGTACGACGGGCGCCGGCGTCGCGGGCCCGCTCCTCGGGGCATTCCTCCGCGGGGCGCACGCCGGCTGATGTAGGGGTACCCATTGCCGGCGCCCCGCGCGTCACTCCAGCCCCAGCGTGGGGTCACTTCCTGCACTTCCAGGGCGTTGCAACGGCCGGGAAGCGTAGGAATCGCCGGTGAACCGGCGATTCCCACAGACCCCAGCCGGACTCAGCGCTGGCGGGAGGACACCGAGCGGGCGACGTCCTCCGGCATCCGCTCGTAGTGGCCGAACGACCGGGTGAACGAGCCGGCGCCGTGCGTGGCCGACCGGAGGTCGACGGAGTAGCGCACCAGCTCGGTCTGCGGCACCTCGGCGTTGATCATCGTGCGGTCGTCGCCGACCTTGTCGGTGCCGAGCAGCCGCGCTCGGCGCGAGGACAGGTCACTCATGGTCGGGCCGATGTGCTCGTCGGGTACGACGACCGCGACCACGTCGTACGGCTCGAGCATGGTGACGGTCGTCGCCGTGGCCGCCTCGCGGAGCGCCAGCGAGCCGGCCATCTGGAAGGCCATGTCGGAGGAGTCCACGGCGTGCGCCTTGCCGTCGGTGAGGGTCACCCGCAGGTCGACCATCGGATAGCCGGCGCGGACGCCCTTCTCCATCTGGGCCCGAACGCCCTTCTCGACCGAGGGGATGAACTGCCGCGGTACGGCGCCGCCGACGACCTTGTCGACGAACTCGAAACCCACGCCCTCGGGCAGCGGCTCGACCTCGATGTGGCACACGGCGTACTGACCGTGGCCTCCTGACTGCTTCACGTGCCGGCCGAGCCCCTTGCCCTGGCCGGCGAACGTCTCGCGCAGTGACACCAGGAACGGCTCCGTCTCGACGTGGACGGAGTAGCGATCCGCCAGTCGCGCGATGAGCACGTCGGAGTGGGCCTCGCCCATGCACCACAGCACCAGCTGGTGGGTCTCGGGGTTGTTCTCGACGCGCAGGCTCGGGTCCTCCGCGGCGAGGCGGCCCAGCGCCTGCGACAGCTTGTCCTCGTCCGCCTTGCTCTTCGCCACGATCGCCACCGGCAGCAGCGGCTCGGGCATCGACCACGGCTTCAGCACCCGCGGCTCGCCGATCGAGGACAGGGTGTCGCCGGTCTCGGCGCGGCTGAGCTTGCCGATCGCGCAGAGGTCGCCGGCGACCACGGCGGTCGCGGGGACGTGGGTGCCGCCGAAGGGATACGACAGGGAGCCGATCTTCTCGTCCTCGTCGTGGTCCTCGTGGCCGCTCACGTCAGAGAAGAACGACGTGAAGTGACCGGACACATGAACGGGGTCGTCGGCGGTGAGGGTGCCGGAGAAGACGCGGACCAGGCTCACCCGACCGACGTACTGGTCGCTCGAGGTCTTCACGACCTCGGCGACGAGCACGCCCCGAGGGTCGCCCGCGATCGGTTCGGCCTCCTTGCCGGCGGGGGTGAACACCTCCGGGGCCGGGTGCTCCAGTGGCGAGGGGAAGCCGTCGACGGCCAGGTCGAGCAGCTCGGCGCACCCGACGCCGCTCAGCGAGCACACCGGTACGACGGGGTGGAAGCTCGCCCGGGCCACCGCGGTCTCGAGATCGTCGGTCAGGGACTCGTGGGCGATCTCCTCTCCCCCGAGGTAGCGGTCCATGAGGGTCTCGTCCTCGGACTCCTCGATGATGCCCTCGATCAGGGCGCCGCGGAGGTCCTCGTGCTCGCCGGCGTCGGTCATCAGGTCGACCAGCCCGGTCACCTCGCCGCCGCCGTCGCGCACCGGGACGTAGAGCGGCAGCACCCGGTCGCCGAACGCCGCCTGGGCGCCGGCCAGCACGCCGTCGTAGTCGGCGCGTGCCTGGTCGAGCTTGGTGATCACGACGGCACGCGGCATGCCGACCTCGGCACACTCACGCCACAGCGAGGTGGTGGCGTCGTCGACGCTCTCGCTCGCGGCGATCACGAAGAGCGCGCAGTCGGCCGCACGCAGCCCGGCGCGCACCTCGCCCACGAAGTCGGCGTACCCGGGGGTGTCGACGAAGTTGATCTTGGTCTCGCGGTGGATGACGGGGGCGATGGCCAGTGAGACGGAGCGTTCGTGGGACTTCTCGGAGTCCTCGAAGTCGCAGACCGTCGAGCCTTCCTGGATGGTCCCCGCTCGGGGGATGGCTCCGGCTGAGGCGAGCAGTGTGTCGACCAGGGTGGTCTTCCCGGATCCTCCCGGTCCCACCAGCACCACGTTGCGGATCCGGTCGGGGCTGCTCGCCCCGAGATCTTGACCCGCTGGTCTACGCCCGCCCGCCTTGTCCGCCATGGTCAGCCTCCAGGAATTTAACCAGGAACGGCGGACCCGGCTGATGGCGCCGACCGCCGCGTCGACACGATGGGTACAACCAACTCCGGTCGGGCCCGGGTTTCAAGAGGTACGACGAACGACGGCACGGACGAGAGGTCGTCGGGGCTCGACGAGTGGGCCGACGAGGGGCCTGTGCTCGTGTCGCGGAGCCACACGAGGACGACGTAAGAAAGTAGCGAGCCCCTCGCAGCATGGGGTCAGCGAGGGGCTCGATATCGTCCGGGTGGCATGCCCCCAGGCCGACGATCACAGGGTGTCAGAGACGAGACAGTTCCGTGAACACTTTCGACAAACTCGGGCCAGTGACAGGCTGATTCCATGACTGGACTAGACCTCTTGGCGAAAACCGGCTCGCGCGGGCTGTTCATCGGCGGGCAGTGGCGCGAGTCGAGCACCGGCTCGAGGTTCGAGGTACGCGACCCGGCCGACGAGTCCGTGATCACCGACGTCGCCGACGGCAGCACCGACGACGCGACGGCCGCATTGGACGCGGCGGTGGCCGCGCAGACCGACTGGGCCGCTACGCCGCCCCGCGACCGCGGCGAGATCCTGCGTCGGTCCTTCGAGGCGATCATGGACCAGGCCGACGACTTCGCCGAGCTGATCAGCCTCGAGATGGGCAAGACCCTCGCCGAGGCCAAGGGTGAGGTGACCTACGGTGCGGAGTTCTTCCGGTGGTTCGCCGAGGAGGCCGTGCGTATCCACGGCCGGTGGATGCAGGCTCCCGCCGGAGGATCGCGCCTGCTGACGATCCGCAAACCGGTCGGACCGTGCCTGTTCATCACGCCGTGGAACTTCCCGCTCGCGATGGGCACCCGGAAGATCGGGCCGGCGATCGCGGCCGGTTGCACCATGATCGTGAAGCCGGCAGAGCTCACGCCGTTGACGATGCTGGCGCTGGCCCACGTGCTCACCGAGGCCGGTCTGCCCGGCGGGGTCCTGAACATCGTCACGACGCACAACTCCAAGGCGCTCAGCGCCACGCTGATGGCCGACGAGCGCTTGCGCAAGGTGAGCTTCACCGGCTCGACCCCGGTCGGGAAGGTGATCGTCCGACAGTCGGCCGACGAGCTGCAGCGCGTCTCGATGGAGCTCGGGGGCAACGCGCCGTTCATCGTCTTCCAGGACGCCGACGTCGCTGCCGCCGTCGACGGCGCGATGATCGCGAAGATGCGGAACATGGGTGAGGCCTGCACGGCCGCCAACCGCTTCCTCGTCCACGAGTCGGTGTCACGTGAGTTCGCCGAGCTGCTCGGTCAGCGGATGGGCTCGCTGAGGACGGGCCGCGGCCAGTCCGCCGGCACCGACGTCGGGCCGCTGATCAACGCCGACGCCGTCGAGTCGGTCGGACAGCTCGTCACCGACGCACTCCAGGACGGCGCCGAGCTGGTCACCGGCGGCGAGGCCCCCGATGGCCCCGGCCACTTCTACTCCCCGACCGTGCTGCTCGGCGTCCCGGCGCAGGCGCGGATCGTGAACGAGGAGATCTTCGGACCGGTCGCGCCGATCACCACGTTCAGCTCCGACGACGAGGCGATCGCCCTGGCCAATGCCACGGAGTACGGCCTCGCGTCGTACGTCTACACCCGCGACCTCGCGCGCACCATCAAGGTCGCCGAGGCTCTTCAGTTCGGCATGGTCGGCGTGAACACGGGTCTGGTATCCAACCCGGCGGCACCGTTCGGTGGAGTGAAGGCCAGCGGCTTCGGTCGCGAGGGCGGCTTCGAGGGCATCGACGAGTACCTCGACACGACGTACGTCGCGATCCCGGGCTGATCAGCAGGGCTGATCAGCAGGGCCGATCAGCAGGGCAGATCAGCAGGGCCGATCAGCGGGGCTGGCGCGGCTGGGCGAGGGCGTCGGCGAGCTCGGTACGAGAGGTGATCGCGAGCTTCCGGAGGATGTGGGAGACGTGCCACTCCACGGACTTCACACTGACACCCAGCTCGACGGCGATCTCGCGGTTGCGCTTGCCGACCACGACCAGCTGTGCCACTCGCCGCTCGGCGGCGCTCAGCTCGGCAAGCCGACCGGGCAGCTCGCCGTCCGGAGCCTCGCCGAGACGCTCGAGCAACCACCGGATGCGTCCCAGCAGCGGGGCGAGCTCCTCCTGGCGCGCGTACTTCTCGGCACTCCGTAGGAGGTCCACGGCCCGGGCCGACTCCTGGGGATGGAGCAGCAGGAGCCAGGCGGCCAGGTCGGTGCGGATCTGCGCGTCGAGCCGCGCTGCCGCCGTGCCCTCGAGCACCTCGAGGGCCTCGCTGAGCAGGGTGACGCGGTCGCTGGTCGGCGCGATCGCGGCCTGTGTGCGCAGCGCGTAGGCGATGGCGTACGGAGCGTCGAGCGTGCGCGCCTGGGCGAGCTCGGCCTCGACCAGTGCGGTCGCCGGGGCGATCTCGCCACGGCCGGCGATCACGCGTGCAAGCCCGCTGCGCCACGGCAGCCAGGTGGTGGCCTTGACGGAGCGGAGCTCCTCGCCGGCGCGCTCGTAGAAGGACACGGCCTGGTCCGGCAGGCTGCGTGCGGCGGCGAACTCGCCGAGCCCGAACGACGAGACGGCGCCGATGAGCCCGCGGATGCGCATCAGGTTCGTCAGCTCGCGGGAGTACGCCGCGGCGCCGCGGAGGTCGCCCAGCGCGAGCTTGGCCAGGAGTCCGGTGAGGGCGATGGTGACCAGGCCGGAGTCACCGAGATCGTCGCGATGGCGCGCGCGATCGACCGCGTCCATAGCGTCCGCGATCCTGCCCTGCGACAGTGCGTCGCGGGCATGGTTCACAACACGGGCGGAATCGTCCGTCGCGAAACCGAACATGCTTGAGTCCGCCCCCCTGGGCTCGAGCATGTCATAGACGGTAGGGCCTGGCGGCCCGGTTGGGGAGGGCCAGGGGTTCGATTTAACGAACCGTTGCCTTGGCGAGCGTGAACGCGTGGTGAGCCGCCGGCTCCGCGAGCACTCGGTCGCTCGTCACCAGCCCGACGCGAGTACGTCGGTCGAGCAGATCGTCGACGTCGTGGGCGCCCTCATGGGTGATCCCGAAGAGGAGCTCGGCGAGCGTGGCCGGGACTCGCTCTGCGACCGGAGCGAGCAGCTCTTCGTCGGTCAGTCCCGACGCCTCGCGCGCGCTGACCAGGACCAGGTCGGCGTCCGCGCCGTACCGACGGACGAGCCGCGGGGACGCCGACTCCGCGGTCAGCCGGCCGAGCTCGGTGCGAGAGGCCGCACCGGCGAGTGGGAGGCGCGCAGTGGTGCACGGCCGGGCGTTCAGGCCGGCGCCTTCGACGGCTGCGTCGACGGCGTCCTGCGCCATCCGGCGGTACGTCGTGAGCTTCCCGCCGACGACCGTCACCACGCCCGCCGCGGAGGTGAGGACTGCGTGCCGACGGGACAGGTCGGACGTGCGGCCGTCGGCGCGCAGCAGAGGGCGGAGCCCGGCGTACGACCCGACGACGTCTGAGCGGGCGAGCGGGTGCGCGAGGGCGGCCGACGTGGTCTCGACCAGGAAGTCGATCTCGGCCTCGCTCGGCTCCGGGACGTCGGGCGCCTCTCCGTCGACCGGGACGTCGGTAAGGCCGACGTAGACCAGACCGTCCGGCTGGGGCACGACGTTGAGGAAGCGGCTGCGCTCACCGGGGACCGGCAGCGTCAGGGCGACCCGCAGACCGGCGAGCGCCTCGGCGCGCACGACGAGGTGAGTGCCCCTGCTCGGTCGCAGCTCGACGTGGTCGACGAGGTCGCCCGCCCAGACGCCGGCGGCGTTGACGACCGCTCGCGCGCGGACGTCGACGGTCACTCCGGTCAGCTCGTCGCGGAGCACGGCACTGCGACCGTGGAGCTCGACGGCGCGAGCGCGGGTACGGATCTCGGCGCCGAAGGTGGTGGCCGTGCGGGCGACCGTGGTGACGAGCCGGGCGTCGTCCTCGAGCTGGCCGTCCCACGACAGGATGCCGCCCCGGACGCTGGAGCCCAGGACCGGCGCCAGGTGACGGGTCTCGGTGGCGGAGATCCGGCGAGGTCGAGGAAGGGTTTCGCGTGAGGTCCGCGCGGCCACACGGAGCAGGTCGCCGGCGCCGATCCCGGTGCGCAGGAACGCGGCGTGTCGGCGGCCGGTGGCCGCGTCGAGGGGGAGGAGCATCGGCAGCGCGTGGGTCAGGTGGGGGGCCGTGACCTCCATCAGGATGCCTCGCTCGACCGCGCTCTCGTGGGCCACGCCGACCTGTCCGTTGGCGAGGTAGCGCAGGCCGCCGTGGACCAGCTTGCTCGACCACCGCGACGTACCGAAGGCGAGGTCGCGGGCGTCGACGGCGAGCACGGACAAGCCACGCGAGACGGCATCGAGGGCACAGCCGGCGCCGGTGATGCCGAGCCCGACGACGAGTACGTCGACCTCGGTAGGTACGTCGGCCAGGCCCGCCCGGATGCGGCTCATCCCGCCACCACGCTCCGGACGAGATGCTCGAGCTCGCGGTCGAGGTCGTCCTCGCCGACCTCGTCGTCGACCATCGTGTGGGCGCTCAGGACGAACCCGTGCGCGGCGAGGAGCAGGGCACGGGCGATCGCGACCGGGTCCCCCTTGCGGACGCTGCCGTCGGCCTGCCCCTCGCGAAGCCGGCCGGCGGTGTGCCCGGCGATGGCCTCCTGGCTGCGCCCGCGGCGGGTGAGGAGATAGGGGAGCAGCAGCTCGGGATCGAGCTCGACGATCCTGACGAAGAGCTCGTTGTCGCGCAGGGCACGCGTCGTGCCGACCACCTCGGCGACGATCCGGTCGGCGGCGGTCGCCTTCTCGTCGAGGGCGGCGTCGGCCTGCGCCACCGCGCGGATCACGACCTCGCCCCACTCGCGGGTCATCAGGTCACCGAGGACCGCGGGCATGTCCGGCCAGGCACGGTAGATCGTCATCCGGCTCACCCCCGCCCGCCGCGCGACCTCCGTCAGCGTCGTACGCCGCCAGCCGACGTCGAGGATGCAGGCCCGGGCGGCGTCGAGGTACGCCGCCTGCGGGTCGGCGTTGTGACGAAGTGACGCCATATGTCACACTGTAACACGTGAGCCTCGAGATGCACCCGACCCGGTGGGGCGACCCGGCCCGCGCCGCCGCGCTTCCCGACACCGCCCGCGGCCTGGTCGAGCTGGTCTTCCCGGTCACCGACCGCAGGGTCGCGGACGGGCCGGTCCTGCTCCCCGCCCACGATCTCTCGGACCTGGTCCTGAGGGACCTCGCCGCGGTGGTGGGCCCCGAGCACGTGCTCACCGACGACGAGTCGCGTCGGCTCCGCACCCGCGGCAAGTCGACGCCCGACCTGCTGCGGGCCCGCGCGGGGGATCTGTCCGACGCGCCGGACGCGGTCGTGCGCCCGAGCAACCACGACGAGGTGCAGGCACTGCTCGAGGTCGCGGTGCGGCACCGAGTGGCCGTCGTGCCGTTCGGCGGCGGGACCTCGGTGGTCGGTGGGCTGGTCGCCCGTCGCGACGGGTACGCCGGGGTCGTCAGCCTCGACCTGGTGCGGATGAAAGGGCTGCTCGCCGTCGACCCGGTGTCGATGACCGCGACGCTCGAGCCCGGACTCAGGGGCCCGGAGGCCGAGGCACTCCTCGCCGAGCACGGGCTGACGCTGGGGCACTTCCCGCAGTCGTTCGAGTTCGCGTCGATCGGCGGCTTCGCGGCCACGCGCTCCAGCGGCCAGTCGTCGGCCGGGTACGGCCGCTTCGACGCCCTCGTCGATGGACTGGTGGTCGCGACGCCGGCGGGACCGATCGAGCTCGGTCACGCGCCCGCGAGTGCCGCAGGACCCGACCTGCGTCAGGTGTTCCTCGGCTCGGAGGGTGCGTACGGCGTGATCACCGCGGTCACCGTCCGGGTACGCGCTCGACCGGAGCAGAAGGTGTACGACGGCTGGCGCTGGCCGTCGTTCGACGCCGGTGCCGACGCGATGCGGACCCTGGCCCAGGCCCAGCTGTTGCCGACCGTGCTGCGCCTCTCGGACGAGAACGAGACCGCGTTGAACCTCGTCGATCCCGACTCCATCGGCGGGTCGTCGTCCGGCGGCTGCCTGATGATCGCCGGCTTCGAGGGCACGCCCGCCGCGGTCTCGGCCAGACGCGCTGCGGTGTCGGCCGTCCTGGAGGACCTGGGGGCTGAGACGTCCGGCGAGGAGCCGGGCCGGAAGTGGGTCGCCGGCCGCTTCGATGCGCCGTACCTCCGCGACTCGATGCTCGACGCCGGTGTGCTGGTCGAGACGCTGGAGACCGCGACGTACTGGTCACGCCTGCGCCGAACCTACGACGCGGTGTCGTCAGCGCTGACCGAGACGCTCGGCGAGCCGGCGATGGTGCTGTGCCACGTGTCGCACGTGTACGAGACCGGCGCCTCGCTCTACTTCACCGTCGCCGCGCCCGAGGGTGACGATGCGCTCGGCCGTTGGCTGGGCGCCAAGCGCGCCGCGATGGACGCCATCGTGGCCACCGGCGCGACGATCACCCACCACCATGCGGTCGGCACGGATCACCAGCCGTGGCTCGAGGACGAGATCGGAGCGGTGGGGGTCGAGGTGCTGCGAGCGGTCAAGCGGGCGGTCGACCCGAGCGGGGTCATGAACCCCGGCGTGCTGGTTCCGTGACGCCGGCGTCCCCGAACGACCACACGAGCAGCTGGGTCGGGACACCGGCCGTGACGGCGACGTCGTGGTCGCCGGTGATCTCGAAGGCGTCGCCTGCGGCGAGGGGCTCGGCCAGGCTCGAGCGTGTGAGCGCGCCGGTCGCGACGAAGACATAGCGGAGCGGGGCGTCCGGCACCGACACTGGTGCACCGCCGGGTACGTCCGCGATCCGCAACGTCGCCCCGGGGATGCCCAGGTCGTCCTCGTCGGCGACGACGACGAGGGTGCCACTGCTCAGGTCGGGGGTCGTCGTACGCCGGCTCGGCTCGCCGCCGGGTTCGCTCGGTCGTAGCCAGGCCTGGACGAAGCGGGTGACGCCGGTGTCCGCGCCCTCGCTGTGGGTGATGCCGGTGCCGGCTCGGGTGACCGCGAGCTGGCCGGCCGGCTGGGTCACATGACCGGTTGCGTCCTCGTGGGCGAGTGCACCGGAGACGACCCAGGTGACGAGCACGACGTCCGCGTGCTCGTGCGCGTCGTACCCGGCGCCGGTCGCCAGGAGGTCGTCGTTGAGCGCGTACAGCGGTCCGAACGAGACGCGCTGCGCGTCGTACGACGACCCGAACGAGAATGAGTGACGCGTCTGACGTCCCGCTTCGCGGGTCAAGAACCGGTCCATTCCCCTTCGAACCACTACGGTCACGGACACAATGATCCCCGTGCCACACCCTCTGCTTCCACCGGGCTTCCGGTTCGGTGCCAGCACTGCGTCGTACCAGATCGAGGGGGGAGCGACCGAGGACGGCAAGGGCCCCAGCATCTGGGACACGTTCAGCCATCAGCCCGGCAAGATCGCGGACGGCTCGACCGGTGACGTCGCCTGCGACCACTACCACCGCCTGGACGAGGACCTCGACCTCATGCAAGAGCTCGGGCTCGGGGGCTACCGCTTCTCGATCTCGTGGCCACGGGTGCTGCCGACCGGTTCCGGTGAGCCGAACCAGGCCGGCCTCGACTTCTACGAGCGGCTCGTCGACGGCCTGCTCGAGCGCGACATCCAGCCGATGGTGACGCTCTACCACTGGGACCTGCCGCAGGAGCTCGAGGACGCCGGGGGCTGGCTGAACCGCGACACCGGCGACCGCTTCGCCGAGTACGCCGCGCTGGTCGGTGAGCGTCTCTCCGATCGCGTCGAGCACTGGATCCCGATCAATGAGCCCAACGTCGTGACCATGCTCGGCTACGGCAACGGCATCCACGCCCCGGGCAAGGAGCTGATGTTCGACGCACTGCCCGTGGCGCATCACCTGCTGCTCGCCCACGGCCGCGCGGCGATCGCCCTGCGCGCGGCCGGCGCCTCGAGCATCGGCTGCGCCAACAACCACGCCCCGATGTGGCCGGCCAGCGAGGATGAGGCGGACGTCGGCGCCTCGAAGCTCTTCGACGCGCTCTGGAACGGGATGTTCTCGGAGCCGATGTTGTTCGGGCGGTACCCGTTCGACCTCGCCCCGCTCGTCGCACCGGTCATCCGGGCCGGTGACATGGCGACGATCCGGCAGCCACTCGACTTCTACGGCGTGAACTACTACAACCCGATGCGCATCGCCGCCGCCGACGAGGACGCTCCGACGCCGTGGGAGCGGCTGAAGATCCTCGGGTACCCGACCACCGACTTCGGCTGGCCGGTCGTCCCCGACGCACTGCGCGAGTGGCTGATCACTCTGCGAGCCCGCTACCGAGCGGCGCTCCCGCCGATCATCATCACCGAGTCGGGCTGCTCCTACGCCACGGCGCCCGACGCGGACGGTGTCGTCGACGACCAGGCGCGCATCGACTACCTCGACGCCCACCTCCGAGCCGTCGCCGTCGCCGTACGCGCCGGGGTCGACGTCCGGGGGTACTACACGTGGTCGCTGATGGACAACTTCGGGTGGGCCGAGGGCTACACCCAGCGCTTCGGTCTCGTGTACGTCGACTACGAGACCCAGGCGCGCATCCCGAAGAAGTCCTTCGACTGGTACGCCGAGACGATCAAGGCCCAGCCCCCGGACAACTGAGGGAGCCGGATCCCGGCCATAACAGCGCGATCGCGTGGTTATGACAGTGCTGGGGCCGTGTGGGGTGTCGTACTGGCGCGATCGCGCGGTTACGACAGATCCGGGGCCGCGTGGCATGTCCTAGTGGCGCGATCGCACGGTTACGACAGTGCTGGGGCCGTGTGGGGTGTCGTACTGGCGCGATCGCGCGGTTATGACAGATCCGGGTCGGTGGTGCCGCTACCGCCGGCCGAGGGCGCGGACGGTCCAGCCGGCGGAGCGCCAGGCGTCGACGTCCAGCACGTTGCGACCGTCGAAGAGCTGCTGCCGTCTCACCACACCCTCCAGATCGGTGGGGGTGAGCTCGCGGAACTCCGGCCACTCGGTGAGGTGGAGCACCAGGTCGGCGCCCCGGCACGCCTCGACCGCCGAGTCGGCGTAGGTGAGGGTCGGGAAGGCATGTCCGGCGGTCGCGTTGGCCTGGGGGTCGTAGACCCGGACGTCGGCGCCCTTCAGGTGCAGCTGGCCGGAGATCCAGAGCGCGGGGGAGTCTCGGACGTCGTCGCTGTCGGGCTTGAACGCCGCGCCCCACACGCCGATCCGGGCCCCGGCGAGGTCACCACCGACCATCGCCTTGGCGATGTGCACGACCCGCTCACGCTGGCGTCGGTTGATGTCGTCGATGTGCCGCAGGAAGGTCATCGCGTCCTCGACGCCGAGCTCGCCGGCGCGGTGGACGAAGGCGCGGATGTCCTTGGGCAGACACCCGCCGCCGAAGCCGATCCCGGCGTTGAGGAACTGGCGGCCGATTCGCTCGTCGTACCCGATCGAGTCGGCGAGGTCGACGACGTCCGCGCCGGTGGCCTCGCAGACCTCGGCCATCGCGTTGATGAACGAGATCTTGGTGGCCAGGAAGGCGTTGGCGGCGACCTTGACCAGCTCGGCGGTCGCATAGTCGGTGACCACGATCGGCGAACCCTGGTCGATCATCGGCTGGTAGAAGTCACGCAGGAGCTTCTCGGCCCGGCTGTCCTGGATGCCCACCACGATCCGGTCGGGGTGCAGCGTGTCCTGCACGGCGTAGCCCTCGCGCAGGAACTCGGGGTTCCACGCGAGCATCGCCTCGCCGCCGGCCGGCGCGAGGGCGGTGAGCCGGCCGGCCATCCGCTCGGCGGTACCCACCGGGACCGTCGACTTGCCCACGACCAGCGCGGGACGCGCGAGATGGGGCGCGAGTCCCGTGATCGCGGCCTCGATCTGGCTCACGTCGGCGGCCAGGCTCTCGGGCTGCTGGGGCGTCCCGACGCAGACGAAGTGGAGGTCGCCGAACGCCGCGACCTCGGCGTAGGAGTCGGTGAACCGCAACTGACCGGACTCGACGTTCCGGGCGAGCAGGTCGGCGAGGTTGGGTTCGTGCATGGGAACCCGCCCCTGGGCCAGCGCCTCTCGCTTGGCCCGGTCGATCTCCATCGCCAGCACCTCATGGCCGAACTCGGCCATGGCGGCAGCGTGGGTGGCCCCGAGGTACCCACACCCGATCACGGTGATCCGCATGCCGGGAGTCTAGAGAGCGGCCGCCTGGCGGGTGACGTCGCTTGCGTGCGGATACCCCCCACGGGTATAACGGACGACATGACCGACAGCTGGAGGATGGCGATCACGGCAACTCTGCACTGCCTGACCGGGTGTGCCATCGGCGAGGTCACCGGCATGGTGCTGAGCACCTGGTGGGGGTGGGGCAATGCCGCGAACATCGCGCTCTCGATCACGCTTGCCTTCCTCTTCGGCTACGCCCTGACCTACACCGGCGTACGGCGCATGGGCGCCGACCACCGCACCGCTGTCCGGGCTGCACTCGCCAGCGACACGGTGTCGATCTTCACCATGGAGGTCGTCGACACCGTCTTCCTGCTGCTGGTGCCGGGCGCGATGGCGGCCACGCTCGACACGCCGCTTTTCTGGTGGTCGCTCGCGGCCTCACTGGCCGTCGCGTTCGTCGCGGCGGTGCCGGTCAACCACTGGCTGATGGAGCGCGGAAAGGGTCACGCGGTCGTCCACCGGTTCCACGAGGAGCACGCGCACCACCACTAGGTCCGGCGTACCCGTACGATCTCGCCATGCGCACGCCCCGAACGGCTGCCGTCCTCGTTCCGCTCATGCTCGTCGCGCTCGGGTGCGCTCCGCAGGAAAGCTCGACGGCCACCGACACCAGTACCGACCAGACCCCGGCCGAGTGCGTGCAGGGGAAGACCCTCACCGACGGCACCCTGACCGTCGCGACGGACTCTCCGGCGTACGACCCGTGGTTCAAGAACAACGACCCGAGCAACGGCAAGGGCTACGAGTCGGCCGTCGCGTACGCCGTGGCGAAGCAGCTCGGCTTCGACACGACGGCGGTGAAGTGGGTCAAGGAGCCGTTCAACAAGTCCTACGCGCCGGGAGACAAGGGCTTCGACTTCGACATCAACCAGATCTCGATCACGCCGGCACGCGCCAAGGTCGTCACGTTCTCCGACGGGTACTACACCGCCGCCCAGGGGTTGATCGCGCTCAAGGACTCCCCGGTGGCGAAGGTCGCGTCGATCGCCGACCTCAAGCAGTACAAGCTCGGCGCACAGACCGGCACGACGTCGCTGACCGCGATCCGTCAGGACATCCAGCCGACCACCCAGCCGCTGGTCTTCCAGAACACCAACGTCGCCAAGCAGGCACTGCTCAACGGCCAGGTGGACGCGATCGTGGCCGACCTCCCGACCGCGTTCTACATCACCGCCGTAGAGATCCCGTCGGCGACGATCGTCGGGCAGTTCCAGCAGCAGAGCGGCAGCCCCGAGCAGTTCGGGATGCTGTTCCAGAAGAACAACCCCTTGGTCGACTGCGTGAACCAGGCGCTGGCGAACCTCAAGCAGGACGGCACGCTGGACGCGATCGAGAAGAAGTGGCTCAGCCAGACCGTGAACGTGCCCGTCCTCCAGTGACCTGCCGGTGAGCGAGCCCGTCGAGGCCTGGCAGCCGAGCGCTCGGGAGACCGAGCGGCGGGCCGTACGCCGCTCCCTTCGACGACGTGCGCTCCTGGTCTCGACCGCCGCGACGGTCGCGTTCTTCGCGGTGGTCGTGCTGGGCACGATCACCTCACCCGGCTGGCACACGGTCAAGGCGACGTTCTTCAACGGGGGCGACGCCAAGGCGGCGTTCCCCTCGATCTGGCATGCCTTCTGGACCTACAACGTCAAGCTCTTCCTGATCGGCGAGGTCCTGATCCTGGTCCTGGCCCTGGCAGTCGCATTGGTACGGCAGTCGCGCGCCCCGGTGCTGCTGCCGCTGCGGATCGTCGCGGTGATCTACACCGACCTGTTCCGAGGCATCCCGACGATCCTGCTGGTGTTCATGCTGGCGTTCGGGATCCCGGCGCTGAACCTCCAGGGCCTGACCAACTCCCTGTTCTTCTGGGGGTTGGTCGCCCTCGTCCTCTCGTACGGCGCCTACGTCGCGGAAGTGATCCGGGCAGGCATCGAGTCCATCCACCCCTCCCAGATCGCCAGCGCGGACGCGCTCGGCCTCTCCCGGCTCCAGGCCATGCGCTACGTCGTGGTGCCGCAGGGCATCCGGAGGGTGATCCCGCCGCTGCTCAACGACTTCATCAGCCTGCAGAAGGACACCGCTCTGGTCGGTGCCGCCGGGCTCTTCGACGCGCTCTTCGCGGCCCAGGACTACGCCAACTACCACTTCAACTTCACGCCCTACACCGTGGTCGCCCTCTACTTCATCGTCCTCACCATCCCGCTCGCCCGGTTCACCGATCATCTCCAGCACCGCGCCATGGAGCGGGAGAGGCTGGGGGCCCGATGAGCGACGCGCTGCTCGAGGTCATCGATGTCCGGAAGTCGTACGGCGACAAGGTCGTCCTGCACGACATCGACCTCACCGTGCAACCGCACGACGTGATCTGCCTGATCGGCTCGTCGGGCTCGGGCAAGTCCACCCTGTTGCGCTGTCTGAACCTGCTCGAGGATGTCGACGACGGCGTGATCAGGTTCGACGGACGCGAGATCTCCGATCCCCGGGTCGACCGGCGTGAGGTGCGCAGCCGGATGGGGATGGTCTTCCAGGCCTACAACCTGTTCCCCCACCTGACCGTGCTCGACAACTGCACGTTGGCGCCACGGCGCGTGCACGGCGTACCCAAAGCCGAGGCGGAGCAGCGGGCTCGGGACCTGTTGACCAGGTTCGGGCTCGCCGACCAGGCGGACAAGCATCCGGACCGGATGTCGGGAGGTCAGCAGCAGCGGGCTGCGCTGGTGCGCGCGCTGTGCACGCAGCCGACCCTGCTGCTCCTCGACGAGATCACCGCCGCGCTCGACCCGGAGCTGGTCGGCGAGGTGCTGACCATCGTCCGCGGTCTGGCCGAGCAGGGCACCACGAT
>NZ_DASXQG010000067.1:0-5980 GCF_036493135.1 Nocardioides sp. | reverse complement strand
GTCCCCGCTCTTTCGCGCGACCCGGCTGGAGAAGGCTCTCGGCACGCCGGCCAGGATCTACTACAAGTACGAGGGCGTGAGCCCCGCCGGGTCGCACAAGCCGAACACTGCGGTGCCGCAGGCGTTCTACAACGCCAAGGCGGGCATCAAGAAGCTCACCACCGAGACCGGCGCGGGCCAATGGGGCACCGCATTGGCGTTCGCGTGCGCGCAGTACGACCTCGAGTGCGAGGTCTGGCAGGTGCGCGCGTCGTACGACCAGAAGCCCTACCGCCGCACCATGATCGAGACCTTCGGCGGCACCGTGCACCCCAGCCCGAGCGACCTCACCAACGCCGGGCGCACGATCCTCGCGCAGGACCCCGACTCCACCGGCAGCCTGGGCATCGCGATCAGCGAGGCGGTGGAGGTGGCGGCCCAGGACCCGACGACCAACTACGCCCTGGGCAGCGTGCTCAACCACGTGCTCATGCACCAGACCGTGATCGGCGAGGAGGCGCTCCTCCAGCTGGCGCAGGTCGGCGAGACGCCGGACCTGCTCGTCGGTTGCACCGGCGGCGGCTCGAACTTCGGCGGGCTCGCCTTCCCGTTCCTGCGCGAGAAGTGGGCCGGGCGGATGTCACCGACGATCCGCGCGGTCGAGCCCGCGTCCTGCCCGTCGCTGACGCAGGGCACCTACGCCTACGACTTCGGTGACACCCTCGGGATGACGCCGCTGATGAAGATGCACACGCTCGGCCACGACTTCGTGCCCGACCCCATCCACGCCGGCGGGCTGCGCTACCACGGCATGAGCCCGCTGATCTCTCACCTGTACGAGACCGGCGACCTCGAGGCGGTCGCGAAGAAGCAGTCGGAGTGCTTCGCGGCCGGGGTGCTCTTCGCGCGCACCGAAGGGATCCTGCCCGCGCCCGAACCGACCCACGCGCTCGCCGCGATGGTCGAGGAGGCACTGGCGTGCAAGGAGTCGGGCGAGGAGAAGGTGATCCTGACCGCGCTGTGCGGGCACGGCCACCTCGACCTCGCGGCGTACGACGCCTACCTGCGCGGCGACCTGGTCGACCACAGCTGGGACGACGCGGAGCTGCAGCAGGCGGTCGCCGGCGCGTTGGAGAAGCTGCCGAGCGTCAGCTCCTGAGAGCCGCGTCGTCGGCCTCGGTGCCGACCAGCTCGCGAACCCGGTCGATGGCGTCCCAGTCGTTGACGTGCATGCCGGCGACGACCCGGTTGCCCCGCATCCACCAGACGCGGAACACCCGCCCTTCGACCGGACCCTCGGTGTCGCCGGTGATCACCACCCGGTCGAAACCGTCCGGTCCGGGGTGGCCGACGTACTCCAGGCCGAGCGCGTACTGGTCGGTGAAGAAGTAGGGCAGGTGGTCGGCGACGGCGCCGCCGCCGAGCAGGTTGGTGGCCGCGACCTTGCCGTGCTTGATCGCGGTGTCCCAGTGCTCGACCCGGAGCCGGTGACCGAGGACCGGGTGGTCGACGTTGGCGACGTCGCCCGCGGCGAGCACACCGGGGGCCGAGGTGTGCAGGCCGGCGTCGACGAGGACTCCGTTGTCGACGGCGATCCCGGCGTCGGCGGCCAGGTCGGCCACTGGGGCGACTCCGACACCGACGACCAGGCGGTCGACGGCGAGCGTGTCGCCATCGGCCGACCTGATCGTCGTGCCGTCCGAGCCATGGGTGATCTCCTCGATGCGTACGCCGGTGCGCACGTCGACCCCCTTCTCCCGATGGAGCTGGGCGAACAACGCGCCCACCTGGGGGCCGACCACGTTCAGCAGGGGCTGCTCGAGGGCCTCGAGTACGACGACCTCGGCGCCGGCCTGCTGCGCAGCGCTGGCGACCTCGAGGCCGATCCAGCCGCCGCCGATGATGCCGATCCGTGCGCCGGGCTTGAGCTGCTCCTTCAGGGCGGTCGAGTCGTCGAGAGTGCGCAGGTAGTGCACCGGAGCCCCGGAGTCGTCGGCCAGGGCCAGCCGGCGCGGCATGGCGCCGGTCGCGAGCAGCAGACCGGACCACGCCAGCTCCTCGCCACCCGCGGTCAGGGTGCGCCGGTCGGGGTCGACCGCGTCGACGGTCACTCCGGTCCGCAGGTCGACGTCGTGGGCGGCGTACCACGACTCCTCGTTGACCAGTGCCTTCTCGGCGGGGTCGTTCCCGAGCAGGTAGCCCTTGGACAGCGGCGGACGCTCGTACGGCGCGTGCCGCTCGCCGGCGATGACGACGAGCTCGCCGTCGTAGCCCTGGGTGCGCAGCTCGCGGACGGCGGTGCCGGTGGCGAGACCGCCACCGACCAGGATGATCGGGGCGCTCATCGCGCACCTCCTCGGTTGCGGGTGAGGGACAGGAACTCGGCGCGCGTCTTCGGGTCGTCACGCAGCCGGCCGTGCAGCGCCGCGGTGACGGTGCGTGCGCCCTCGGCCCGCGCCCCACGCAGGCTCATGCAGGTGTGCTCGGCCTCGATCACAACGCCGACCCCCTTGGGGTCGAGACGCTCGGTCAGGTGCTCGGCTATCTCGGTCGTGAGTCGCTCCTGGGTCTGGGCCCTGCGGGCGAAGAACTCCACCGTACGCGCGAACTTCGAAAGGCCGAGGATCCGGTTGCCCGGCAGATAGCCCACGTGGGCGACGCCCGTGAACGGCAGCAGGTGGTGCTCGCACAACGAGTGGACCGGGATGTCGGAGACCAGCACCAGTTCGTCGTACCCGGCCTTGTTGCTGAACGTCGTGGAGTCGAACTCGGGTGGGGTGAGCATCTCGGCGTAGGCGTGGACGAGTCGTCGGGGAGTCTCGAACATGTCCTCTGAGTCGATCGGCAGGCCGAGTGCCGCGAGCATCTCGGTCGCCGCGGCCTCGGCCCTGGCCAGGTCGATCGGCGCGGGCTCGTGGGTGATCCGCGGGCGCCATCGTGCCTCGCCGATCCGCCGCTCGATCTGCACGGCGACCGCTTCGGCCATGGGAATCTCCTTCTGGACGGACATCTCTAAGAGTGAGTAATATGTCTGTTAGAAGTCAGGACGTCAAGTGGAGGTGGCGATGGGAGACGCGTTCTCCGCGATCGGGGCGCTCGCAGACCCGCTGCGGCGGCGCCTCTACACGTTCGTCGCCGGCCGCGACGACGGCGTCGGCCGCGAGGAGGCCGCGCGCGAGGTCGGGGTCCCGCCCCACACGGCCCGGTTCCACCTCGACAAGCTGGTCGAGGAGGGCCTGCTCTCCGTCGACCACCGCCGGCTCACCGGACGCACCGGACCGGGTGCCGGACGCCCGGCCAAGGTGTACCGCCGCTCCGACGCCGAGGTCGCGGTCTCGCTGCCCGAGCGCGGCTACGACCT
Source organism: Nocardioides sp. (assembly GCF_036493135.1). Lineage (GTDB taxonomy): Bacteria > Actinomycetota > Actinomycetes > Propionibacteriales > Nocardioidaceae > Nocardioides. The sequence continues at coordinate 2,640 of NZ_DASXQG010000067.1, read as the reverse complement.
CGTGGGCCGGGTCTTCGCCGCCGCGGTCGAGCGGTCGCTGGAAGGGGCGGCCCTTCCCGAGACGCTGGCCCAGGAGGCCCGCGAGGCCGGCCGCCGAGACGGTACGACGTACGACGGGAAGGGCGGCGAGCTGGACCGGTCGGCGGGTGTCCTGGCCGGCCGCGGCTTCGAGCCGACCCGCGTCGGCGACGGACTGGTGCTGCGCAACTGCCCGTTCGACGCGCTCGCCCGGGAGCACACAGCGTTGGTCTGCGGGGTGAACCGCGACTACGTCGGCGGCGTGCTCGACGGCCTCGGCTGCGACCACACGTCGGCCCGGCTCGACCCCGGGCCCGACCGCTGTTGCGTGCGCGTGGAGGAGTCGGCCGCCGAGGGCTGACAACTCTTGCCTGACAGGATGGCGAGCATGGGGACCCGCCGCTTGTTGCTCGTCGTACCACCTGTCCTGGCGTTGGTTCTGGCGGGTTGTGGTGGCGGGGACGACGGTCCGTCGCCCGACCCGACGGCCGCCGCGCTGGCCTCCGGCCTGGCCTCGGGTGACCTCTCGCAGGTCTCCTTCGTGGACGCATCCGTGGGCGACGTGCAGCGCGAGTACGACGCCACGGTGGCGGGCCTCGGTGACGTGAAGCCGAAGGTGACCGTCGCCTCGGTGACGAAGGGCAGCGACGGTGCCGCGACCGCGACCCTGCAGTGGAGCTGGCCACTGGGCTCCGGCTGGAGCTACACGAGCAAGGCGCCACTGCATGCCTCCGGCTCGACGTGGCAGGTGGAGTGGACGGACGACGTGGTCGAGCCGTCGCTGAAGCCGGGCGAGAAGCTGGAGGCGACACCCCTCCCGGCCACGCGCGCGGACATCCTCGGGCCGCGCGGGGTCGGGCTGGTGACGGACCGGCCGGTCGTGCGGTTCGGGGTCGACCGGCTGAAGGTCCCCGCAGCGCAGGCGCCGGAGTCGGCTCGCCGCCTGGCCCGGCTCCTCGGCATCGACGTCGCGTCGTACGTCAAGCAGGTGAAGGCGGCCGGCCCGAAGGCGTTCGTGCAGGCGATCGTGTTCCGCCAGGACGAGGTGCCCCCGGCGGTGACGTCGCAGTACGTCCATATCAAGGGCGTCGACGCGATCGCCGGAGAGGTCCCGCTCGGGATCACCAAGGAGTTCGCCGCGCCGATCCTCGGCACGGTCGGTCCGGTGACCGCCGAGATCATCAAGGACAACCCCGGCGTCTACTCGGCGGGCGACGAGGCCGGACTGTCCGGGCTCGAGGCGCGGTACGACGAGCAGCTGCGCGGCACCTCGGGCGTCGACGTCGAGGCGGTCGACGCGAACGACAAGCGCCGGAGGGTGTTCAAGCACGCGGCCACACGTGGGACGCCCCTGCACCTCACGCTCGAGCCGCGGCTTCAGCAGCTGGCCGAGCGCATCCTCAGCACCGTCGGACCGGCCAGCGCGATCGTCGCGATCAGGCCGTCGACCGGGGCGATCCTGGCCGCGGCGAACGGCCCGGGGAACAACGGCTACAACGATGCGACGTACGGCCGGTTCGCGCCGGGCTCGACGTTCAAGACGGTGGGCTCGCTGGCGCTTCTGAAGAAGGGTCAGACGCCGTCGTCCCCGGTCGACTGCCCGACCAGCGTGACCGTCGACGGCAAGGTCTTCACCAACGACAGCTTCTACCCGCCGTCGGCCAACGGGCGGATCACCTTGGCGTCGGCGCTGGCGAACTCCTGCAACACGGCGTTCATCAACGAGCGCACCAAGCTGGGGTCGACGGACCTCGTCGACGCCGCGGCGACGCTCGGCATGGGCGTCGACCACGACCTCGGCTTCCCGGCGTACTTCGGGAACGTCGTGCCGCCGACGTCGGAGACGACCAAGGCTGCCGACATGATCGGCCAGGGCCAGGTCCTGGCCTCGCCGATGACGATGGCGACGGTGATGGCGTCGGTGGTCGCCGGTCGCACGGTGGTGCCGCAGCTGATCACGTCGGTGACACCCGCAAAGACCTCGCCCGAGCCGCTGAGTGCGGCGCAGGACGCGACGCTCAAGCAGATGCTGCGCGGAGTGGTGCTGAACGGCACCGGCATCGGCCTGCTGGACGTGCCCGGCCCTCCGGTGATCGCGAAGACCGGCACCGCGGAGTTCGACCGTGCCGGCAAGCGGCTCACCCACGCCTGGATGATCGCCGGCCAGGGCGACCTCGCGGTCTGCGCCTTCGTCGACGTCGGTCAGACCGGCGCAGGCGTCGCCGGCCCGCTGCTCGAGCAGTTCCTGCGGGGCGCCCTCGCCCGCTGACCCCCTGCGTCCGCACGGGACGTCATACGAACTGGTCGTTAGAACGACCGGAACGTATGACGTCCGGCTACCGCTCGCGGGTGGTGACGGTGCGGGCGACGTCCTCGGGCATCGGCTCGTAGTGACCGAACGACCGGGTGAACGAGCCGGCGCCGTGGGTCGAGGAGCGGAGGTCGACGGCGTACCGGACGAGCTCGGTCTGGGGTACCTCGGCGTTGATCACCGTGCGGTCGTCGCCGACCTTGTCGGTGCCCAGCAGCCGGGCACGCCGCGACGAGAGGTCGCTCATGGTCGCGCCGACGTGCTCGTCCGGCACCACGACCGCGATCAGGTCGTAGGGCTCGAGCATGGTC
>NZ_DASXQG010000066.1:0-34973 GCF_036493135.1 Nocardioides sp. | reverse complement strand
CGCCGGGATCGACCTCGACCCGCTCCGCGTCGAGCTGGCGCGGGCCAACCTCGCGGCGCTCGGCCTCGGCGGGGCCGTCCAGGTGGGTGACGCCACGACGCTCGACGTCGCGATCTTCGGCACGGCGTACGCCGACCCGGCCCGGCGAGGCGCACGCGGGAGGTCCTTCCACGCCGATGACTGGACCCCACCGTGGGCGTTCGTCGAGTCGCTGCTGACCCGGCGAGCCTGCGTGAAGGTCGCGCCCGGCATCCCGCACTCGCTGGTGCCGGACGGCGTCGAGGCAGAGTGGGTCAGCGACCAGGGCGAGGTGAAGGAGGCGGCGCTCTGGTCGCCGACGCTGGCCACCACCGCACGCCGCGCGACCGTGATCGGCCGGGGCGGGCTGGCGACGCTGACCGAGGACGACGATCCCGGCGCCGACGTCGGCGGGATCGGCGCGTTCCTCTACGAACCCGACGGAGCCGTGATCCGGGCCGGACTCGTCACCGCCGTCGCGGCGGGGGTCCAGGGGCACCTGCTCGACCGGAGGATCGCCTACGTCACCGGCGATGCGGCGTACCGCTCGCCGTTCGCCCGGAGCTACCGCGTCGTCGCGGAGCTCCCCTATCGCGAGAAGCAGCTGCGCGCCGCCCTCCGCGAACGCAACGTCGGCACCGTCACCATCAAGAAGCGCGGCGTCGACATCGCCCCCGAGCAGCTGCGGCAGCGGCTCGGCCTGCGTGGCGACGAGGCCGCGACGATCGTGCTCACCCGGGTGGCCGGGGAGGGCACGGCGCTGCTGGTCGAGCCGATGTAGCTCACACCCCGAGCCAGGCGAGGACCGCCAGCACCCGGCGGTTGTCGTCGGGGGCCATCGGCAGGTCGAGCTTGGCGAAGATGCTGTTGGTGTGCTTGCCGACCGCCTTCTCGGTCACGAACAGCGCGCTCGCGATGGCGGCGTTCGACCGGCCCTCGGCCATCAGCGCGAGGACCTCGCGCTCGCGGGCGGTGAGCCGCTCGACCGGCGCCTGTCGGGCCATCACGGCCGAGACGACCTGCGGGTCGAGCACGGTGCCCCCGGCGGCGATCCGGTCGAGAGCATCGACGAACTCCCCCACGTCGCCGACCCGGTCCTTGAGCAGGTAGCCGATCCCGCCCTCGCCGCTGGCGAGCAGCTCCCGGGCGTAGATGCGCTCGACGTACTGCGAGAGCACCATCACCGGGAAGCCCGGCCGCCCGGAGCGGACCGCGACCGCGGCCTTGAGCCCCTCGTCGGTGTGGGTCGGTGGGAGGCGTACGTCGAGGACGGCCGCCTCGGCGGAGGGATCGGCGAGCGCCTCGGCCAGCTGGTCGCCGTGCTCGATGGCGGCGACGATCTCGTGGTCGTGCGCCTCGAGGATCCGGATCAGGCCGTCCCGGAGGAGGGCGTGGTCCTCGGCGATGACAAGTCGCACGGCACCTCCAGCGTGACCAGGGTCGGCCCGCCGATCGGGCTCGACACGGTCATCGTGCCGTCGAACGCCGCCAGCCGTCGCGCCACCCCCCGCATCCCGGTCCCCGCCGACGGGTCGGCGCCGCCCCGGCCGTCGTCGCCGACGACCACCGTGAGCTGTCCGGGCGGGCTCGCCAGCTCCACCCAGGCCCGCTGAGCATCGGAGTGCTTGGCGACGTTGGCCAGGCACTCGGCGACCGTGAAGTACGTCGCGGACTCCACCGGCGCCGGCAGCCCGGCCGGAGCATCACCGGTCACCTCGACGGGCACGGCGAGGTCGAGCGCCAGAGCCTCGATCGCGGCCCTCAGCCCACGGTCGGCCAGCACCGGTGGGTGGATGCCGTGAACGACGTCGCGCAGGTCGCCCAGGACCGCGCTGCTGGTCAGCCGCGCCTCGGCCAGCATCTTCCGGGCGCCCTCCGGGTCGCGCTCGAGGAGCTCGGCGGCCATCCCGATGGTCATCCCGAGACCGGCCAGCCGCGCCTGGGCGCCGTCGTGCAGGTCGCGCTCGATCCGGCGCAGCTCGGCGGCCGCGTGGTCGAGGCTCTGGCTTCGGGTCTCGGTGAGCGCCTCGACCCGCTGTTCGAGCCGCTCGGTCGTCCCGAACGCCAGGAACCACCGATCGATCCGGCTGCGGGCCACCATGATCGGCCCGACGCCGAACCACCAGGCGATGCCGGTGACGATCGGGACCAGCAGGATCAGCACGATCAGCGAGGTGGTCAGCGCCAGCGGCAGGGCGATCAGCAGCCACGCCAGGTCGCGCCAGCTCATCGGGTCGGACGCCATCGTGCGCAGGCTCTCCAGCCGGCCCTCCCCCTCCGTCGACCGGTACGGCGGCGGCACCGGCGAGCCGAGGACGTGCGCGGCGAACCGGCGGTGGACGCCGACCAGCCACCTCGTCGCCGGCATGGACACCATCAGGATCGGCAGGCCCACGACGATCACGGCCAGCACCGCCGCGACCGCATCGACGATGAACAGCACAAGGGCGAGCGCCGCCAGCGGCAGCTGCAGGGCGGCGTACCCCGTCATGCGCAAGCGGCCGGCGTTCGTCACGTGGCCAGTCTGACCGATCCGACATCCCCGGACAGTGGGGCTAGGCCCACCTCGGATCCGGGTCCTGCCACTCCTGATCCGAAGGGCGGATCTCCCGAGGCTGGACGAGTCCAGAAAGCACTTCTCGAGGAGCCCGCCATGTCACCTCATCTGCACCGTCCCAGCCTCGTCGCCCGGGTGCCCCTGCGTGCCGCGCGATGGAGCGCCACGCATCCCTGGCGCGCGATCGGCGCCTGGTTCGCGTTCGTCGCGATCGCCGTCGCGCTCGCTGCCCTGATCCCCACCAAGCAGACCACCGATGCCGACTACCGGCTCGGCGAGTCCGGTCGCGCCGACGCGATGGCGGCGAACGGGCGGTTCGCCGACGACCAGGTCGAGAGCGTCCTGATCACCGGCCGCGAAGGCCGTTCGCCTTCCCCGACCGAGGTCGCCCAGGCCGCGGAGCAGCTCCAGAAGGACCTCGCCGGCGTCCACGGCGTCACCCGGGTGGCCGCCCCCCAGTGGAACGCCGGCCGTACCGCTGCGCTGATCAACGTGCACCTGAAGAGCACCGTCGACGACGCGTCGCAGGTGCAGGCGCGGACCGCGGCGATCGCCCGCGCCCACGCCGACCTCCGGGTGCGCGAGGCCGGTGAGGTCTCGGTCAACACGGCCATCAACGACCGCGTCGCGAAGGATCTGCACTCCGCCGAGGGGATCAGTCTGCCGATCACGATCCTGCTGATGCTGCTCGCCTTCGGCGCGCTGATCGCCGCCGGCGTCCCGATCCTGCTCGCCATCACCTCGGTCGCCGCCACGATGGGGATCGCCGCACCGCTGTCGCACCTGATCCACGCCGAGCCCACCGTGAACAGCCTGATCGTGCTGATCGGCATGGCGGTCGGCGTCGACTACTCGCTGTTCTACCTCAAGCGCGAGCGCGAGGAACGAGCCAAGGGGCACAGCACCCTCGACGCCGTCGAGATCGCCGCCGCGACGTCAGGTCACTCGATCCTGGTCTCCGGCGCGGCGGTCGTCGCCTCGATGGCCGGCCTCTTCATCGTCAACGGCGCGACCTTCAACTCGCTTGCCTCCGGAGCCATCGTGGTGGTTGCCGTGGCCGTGGTCGGGTCGGTGACCGTGCTGCCGGCGCTGCTGGCCAAGCTCGGCCGCTGGGCGGACCGTCCGCGGATCCCGCTGCTGTGGCGGATCAACCGGCGGATCGGACGGGGCGGCATCAGCCGTCGCATCCTGGCTCCCGTCGTACGACGCCCGGTCGCGGCCCTGGTCGTCTCGCTCGCCGCCCTGGTCGCCCTGGCGGCGCCGGCCCTCGGGATGAAGATCCACGACGCCAACATCGACACCCTGCCCGCTTCGATCCCGCAGGTGCAGACCTGGCACCAGATCACCGACGAGTTCCCGACCGAGGGAGCGACCGCGACCCTGGTCGTGCACGGCACGGCCACCCAGCACGACCAGGTGGTCCGGGCTTTGCACGGGCTGGAGACGTCGGCCGCGGCGACCCGCTGGTTCGACCCGGCCGGGAACAACGCCATCGAGACGGCACCGGACGGCGAGACCGTGCGGGTGACCCTGCCGATCCCCTACTCGGCGTCCGACGACCGGTCCGGTGAGGCCGTGCAGCAGCTGCGCGACCACTTGGTGCCGGACGCGCTCGGCGGGATGAACGTGCAGCACGCCGTCGGCGGTGACGTCGCGGACTCGCTCGACTTCGCCTCGCACCAGTCGGAACGGCTGCCGTTCGTGATCGGGTTCGTTCTGCTGCTGACCCTGGTGATGATGACCGTGGCGTTCCGCAGCCTGGTCGTCGCGGCCCTGTCGGCGGCGCTCAACCTGCTGTCGGTGGGGGTCTCCTTCGGGATCCTGACGCTGGTCTTCCAGCACGGCTGGTTCGCCGGACCGCTGGGGTTCACCAGTCCTGGATTCGTGATCGACTGGCTCCCGCTGTTCGTGATGGTGATCCTGGTCGGGCTGTCGATGGACTACAACGTGTTCGTCCTGGCCCGGATCCGGGAGCACGCTGTCAGCGGGCTCCCTGCCCGGCTCGCGGTCGAGCGCGGCATCACCGACACGGCCGGCGTGATCACCAGCGCCGCTGCGGTGATGGTCTCGGTGTTCGCCATCTTCATCACCCTGAGCATGCTTGAGATGAAGATGATGGGTGTCGCCCTGGCGTCGTCGATCCTGATCGACGCGACGCTGATCCGGCTGGTGATCCTGCCCGCGGCCCTGGTGCTGCTCGGCGAGCGCGCCTGGTGGCCGGGCCGGATCGGCCGACCGCGGGGCGAGGTCGTCGAGGCCGAGCCGGAGCTCGCGCACGCGGGCTGACCGCACACGAGCAGAGAGGTACGCCGGGCAGCGGGCGTCCGGCGTACCTCTCTCTGACACCATCGACCGGTGACATCCGACGACGGACGCGGCCGTTGGGTCGCGTTGGTCGTCTGCTGCAGCGCGATGTTCATGACGTTGCTCGACGTGAGTGTCACCAACGTCGCGCTGCCGTCCATCGGCCGCGACCTCGGCACCGGGAACGCGGAGCTGCAGTGGATCGTCTCCGGCTACACGCTCGCCTTCGGACTGGTGCCGGTGCTGGGCGGCAAGCTCGGCGACGACCACGGGCGCCGGCTGATGTTCCAGGTGGGGGTGGGCGGTTTCGCGGTCACCTCGTTGCTGTCCGGGCTCGCACCGACCGCCGGAGTCCTGATCGGCGCCCGCGTCCTGCAGGGGTTGTCCGGCGGGCTGATCAACCCGCAGACCTCGGGCCTGGTGCAGCAGATGTTCCACGGGTCGGACCGCGGCCGCGCGTTCGGCGTCCTGGGGACCACCGTCGGGCTCGGGACCGCGATCGGGCCGTTGGTGGGCGGCGCACTGATCGGGCTGGGCGGGCCGACCCTCGGCTGGCGGCTGGTCTTCTTCATCAACATCCCGATCGCGGTGGTCGTGATCCTCCTGTCTCGGCGACTGCTGCCCGCCCCCACCGAGACCGTTCCGCACCGGCTCGACCTGCTCGGCGCCGCGTACCTCGGCCTGGCCACGTTCTGCGTCCTGTTCGCCCTCGTGGAGTACGACGTGGCGCACGACACCCGACTCGCCTGGCTCGGCGTGCCGGCCGCGTTGCTGCTCGGCCTGTTCCTGCGTCGTGAGCGGCGGCTGACCAACCAGCTCCGCGACCCGCTGGTCGACCTGCGGCTCTTCCGCCGGCCGTCCTACGTCGCCGGGATCACCCTGGCGCTCGCGTTCTTCCCGGCCATGGCGGGTCTGCCGCTGGTGCTCGCGCTCTACTACCAGCGCGGCCTCGGCTACACCGCCGTCGAGTCGGCGCTGGGCGTCACGGCGTACGCCGTCGGTGCGGGCATCTCGGCACCGCTCGTCGGCCGCGTGGTCACCCGGGTCGGTCGGCCGCTCGTGGTCGCCGGTGCCGTCACCTTCGGAGTCGGCGCGGTCGCGCTGGCGCTGATCGCGCCGCACGTTCCGCCCGGCCACGCGGCTCTCGCGCTGGCCCTGCCGCTGTTCGTGATGGGGTGCGGCCAGGGCGCGGTGATCACCCCGAACCAGACGCTGGCATTGATGGACGTCGACCCGCTGATGGGCAGCACGGCCGGAGGAGTGCTGCAGACAGGGCAGCGCATCGGGCTGGCGATCGGGCAGGCCCTGATCGGCACCGTCTTCTTCAACTCGCTGGCCGGGCCCGGTCACGCGTCGTACGCCCACGCACTGCGAAACGCCGTGATCGCGGCCCTCTGCTTCATCGCCCTGGCCGTGGCCATCGGCGTGCAGGACCTCCTGCGTGCTCGCCGGCGGACGCCGCGGGCTACGTTGAGCCGGTGACCGACGCTGACCCGTGGGCACTGGCGGAGCAGGCCTCGGCCCGGATCGCCGAGCTCACCGGGGTGGATCGCCACCGGGTCGTCCTGGTGCTGGGCTCGGGCTGGGGCCCGGCCGCCGACGCCTTCGGCGATGCCGTCGCTCGCTTCCCCATGACCGAAGTACCCGGGTTCGTTGCCCCGACTGCGGAGGGGCATCGCGGCACGATCGCGTCGTACGACGTGGACGGCATCGCCGTCCTCGTGCTGGCCGGACGAAGCCATCTGTACGAGGGTTTCGGCCTCCGGCCGGTCGTCCACGGCATCAGATCCGCCGCCGCGGCGGGCTGCACGTACGCCCTGCTCACCAACGCGAACGGCTCCTTGCGCGACGACCTCGAGGTCGGCCGGGCCGTGCTGATCCGCGACCACCTCAACCTGACCGGGACGTCGCCGATCGACGGCGCGCGCTTCGTCGACCTCACCGACTGCTGGTCGAGCCGTCTGCGCGCCCACGCACGGGACCTGGACCCGGCGCTGGTGGAGGCGACGTACGCCTGGCTGCCCGGTCCGCACTACGAGACGCTGGCGGAGGCGGAGTGGGTACGCCGGATCGGAGGAGATGTGCTCGGGATGTCGACGGTCCCCGAGGCGATCGCAGGAAGAGAATGCGGTCTCGAGGTGCTCGGACTGTCGACGGTCACCGCAGTCGAGGGTGACGACGCGGGGATCGACCCGAGCGAGGTGGTGGCCGTCGCGGAACGCACGGCTGCTCGGATGGGCCCGCTGCTCGCGGACCTGGTGAGAAAGGGAACGACATGACCACGATCGACGAGTCGTCGCCCCGCAAGGCCCCGGCCACACCGGGAGCCATCGAGGCCAACGGCATCAACGTGATCAAGGAGTCGGAGCGCAAGGGCACGCCCGCGGAGCTCTTCTGGCCGTGGTGCGCCTCGAACATCTCGGTGCTCGCCGTGTCATACGGCGCGTTCGTGCTCGGCTTCGGGATCGGGCTCTGGCAGGGCCTGATCGCGGCGTTCGTCGGCGCGGTCGCGTCGTTCCTCCTGGTCGGCCTGGTGTCGATCGCCGGAAAGCGCGGGTCGGCACCGACCCTGACGCTGTCACGCGCGGCGTTCGGCCGAGCCGGCAACACGTTGCCCTGCCTGGTCTCCTACGTCCTGCTGGTCGGCTGGGAGACCGTGCTCGTCGCGCTCTCGACACTGGCCACGGCCACCGTCTTCGAGCGACTCGGCTGGAGCCACGGCGACGGCACCAAGGTCGCAGCGTTCGTGGTCGTCGCGCTGGTGATCGTCGGCGCCGGGATCATGGGCTTCGAGCTGATCATGCGGCTGCAGAAGTACCTCACCATCGCGCTGATCATCGTCACCGCGGTGTACGTCGCCCTCACCGTCGACCACATCCACCTGGACACCGCCAAGGCACTACCCACCGGGACCACCCAGTCGGTCATCGGGGCGGCCATCCTGGTGATGACCGGGTTCGGCCTCGGCTGGGTCAACACCGCCGCCGACTACTCCCGCTACCTGCCGCGCAAGGCGTCGAGCGCCGGAGTCGTCTGGTGGCCCACGTTCGGCGGCAGCCTGCCCGTCGTCCTGCTCGTGGCCTACGGCATCCTGCTGGCCGGCTCGTCGGAGTCGTTGAGCGCCGCGATCGGTAGCGACCCGATCGGCGCCCTGACCACGATCCTGCCGACGTGGTTCCTGCTGCCGTTCGCGATCGTCGCCGTGCTCGGTCTGGTCAGCGGCGCGGTCATGGACATCTACTCCTCGGGACTGACCCTGCTCACCCTCGGCCTCCCGACGCCACGCTGGGTGGCGGCAGCGATCGACGGTGTCCTGATGGTGGCCGGCGCCATCTACATCGTGTTCTACGCCGACAGCGACTTCGTGGTGATCTTCGAGGCGTTCCTGATCATCCTGGGCGTCCCGATGGCCGCGTGGTGCGGCGTGTTCCTGGCCGACCTCCTGATGCGTCGCCGCGACTACGACGAGGAGTCCCTGTTCACCGGGGCCGGGATCTACGGCCGGTTCCGGGTGAGCTCGGTGCTGTTCATGGTGCTGGGCACCGCCGTGGGATGGGGCCTGGTGATCGACACCACTGGTGCCGGCAAGCACCTCGGCTGGCTCGGTTACTTCCTCGACGGCATCACCGTCGACATCGGGAGCTTCCACCACACCTGGTTCGACCTCGGCGGCACGGGCGGCGGGTGGGCCTACGCCAACCTCGGCGTGCCCGTGGCGCTCGCGATCGGCTTCGTGGGCTACCTCGTCTTCGGCTTCGTCGGCGTACGCCGTCAGGAGCGTGAGCTGCGCGACCGCACGTCCACCACCGACACCGCCGCCGTCAACGCCTGAGGTCCTCCCTGAATCGGGCTGCGTTGGGTCGTCCGCCTCACCGGGCACTAGAACACCCTCCCGGGCGGACGACCGAACAGCTGCGTTGTGTCGTCCGCGCTCGTCAGAAGATGACCACGGAGCGGAGAACGTCGCCGTGGTGCATCTTCTTGAACGCCGCCTCCACGTCGCCGAGCCCGATCTCCTCGGACACGAACGCGTCGAGATCGAGCCGGCCCTGCTGGTAGAGCGAGACCAGCATCGGGAAGTCGCGAGTGGGCAGGCAGTCGCCGTACCACGACGACTTCAGCGCGCCACCGCGTCCGAAGACGTCGATCAGCGGGAGGTCGGGGATCCGCATGTCGGGCGTCGGGACGCCGACGAGTACGACGGTGCCCGCGAGGTCGCGGGCGTAGAACGCCTGCTTCCAGGTCTCGGGTCGCCCGACCGCGTCGATGACGACGTCGGCGCCGTTGCCACCGGTCAGGCCCTGGATCGCCGGCACCGGGTCGGCGTCCTTGCTGTTGATGACGTGCGTCGCCCCCATCCGCCGGGCGCCTTCGAGCTTCCGGTCGTCGATGTCGACGGCGATGATCGTGTCCGCGCCCGCCAGCGCGGAGCCGGCGATCGCGGCCGCACCGACGCCGCCGCAACCGATCACGGCGACGCTCTTGCCGCGCGAGACGTTGCCGGTGTTGATCGCCGCGCCGAGCCCGGCCATCACGCCGCAGCCCAGCAGGCCGACCGCGGCGGCGCGCGCCGATGGGTCGACCTTCGTGCACTGGCCCGCCGCGACCAGGGTCTTCTCGGCGAACGCACCGATCCCGAGTGCCGGGGACAGCTCGGTCCCGTCGGAGAGCGCCATCTTCTGGGTCGCGTTGTGGGTCGCGAAGCAGTACCACGGCTCGCCCCGGTCGCACGCCCGGCAGTTGCCGCACACGGCCCGCCAGTTGAGGATCACGAAGTCGCCCGGGGCCACCGACGTCACGTCGTCACCGACCGCCTCGACGACACCGGCCGCCTCGTGCCCGAGCAGGAACGGGAAGTCGTCGTTGATGCCGCCCTCGCGGTAGTGGAGGTCGGTGTGGCACACGCCGCACGCCTGCACCTGGACCAGCGCCTCGCCGGGCCCGGGATCGGGGACGCAGATCGTCTCGATGCTGACCGGCTCACCCTTGCCGCGGGCGACGACTCCCTGGACCTGGTGCATGAAACCCCTCCCCCAACGTGGGTGCAGCGACGGTGCAGGCAGCCTAGGAGGTCGCCGTCGCCGATCGCGAGCCGGGTTGCGACAACTTTCAACCGGTGGGCATGGTCCCAGCACCATGACGCCGACCGGCTCCCGCTCGCTCTCCGCCGCCGTGCTGGCTCTGGCGTTGCTCGCCACGCCCGTCGCGACGTCGTACGCCGCGGAAAGACCTCACACCCACGACGAGTACGTCGCGCACACACGCGTGGTGGGGGCGCCGACGCCGTTCCCCGTCTCCGGCCTCGGCATCGGCGACGCGCCCCGGATCGCGTACGCCTTCGCGTCAGAGCCGGGCTTCGGCGACGGCAACTGGCTGCTCCGGCGGACGGACGGCACCTCCCTGAGGCTGCCGCGGCTGACGTGGGGCGTCTGGGCACCGATGGGCGACGGGGCGATCGGCATGGCCGGCACCGAGGCCGGCCCGGAGCTGCAGCAGGTGTCCGGCACCGGTGGGGTGCGTTCGCGGCTGATCGAGCACTTCGGCCTGGGCGTCTCCCCCGACCACGAGATCGTGGGCTGGCTCGGCGACCACGGCAGCCCGCACGTCGTGGAGGGCGGCGGCACTCGCCGGTCCACGATGCCGCGGGTCGCCCACGGCAACGTCCTGACCACGGTCTCGGGCACGAACACGTGCAAGGAGCAGGAGCCCGAGGGCGGCGGCTGCACGGTCTTCGTGAACGGCGAGCGCCACGTCTGGGTCTCGACCTCGCACGGCATCGTGGGGACCGCCGGCCCGATGCTCGCGGTGTCCGACGTCTCCGCGCGCGGCCGCGTCGCGGGTCTGGTGTCCCGCCGCACCGACGACCACCGGGCCTGCTTCGGGGTGTTCCGCGCGGACGGCCACCGGGTCTTCAAGACCTGCCACTACTACGTCGACACCTTCTCCCTCGACGGGCGTCGCGTGCTCGCGGAGCGGTCGCAGGTGCAGTGGGCCAGCGTGCGACGCCTCGCGATCCTGGGCCACGACGGGCACGTCGTGCGCTCCTGGACCTTCGCCGCCGGCCGCAACCGCAGCCTCTCCCAGCTCACCTGGGAGGACAGCCACCACCTGCTCGGAGTCCTGCTGGTGCACGAGCAGTGGGGTCTGGTGCGGATCGGCACCGACGGGACCGTGGAGTACGCCGGTCCCCCGGTCGACGCCACCGGCGAGTTCGCGCCGTACAACCTGCCGCTGCGCTGACGTGTTCGGCCGCCCGGCCGATGCAACCCTCCGCGCGTCGATCTCGTCGTCGAGGTGAGACCGGACGAGGATGGTGAGCGCATGGTCCACGCAGCGGTGACGGGAGACGTGATGACCACACCGTCCCGCTCGACCCGCGACCTCGAGTTCACGTCGTGGCTGACGGCGCGCGAGCCCGCGCTGCAGCGAACCGCACACCTGCTCACCGGTGACGTCCACTCCGCGCAGGACCTCGTGCAGACCACGCTGGCCAAGCTCTACCTGAAGTGGGAGCGCGTCAGGAACGCCGACAACATCGACGCCTACGCGCGCAAGGCGCTGGTGAACGAGTTCCGCACCACGTGGCGCCGACCCCTGCGCCGGGTCGAGCAGATCGTCGAGCTGGTGCCCGAGGAGCCGGCGCCGGCGGCCCCCGAGTACGACGGAGGCCACGATGCGGTCTGGGCCTTCGTGTGCTCACTGCCGCCCAAGCAGCGCGCGGTGGTCGTGCTGCGGTTCTACGAACAGCTCACCGAGTCCGAGATCGCGGACCTGATGGGCATCTCGATCGGCACGGTGAAGTCGCAGAGCAGTCGTGCCCTCGCCGCGCTGCGCGCCCAGCTGCCCGACCATCCCGAGATCTCGGGAGAGGAGTCCGACCGATGACGACCGAGGACCTGCTCACCCGATCGCTCCATGAGGTCACCGAGCACACCGACTACCAGACCACTCCGCTGGCGACCGTGGTCCGACGGGCCGGCATCGTGCGCGGGCGCCGACGCCGTACCACCGCCCTTGCCGCAGCCGCCGTTGCCGCAGTGGCCGTGACCCCCACTGCCGTCTGGCTGAACCACTCCCCGGACACATCGTCCGGACCGACCACCACGCTTTCACCCACCGTGTCATCGGGCTCGGCGACCTCGTTGACCGATGTTCCGTTCGGTCACGCGCCCGGCATCGACTACCTCGACGGCAACACCTACCTCGACATGAACGGCGGCCGGATCAAGGATCCGGCTCTGACCACGGCCACGGCGGCGACACCTGTCCGGGACGGGCTCCTGTTCGCCCTGCCGGGCGAGACGCCGGACCGCGCCGATCTGTGGATCCACACGACGAACGGCGATCAGCGGCTGGGCTGCGGTCGGAACCGCTTCGCGATCTCCGACGACGGTGTGGTGTCGGCGTACTGGGTGACGGACTCCTGCAACCCCGACAGCGCGGGCAAGCTGTACGACGGCGTGAACAACACCATGGGCGAAGGCGGCCCTGGGTTCGTCCGCACTCCGGCGGGCGTGATGATCGACCCCGTCGGCATCCAGACCGAGGCAGTCGTGGTCAACGCTTGGCACGGCCAGGACCCCACCGCCGAGCTGATCGATATCGGCACCGGCCGGGCCACACCGCTCTCCGCGCTGCGGATCGTCACCGGCTCCGACGAGAACAACCACGTCGTCTCCGGCGAGATCGCCGGGCAGCCCGCCGGCCAGGTCGGCGAGAGCGCGGTGGTCGACGCCACCACCGGGTCGGTCAGGTGGCGGACCGACTGGCAGCTCGGTCAGTTCTCGGCTGACGGCAAGTACGTCGTCGGGCTCCGGTCCGGCGAGGGGTCCACCGATTCCTACGCGGTCTTCGACGCCGTGACCGGTCAGAAGGTCGCCGACTTCCCGACCTGGAGCTCCGGCTGGATCACCCAGGTCGCCTGGGACCTCGACGACACCTTGCTCGCGGTGGTCAACGACGGATCGGACCGCACCGCGATCGTGAGGTTCGGCCGGAACGGACTCGTCACTCGCGCGACGCCGGTGCGCCAGAAGAAGTACGCCTCCGTCGACGTCTTCCGCCTCGCCACCCGCCCCTGAGGCATCGCCTCTGCCAGGATTGCAACCTTCCCTCCTCAAGTCGCGTCTTGGTGGCGACTTGAAGGAGGGGAGATGGACCCGACGCCCGAGCACCGGACGGGGACGACTGCCGTGGTTGACCGCCGACAGGCCCGCGACGCGGACTTCGCGGCGTACCTCGCCGCACGGCAACCGAGCCTGATGCGCACGGCGTACCTGCTGACCGGCAACCGGCACGACGCCGAGGACCTCGTCCAGACCGCCTTCGCCAAGCTGTACCTGTCGTGGGACAAGGTGCGCAACCACGGCTCCATCGACGGCTACGTCCGAAGGATCCTGGTCAACGAGCACAACTCCCTCTGGCGCCGCGCGTGGAAGAAGCGCGAGCACTCCGCAGACGACGCCGTCCTGCACCGCCTCGACCAGGCCCACCACGACACGTATGACGACGGGCTAGGCGACGCGGTGTGGGACGTCGTACAGACACTGCCCCGAAAGGCTCGTGCCGTCGTGGTGCTCCGGTACTACGAGGAGATGAGTGAGGCCGAGACCGCGGCCGTGCTCGGGATCTCCGTCGGCACCGTGAAGTCCCAGACCAGCCGGGCGCTGGCCACCCTGCGCCAACGCGCACCTCAGACCCTGGACCCCCGCGCGAGCGAGGAGGACGACCGATGACCGAGCACGAAGACGACCTGACCACCCAGCTGACCCGCACCTTGACCGACCACTCCGACGTGATGTCGGGTTCGTCGCTGGGTCTCGCCGAGGTCAAGGGACGCGCGCGCTCGATCCGGCGTCGGCGCGCCACCGTCGCCGTCGTCGCAGCCGCCGCGGCCGTGGCGATCATCGTCCCCACGATCTCGCTGGCCAGCCACACCGGCGGCAAGCCCGAGCCGGGGCCCGCCACGCACACTCCGTCTCCGACGCAGACGGCGACCGATGACGGCCACCAGCCCGCCTCGGGCGTGCTGGACGTCTCCGACCTGCCGACCGGCGACGCGCCCCGCATGGAGTACGTCACGGGCGGCTCGGTCCTGCACCTGGTGGACGGCAGCACCGTGGACATCGATACCCAGCACCCGGTCGGCTCCTTCGCGGTCCTGGCGGACGGAGCCCGGGTCTGGCAGACCGCCGACGACCAGGGCAACGCCTACGTCGAGGTCCAGGACGCCGAGGGCACGTACCACGACCCCGTCCCGAGCATGTTCGGCCTCTCGGTGAGCAGGAGCCACGATGCCGCCGCCTGGGTGGAGCCGGGCGGCCAGGTGATGGTGTCGACTGCCGGCGCGGCGGAGGCGCGACCCCTCGGGGACCCGATCCCGGGTGTCCAGGACGGCGCGCGCATCGGGCCGTTCGGGTCGGAGGACTGCGTGCCGGACTACTGCTCGGTCTACGTGAACGTCTCGGGCGGCAACTCGCCGGGGCAGCCGTGGGAGGTCGCCGACTACGCGACCCGCCCGTTCACCGACGGGCACATGCTCACGGTGGCGGACCTCTCGGGCGGGGTCTTCATCGGCTACACCAAGGTCACCGACTTCGGGTCGTGCTCCATCCTGTGGGGCGGCGGCGAGTTCCAGGGGTTCGACACCTGCAAGCACACGCTGGCGTCGATCTCGCCGGACAAGCCGCTGGTCCTGGCCGACCCGGCGTACCACGACGGGATCGGGAACGGTGTGATCGCGATGTATGACATCCACGGGAAGCTGCTGTGGGACCGCCACAACACCCAGAAGGCCCAGTCGTTCTACCCATCAGCACAGTGGGAGGACGGCATCCACGTGCTCGCGCCGGTCTTCCAGGACGGGAAGTGGTCGGTCGTCCGGTTCGCCTCGGACGGCTCGATGGAGTACGCCGTACCACCTGCCGCGGGCGCGGACATGGACAACCCCTTCGTGCTCGCCACCGGCGGCGCCGGGTTGTAACGCGGACGCCGTCAGACGACGACCTCCGTCACCGGCTGGGACGAGTCGGCCGGCAGGTCGAGGGCGGACGGCGGGCGGCCCCGGGCGACCAGCTCGGCGCCGAGGGCGGCGACCATCGCGCCGTTGTCGGTGCAGAGTCCGGGTCTCGGGACCCGGACCCGGATCCCCTGGGCCCCGGCCCGCTCGGTGGCCATCGCGCGCAGGCGCGAGTTCGCGGCGACGCCGCCTCCGATCAGGATGTCCTCGATGCCCTGGTCGGTGGCGGCGTCGATCGCCTTGCGCACGAGTACGTCGCACACGGCCTCCTGGAAGCTGGCCGCCACGTCGCCGACATCGATCACGACGCCGTCGCGCTGCTGCGTCTCGACCCAGCGGGCGACGGCGGTCTTGAGGCCGGAGAACGAGAAGTCGAACCGGTGCCGCTCCAGGTCGCGACGGCTCGTCAGCCCGCGGGGGAAGTCGATCGTCACGTGACCCTCGCGGGCCGCGCGGTCGATGTGGGGCCCGCCGGGGAACGGCAGGCCGAGCAGCCGGGCGACCTTGTCGAACGCCTCGCCCGCCGCGTCGTCGATGGTCGACCCGAGCGGCGCAACCCCGGTGGTGACGTCCTCGACCCGCAGCAAGCTGGAGTGGCCACCGCTGACCAGCATCGCCAGGCACGGCTCGGGAAGAGCGCCGTGCTCGAGCTGGTCGACGGCCACGTGGGCGGCGAGGTGGTTCACGCCGTAGATCGGCTTGCCGAGGCCGATCGCCAGCGCCTTGGCCGCCGCGACGCCGACGAGGAGAGCTCCGGCCAGGCCCGGGCCGCTGGTGACGGCGACGGCGTCGACGTCGTACGGCGTGATGCCGGCCGTCGCGCACGCCCGCTCGATGGTCGGCACCATCGCCTCGAGATGGGCCCGGCTCGCGACCTCGGGGACGACACCGCCGAAGCGTGCGTGCTCGTCCACGCTGCTGGCGACGGCATCGGCGAGGAGCGTGTGGCCGCGGACGATCCCGACGCCGGTCTCGTCGCACGACGTCTCGATCCCGAGGATCAGCGGCTCGTCGGTCATGAGGGCAGGTCCTTGGCCAGTACGACGGCCGTGGTGCCGTCGGCGTAGTAGCGGGGACGCCGGTCCAGCTCACGGAAACCCCGTGCGGCGTAGAACGCGCAGGCAGCCGCGTTGTCCTCGCGGACCTCGAGCAGCAACCGCTCGGAGTACCGCAGTCGAGCCTCCTCCTCGATGCGCTCGAGCAGTGCGGAGGCGACGCCGGCACGTCGCTCGGTGGGTGCGACCGCGATGCGCTGCAGCTCGGCGACGTCGGCGAACAGGCTGGCGGCGGCATACCCCACGACGGTGGTCTCGACGGGCTCGACCGACGACCGGCGCTCGACCGGATCACCGGTCGCGACGAGGTAGAGCGCGCCGGGGATCTGACCACCGAGGCCTTCGAACACCAGCGCGTCGGACCACGCGTCCGAGCCGAACGCGGCCCGCTCCAGCGCCGCGATCGCCGGCCCGTCGTCGGCCTCCGCCGGCCTGATCACGAGACCCGCTTCGGCGCGCCGGGAGCCACCGCGTCGGGTCGACGCAGATACATCGGGTCGGGGTCATGGAGCTCGGCGAGCTCCTCGGCGACCGCGCGGGCCAGCCAGCCGGCGCTGGGCAGCCGCGGCTCGCGGGCATCGGGGAACGCCTCGGGATACAGGACCGCGCCCTCGCCCGCCACCGGGTGCCCGGTCGCCGCTTCCTGCGGCCGTACGACGTCGGGACCGTCCTGCCGGCGGCCCTCGTCGTCGTACGTCGCGAGGTAGACCTCCTTGCGGCGCGCGTCCGTGGCCACGGTGAACTCGGTCCCGACCGGCGAGCGACCCAGCGCAGCCTCGATCGCGACGACGTCGAGCGAGCACACGCCGTACACCGGGAGCTCGAGGACGAAGGCGAGCGTTCGCGCGGTGACCAGCCCCACACGCAGGCCGGTGAACGGGCCGGGCCCGACGCCGACCGCGATCGCGGTCAGGTCCTGCCGGACGATGCCGGCGTCGGCCATCACCGCCTCGATCAACGGGGCCAGCTGCTCGCCGTGCCGCATCCGCTGCTCCGAGCGTCGCTCGGCGACGACGTCCTCACCGTCATGGAGGGCGACGGTCACGTATGGCGTGGCCGTGTCGAACGCGAGGAGCACGGTTCGAGGCTACTGAGCCGGCAGTGCCCGCCAATGGGTGGTGACCCGCCGGTCGGGGTCGACGAGGTGGAGCGCCAGGCTCGGTGGGGCGTCGTACCAGACCGTCGCGAGGTCCTCGGCGTCCGCGGTCACGGTGGAGACGACGCCGCCGCCGATCAGCAGGGGACGCTCGGCGAACGTCGTGGCACTCATCGTGTGCGCATGCCCGACGAGCGTGGCGACGACGTGCGGGTGGTGGTCGATCACGGCCGCCAGAGCATCACCGTCCATCAGCCGGATCGGGTCCATCAGCTCCAGCCCGATGGTCGTGGGCGGGTGGTGCAGGCAGACGAACGCCGGGGCGTCGGACTCGCCGAGTCGGGCGTCGAGCCAGGCCAACTGGTCCTCCCCGAGCCGGCCCTCGTCCACCCGTTCGCCGGCGACCGCGTCGATCAGCGAGTCGAGCATGACGAACCGGTGGTCGCCCGCGTCGACGACCGACCGCGCCGGAACGCCGAGGCCCTCGACGAACGCGGACCGTACGTCATGGTTGCCGGGGCACACCGCCACCGGACCCGGCCAGCGGTCGAGCCACGCCCTGGCGGCGTCGTACTCGTGCGTGAGCCCGTGGTCGGCCACGTCGCCACTGAGCACCAGTACGTCGGGGCGCGGGCTCATCGCGAGCAGGTGCTTCATGACGGCGGCCGCGCGATCGGCCGGGTCCTGGACGTCGTTGCCGAAGTGCGTGTCACTGACGTGCGCCACCACGAACATGTCGCCAGCCTGGCACGACCCCACGAGTCGGGGGTCCTAGGGTCCAGGCATGGGTGAGGACTGGGCCGCCAGGTTCCCCGAGCTGTTCCGGCCCAGGTTCGAGGAGTACGCGAACGCCGACCTCGAGCTCTGCCTGGGCGAGCCTGACGACGAGCAGGTGACACGCCTCCACGCCGTTCCGGTCGACCCGGAGGGTCGCGTGGTCGTGTGCCGGTCGATCGAGGAGTGGCGCTTCCTGCCCGGCGGCCGACGCGAGCCGGGCGAGACCCTCGCCGAGCTGTGCCGCCGCGAGCTGCGTGAGGAGGCGGGGTGCACCGTGCTCGGTGACCCGGGACCCGTCTTCGTCTACCAGCACGCGACGTCGCGCAACGCTGCGCCGTACCGGGCGCACTTCAGCCATCCGGTCTCCGCCTGGGCGTACGTCGTCGCGCGCGTCGAGGTGACCGACCCACCGACCAACCCGCCCGACGGCGAGTCCGTCGTGGAGGTGTGCGCGCTCCCCGCCCCGGAAGCGGCCGCCTGGGTACGGGTCCACGACCGGGAGCATGCGGACGTGATCCTGCTCGCGGAGGCGATGGGGCTGCTCAGGGGGTGAGCGCCGCGGCTCCGAGCCATCGCGTGCCGACCGGGGCGATCCGCACGCGACGGGGATCCAGGTCATCTCTCGGCTCGTCGGCCAGGGCACGCTCGATCCGCACCTCGACCCGGTCATCGGCGAGTCCTTCGGCGATCCCTTCGCCCCACTCGACCACGGTGACCGCCTCGTCGAGCGAGGTGTCGAGGTCGAGGTCGTCGAGCTCGGCGACGCCGCCGAGCCGGTAGGCGTCGACGTGCACGAGGGCCGGCCCGTCGCCGAGGGACGGGTGCACCCGCGAGATGACGAACGTCGGCGACGTGACGTCGCCGCGCACGCCGAGAC
Organism: Nocardioides sp.; assembly: GCF_036493135.1. Classification (GTDB taxonomy): domain Bacteria; phylum Actinomycetota; class Actinomycetes; order Propionibacteriales; family Nocardioidaceae; genus Nocardioides. The sequence goes on along the minus strand of NZ_DASXQG010000066.1, from coordinate 16,271 downwards.
CGGCGCCCAGCCCCTGGGCGAATGTCGTCTTCCCCGCGCCGAGCTCACCCGAGAGCACCACGACGTCACCGGCCCGCAGGCTCGTCGCGAGCGAACTGCCGAGCGTCCGCATCGAGGCGGAGTCGGGCGCGTCATACGACCTGGGGGCCGGCCGGCGGAGCTCGACGTACGGCGAGGTTCCGCCGACCGGCACGAAGCCGTGCTCCCGCCAGAACCTGCTCGTCGCCGGCAGCTCCTCGCGGGCCAGCACCGCGAGGTCGTCGAAGTCCGCGGCTCGCGCCATCGCCTCGGTCACCAGCGCGGTGGCGACCCCGTGGTCGCGCACCTCCGGCAGCACCCCGACTCGCCGTAGCCAGAGGGTGGATCTCTGGGGGTCGAGGACCAGCGCGCCCACGTCGCGGCCGTCGTCGTACGACGCGAGCAGGCCGCCGTGCGCGAGTGCCACCGCGATCGACTCCTCGGTCTCTCCGAGTGCCTCGGCGGGCGGATCGAGCACCGGTCGCGTCGAGAAGGCGGCGCGCACGATCGTCAGGACGGCCGGCGCCTCCTCGGGGCCGACCAGGCGGATCGTGGTCATCGTCGGTCGACCTTCTCGCCCGCCGACGCGAGCAGCCGGTCGAGCTCCTCGTTCACGTCGTCGTACCGCTCCATGATCACCAGGTGCCCGGCGCCCTCGCACTCGAGCAGCGTCGAACCGGTGATGTGAGCGTGCAGCTTGCGGCTGTGGCCGATCGAGGTCAGCTTGTCGACGGTGCCGCAGATGATCGTGGTCGGCACGACCGAGAGGGCCTTGACGGTCTCGAACTTGTCGAGCGAGGTGACGTTCGGGAAGAACTCCGCGACCACCTCGAAGGGCGTCGAGGAGAGCATCTGGTCGACGAACTCGACGTACGACTCGGGTACGTCGCCGCCGAACGCCAGCTCGTCGGTCGCGACCATGGCCACCGAGTGCCCGATCCGGCGCAGACCGTCGACGGTCCGGTGGCCGCGGGCCAGTACCGAGACGAGCCGCTGCGCGAACTGTCCGCCGACCGTTGACGGGAGCACGGGCACCAGCATCCGGTGTGGCTCGAGGCCTCCGGCCGTGGTCGAGATCAGCCCGACGCCGGCGATGCGGTCTCCGAAGAGCTCGGGGTGCTCCTCGGCCAGCGCGATGATCGTCATCCCGCCCATCGAGTGACCGACCAGCACGATCGGCCCTTGCGGGACCACGGTGTCGAGCACGGTCTTCAGGTCGCGGCCGAGCTGCTCGATCGTGGCGTGGCCGGGCGCCGACCGCCCGGAGCGGCCGTGGGAGCGCTGGTCGTAGAACACCGTGCGCACCAGACCGCGGTAGGCGGCGCGCTGGAAGTGCCAGGAGTCGAGGGTGAGCGAGTAGCCGTGCACGAAGACGACGGTCATGTCCGGCGCCGTTGCCCGGCGTCCGTTCGCGGCGTACTCGTCGATCTCCACGTGCAGGTCGACTCCGTCGTCGGCGACCACGGTGACCGGGGCCGAGCGCAGCGAGCCGAACGGCGTGTGGTCACCGGCGCCACGACGGCTGATCACCTGGCGACGACGGGCGACGCGGTACGCCGTCCCGGCGGCGGCGACGCCGACCGCGCCGGCGGCGACCCCGCCGGCGACCGACAGGACCTTGCGCGTGGTGCTCACCGGGCGACTCCCGGGTAGCGGCGGCTGAGCCGGCCGCCCATGCGGGTGACGATCTCGTAGTGGATGGTGCCGCAGGCGCGCGCCCAGTCGTCGGCGGTCGGCTCGCCCGTCGTACCCGGCCCGAAGAGCACGACGTCGTCGCCGGCGGCGGGCTGGTCGTCGCCGAGGTCGACCACGAACTGGTCCATGCAGATGCGACCCCGGATCGGCCTGCGCTTGCCCTCGACCCAGACCTCGGCGGTGTTGCCGGCGTGGCGGGGCACCCCGTCGCCGTACCCGAGCGGGACGAGTCCGACCCGGGTGTCGGAGGGCGCGGTCCAGGTGTGGCCGTAGGAGATCGAGGCGCCGGCGTGGAGCTCCTTGGTCAGCGCGAGAGGCGCGGTGACGGTCATCGCGGGCTCCAGGCCGAGGTCGGGGCTGACGCCGGGTGCCGGGTCGAGGCCGTACGCGGCGATCCCGCAGCGCACCAGGTCGAACCGGCTGGACGGTCGCAGGATCGCGCCGGCCGAGTTGGCCAGGTGGCGGACCTCGGGCCGGAGGCCGGCCACCTCGGCGCCCGCGAGGGCGTCGCGGAACTCGCGCTCCTGGGTCGCGTTGGCGGGGTGCTCGGGCTCGTCGCTACACGCGAAGTGCGACCAGATGCCGGTGATGCGCCAGACCCCGTCGGCCTCCCCCGCGCGGGCCGCCGCCAGCACGTCGGGCCAGAGATCCCTGGTCGAGCCCCCGCGTGAGAGGCCGGTGTCGATCTTGAGCTGGACCCGAGCCGGGGCACCGGCATCACCACCGCCGACCGCCTTCCGGATCCCCTCGAGCTCGGCGACGGAGTACGCCGTGACGTCGATGTCGCGCACGATCGCCGCCGCCCAGTCGTCTCCCGGCACGGTCAGCCAGCAGAGCAGCCGCCCCGTGTCGCCGGCCTCGCGGAGTCCGATCGCCTCCTCGATGGTGGCAACGCCGAGCCACGGAGCACCGGCCTCTCGGGCGGCCCGCGCGGACTCGACCATCCCGTGCCCGTACCCGTCGGCCTTGACCACGACCATCACATCGGCCCCGTCCGGCGCGACCAGGTCGCGGAGGATCCCGACGTTGCGCCGGATCGCGTCCAGATCGACCACGATCTCGGGTCGGCGGACCTCAGCGCTCATGCCTCCATCCTCCCATCGAGCCTCTGCTCACCGGCCCGTTGCCCGGTGGCCGGAGGGATAGTACGTATCAATCCGCCGCCAAGAAGTGCCCGCGGATGAGCCCGCCGTTTGATACGTACTATCGGAGGAGGGCGGTGATGACGGCGGGGAGGGCGCGGGCCACGGCCGGGGCGTTGGTCGGCCCGCCGTGGGCGGCGTACGTCGCGGCCGCACCGTGGAGCCAGGAACCGACCGAGCCCGCGTCGTACGGCGCGAGGCCGGCGGCCAGCAGGGCGCCACAGAGTCCGCCGAGCACGTCGCCCGCTCCGGCGACGGCGAGCCACGGCGTTCCGGTCGTGGTGACGCGCACCCGTCCATCGGGGGCGGCAGCCAGCGTGTGGTGACCCTTGAGCAGGACGGTCGCGGCGTACTCCGCCGCCGCGCGGCGGGCGAAGCCCAGCTGATCCGCCTCGACCTCCGACCGCTCGACGCCGAGCATCGCCGCGAGCTCGCCGGCGTGCGGCGTCAGCAGCGCCTGCCCGTCGACGGGGCGGTCGAGGTGCTGGAGGGCGTCGGCGTCGATCACCAGGGGTACGTCGTCGCGCTGCGCCGCCGCGAGCGCCTCGGCCGCGCCCTCGTCACCGCCGGAGCCGACGACCCACGCCTGCACCCTGCCCTCTCCCACGACCACCTCGGGATGGGCAGCGAGCACCGCGCCGGGCGCGCCCCCGGCGTACCGGACCATCCCGACCAACCCGCAGGCCGCCCCGGACGTCGAGAGCACCCCCGCGCCCGGGTAGCGCGCGGACCCGGCGCGGACGCCCACGACCCCGCGGCTGTACTTCTGCGCGTCGGGATGCGGCCGCGGCAGCAGCGCCGCGACGTCGTCGCTCTGCAGCGCGGTGACCGCGGCCTCCGGGAGGTCGAGGCCGATGTCCACCAGCTGCACGACGCCGCACGCGGAGGCAGCCGGCTCGACCAGGTGACAGACCTTGTGGGTGCCGAACGTGACCGTCAGGTCGGCCGTCACGTGCTCCCCCTCGACCCGTCCGGTGTCGACCTCGGCCCCGCTCGGTGTGTCGACGGCGACCATCGGCGTGCCGGCGACGGCGCGTACCGCCTCCGCCGCCCGCTCCCGCAGCCCCGGACGTCCGCCGATGCCGACGATGCCGTCCAGGACGACGTCGGCCGTGGCGCGCTCGTCGAGGTCGACCAGGCGCCCACCGCCGGCTCGCAGTGCCGCGAGTCCGCCCTCGTGGAGCGCGTCCGCGACGGCGACCGCCTCGACCCGGGCACCCCGACGAGCCAGCATCGCGCCGGCGTACAACGCGTCCCCACCGTTGTCGCCCGGACCGACCAGGAGCAGGATCCGGCGCGCGTACGCACCCCCGAGCAGGTCGATGACCGACGACGCCAGCCCGGCCGCGGCCCGCTGCATCAGCGCGCCCTCGGGCACCTGCGCCATCAGCGCCTTCTCCGCCGCCCGAACCTGCTCGACGGTGTGGGCCGACCTCATGACTCCAGCACCACCACCGCCGAGGCGATGCCGGCGTCGTGTGAGAGGGACAGGTGGACGGTGGCGGCGTCCAGCTCGGCGGCGCGGGCAGCGACGGTGCCGGTCAGCGAGAACAGCGGTCGGCCCGAGGACTCCGACACCACCTCGGCGTCGTGCCAGTCCAGGTTGCCGGGCGCCCCGAGCGCCTTGGCCAGCGCCTCCTTCGCCGCGAACCGTGCGGCCAGCGAGGCCACGGGGCGCGTCGCCTCGGTGGCCGTGAACAAGCGATCGACCATCCCGGGCGTACGACGCAGCGCGTCCTCGAAGCGCGAGATGTCGACCACGTCGATGCCGACGCCCACGACCGCCACGGGGACCTACTCGACCGTGACGGACTTGGCCAGGTTGCGCGGCTGGTCGACGTCGTGGCCGAGCCGCGACGCAAGCTCGCACGCGAACAGCTGAAGGGGTACGACGGCCGGGATCGGCTGGAGCAACGTCGAGACCCGCGGCAGGCGGATCACCGCGTCCGCGAACTCCTCGATCCCCGTGTCGTCGTCCTCGACCAGCACGATCGTCCGCGCACCGCGGGCCCGGATCTCCTGGATCGCGCTGACCATCTTGTCGTGGAGCTGGTCGCGCCCCTTCGGAGGCACGACGCAGAACACCGGCAGGCCCGGCTCGATCAGCGCGATCGGCCCGTGCTTGAGCTCGCCGGCGGCGAAACCCTCGGCGTGCAGGTAGGCCAGCTCCTTGAGCTTGAGCGCCCCCTCGAGCGCGATCGGGAACCCGACGTGCCGACCGAGGAACAGCACCGACCGCGCGCCCTTCAGCTCGTCGGCCAGTGCGTACAGGTCGTCGGCACCGTCGAGGATCCGCTGCACGTGGTCGGGCATGTCGCGCAGCTCCCCGACGACCGCCGCGATCTCGTCGGCGTACGACGTGCCGCGGACCTGCGCGAGGTAGAGCCCGAGCAGGTACGCCGCCACCATCTGGGTGATGAAGCCCTTGGTCGACGCGACCCCGATCTCCGGGCCGGCGTGGGTGTAGATCACCGCGTCGGACTCCCGCGGGATCGTCGAGCCGTTGGTGTTGCAGATCGCCAGCACCTTCGACCGCTGCTCCCGCGCGTGCCGGATCGCCATCAACGTGTCGGCCGTCTCGCCGGACTGGCTGATCGCGACCACCAGCGTCGACCGGGTGAGGATCGGGTCGCGATAGCGGAACTCGTGGGCGAGCTCGACCTCGCACGGGATGCGGGTCCAGTGCTCGATCGCGTACTTCGCCACCAGCCCCGCGTAGAAAGCCGTACCGCACGCGATGATGATGATCTTGTCGACGTCGCGGAGCTCGTGCTCGGAGATCCGGATCTCGTCCAGCTGCAACCGCCCGGACGCGTCGTGCCGGCCGAGCAGGGCATCGGCGATCGCCCGCGGCTGCTCGAAGATCTCCTTGCGCATGAACCAGTCGAAGCCGTCCTTCTCGGCGGCAGAGAGGTCCCAGTCGACGTGGTACCGCAGGCCTTCAGCGGGCGTGCCGTCGAAGCCGATCACCTCGACGCCCTCGCGGGTGATCGTGACGATCTGGTCCTGGCCGAGCTCCAGGGCCTCCCGCGTGTGCTCGATGAACGCGGCGACGTCGGAGCCGATGAAGTTCTCGCCCTCGCCGATCCCGACGACCAGCGGGGAGTTACGTCGTGCGGCCACGACGCGCGAGGAGTCCTGGGCGTCCACCGCCACCAGCGTGAAGGCACCCTCGAGCCGCGAACAGACCTGCCGCATCGCCTCGGTGAGCGTGACTCCGTCGGCCAGGGCGGTCTCGACCAGGTGCGCGGCGATCTCGGTGTCGGTCTCCGACCGCAGCTCGTCGCCGGCCGCGACGACCTCGGCCCGGAGCTCGGCGAAGTTCTCGATGATGCCGTTGTGCACGAGCGCGACCCGGCCGTGGTTGCCGGAGTGCGGGTGGGCGTTGGTGTCGTTGGGCGCACCGTGGGTGGCCCACCGGGTGTGTCCGATCCCCGTCGTGGACCCGGGAAGCGGGGTCTCCACCAGCTGCTTCTCGAGGTTGGCCAGCTTCCCGGCCTTCTTCGCCCAGGCGATGCCGTGGTCGGCGACGAGCGCGACCCCGGCCGAGTCGTAGCCGCGGTACTCCAGCCGCCGCAGCCCCTCGATGACGACGTCCTGGGCGCTCTTCTCGCCGACGTATCCCACGATGCCGCACATGGGCCGGAGTCTAACGGCGGGGCCGGCCACCGAAGGGTGACCGGCCCCGTCGCTCGGGTTCTACGGTCAGTCGGCCAACCGCCGCACGAGGTGCGCTGCGTTCGGTGTGCCGAGGCCTGTCACCGCGTCCCAGCCGGGTCCGGCCGAGTAGCCGAATCCGCCCAGCTCGGCGACGTCGTTGTTGCCCGTCGTCACGTCGTGGAAGGTCGCGGCGTACGACGACGGCTTCCGGGCGAGGCGATACAGCGCCGGGTTGATGTCACCGATCCGGTGGTGTGCCACCTGGTCGGCGATCGCGGCGATGGCCGACCACTGCGGCGTGCCGGCGCTCGTGCCTCCGAAGAGGAAGAACGCCGGGTCGTTCGGCGCGAGTCCGACGGTCAGGTTGCAGACGGCGCAGTGCGTGAGCACACCGCCGTTGACGCCCGCGTTGTAGGCGACGTCCGGCACTCCGCGAGCCGATCCCGGGACCAGTCCGTCCTGGAAGCCCGGCTTCGTGAACAGGGTGCTGAACCCGCCACCGCTGCAGTTCACGTCGCTCGTGGCGACCGCCGGCGGGTTGCAGCCGAAGACCTCGGTCCACGCGGTCTCGCCCTGGTAGGCGCCGGTCACAGCGTCGGCGTTGAGCGTCGTCCCGCCGACACCCGTCACGAACGGGTCGGAGGCGGGCGAGCTCGCCGCCAGCACGGCGCCGGCGCCCACGCACGCCGGCTGGGCCGCACCGGAGTCGCCCGACGAGGCGAAGACGGTCCAGTGCTGGTTCTTGGCCTTGACGAACATCTGGTGCTGCGCCCTGGCGATCGCCGGGTCGACGCACTGCTCGGCCTCGCCGAAGCTCTGCGAGAGGACGTCACCGAGGTGGTGGTTGATGGCGAACTGCGTGGCCGCCAGGATGTCGGCGTCCTCGTTGCTCTTGGCCTGGACCAGCACGATCTTGGCGCCGGGCGCGATCGCGTGGGCCCAGAGCACGTCGAGCGTGGTCTCCTCGGCCCAGCCGACCTGGTTCGGGTCGGTGATGTCGAACGCCGGCACGCCCTGCGGGGCGACCTTGCGGAAGTTGGCCTTCTTCAGGTCGAAGGTCCGGTTGAAGATGTTCAGGTCGGTGCGGATGTACGGCTGGTCGTAGGCGTCGACGATCACGATCGTTCGCCCCCGGCCGTCCTTTCCGTCCCTGAGCAGCGGGGTGACGTTGTAGGCCTTCTGGATCTGGCTCGGCTGGTAGCAGCGCGGGCTTCCGTTGGAGAAGTCGATCGGGTTCGACTGGCACGTGAACGTGGCCTTGTTCGGGTTGATGTTCACCTTGTGGATCAGCGGATCCACCGTGATGCGGTGAGGCTTGACGCCCGCCGCGCCGGCAGGTGAGGCGGCGCCGACGCCGCTGGCGCCGATCGCGGCGGCGGCCAGACAGGCCACACCGAGCCGCACCGAGAGTGGAGTTTTCTTCACTGACAGGACTCCTCGCTTGTGATGGAGCGTGCTGGAGATGGCCCGTCTCGCGGCCCGGTAGGGCCGGATGGGGGCCGTCTCGCACTTTTGCACTGCCGTGGTCCATGGTCAATCGATGTATTTGGGTATCGCGAAGGCCACCGGCGACCGCCCGCGACGGGACGCCGCCGGGCCGACTGCCAGAATGCGCGCCATGCCCAACGGAGCCCCCCGGGGAGCGAACGGTGAGTCCTCGCCGTACGTCGAGCTCGACCGCGACGCCTGGGCCGCGCTCGGGGAGCAGGTCGACCAGCCACTGTCGGCCGCGGAGGTCTCGAGGCTCCGCGGCCTCGGCGACGAGCTGGACCTCGACGAGGTGCGGCAGGTCTACCTCCCGCTCTCGCGCCTCCTGAGCCTGCGGGTGGAGGCCGCGCGGCGACTCCACCGCCAGCAGGAGGAGTTCCTCCACCAGCCGCAGCCGCCGCGCACGCCGTTCGTGATCGGGCTCGCCGGCTCGGTCGCGGTCGGCAAGTCGACCACCGCCCGCGTGCTCCAGCAGATGCTGGGGCACTGGGACGAGCATCCTCACGTCGCCCTGGTGACGACCGACGGCTTCCTGCACCCCAACGCGGAGCTCGAGCGGCGGGGTCTGCTGCAGCGCAAGGGGTTCCCCGAGTCCTACGACCGCCGGGCCCTGCTGCGGTTCGTGGTCGACATCAAGTCCGGCAAGGACGAGGTCGAGGCCCCGACGTACTCCCACCTCGTCTACGACGTGGTGGCCGACGAGAAGGTCGTCGTGCGCCACCCCGACATCGTGATCCTCGAGGGTCTCAACGTCCTCCAGCCCGCGCGGGTCACCGAAGACGGCCGCGCCGGTCTGGCGCTGAGCGACTTCTTCGACTTCGGCATCTACGTCGACGCGGCCACCACCGACATCCGGCAGTGGTACGTCGACCGGTTCCTGCGGCTGCGCCGGACCGCCTTCGCCGACCCGGCGTCGTACTTCCGTCGCTACGCCGCACTCTCGGCCGACGAGGCGACCTCGACCGCCTCCGACATCTGGGACTCCATCAACGGTCCCAACCTCGAGCAGAACATCAAGCCGACCCGGTCCCGCGCCACCCTGGTGCTGCGCAAGGCCCGGGACCACTCCGTGCAGTACGTGCGACTTCGCAAGCTCTGAGGAGGTGCGGTGGCTGGCTGGAGGCCCGCCCGGGGCCACGCTCGTTCGACCCGGTCCGGGCGGCCCGGCTCGCACGCTCGGCGAATCGGTGGTGCCTCACGCGTTGTCGGCGGGTCCGCCGCGGTCCTAGATTGAGTGGGTTTCCCCGAGCATCCCCGAGCCTGAGGAGCGTGGCGATGGCGGCCGACGTACACCCTGCAGACACCGGAGGATCCGCGCTGAAGCGTGGCGCGGTGAGCTTCAGCGGCGTCCTCTTCCAGTCGATCACGTTCATGGCGCCGGCCATCGCGACGGCGCTCTCGATCCCACTCGGGATCTCCTACGCCGGCGGCGCCGCTCCCCTGGCGGTGATCCTGGCCCTGGTCGCCTGCCTGTTCGCCGCCAACTCGATCGGTCAGCTGTCGAAGCACCTGCCGTCGGCGGGCTCCTTCTACACCTTCGTCAGCCACGGCATCCACCCGCAGGTCGGCTTCCTGGTCGCCTGGGGGTTCCTGCTCGGCGTCATCGTCGGTGGGCCCTTCCTGGCCCTGCAGATGGGCTTCGTCGTCGCCGGCACCCTGAACCAGGAGTGGGGCTGGTCGAACGACACCTGGTGGATCTGGACGGTTGTGGTCTGCCTGCTGATATTCGCGCTCGGCTACCGCGGCATCACGGCGTCCACCAGGGTCGGCGTACTGCTCGGCGCCTTCGAGATCCTGGTCTTCGTCGGGATCTCCTTGACCCTGATCGTCCAGGCAGGTGGCGACAACACCCTGCAGGTGTTCGGCACCCACTACGCCAACAACCCCGACTACACCGGCTGGTCCGGGGTGATCGCCGGGTCGGTCTTCACGATCCTGGCCTTCATCGGGTTCGAGCAGGCGGCCCCGATCGCCGAGGAGGCACGCGAACCGCGGCGCACGATCCCGCTCGCGATCATCCTGGCGTGCCTGGGCATCGGCGTGTTCTACATCCTCAACACCTACGCCAGCGCCGTCTCGTTCGGTCCGGCCAACATGATCAACTTCACCGCAGACGACAGCAACCCGTGGCAGAACGTGCTCGCCCGCGACGCGTGGGGTGGCCTGGGCTTCCTGCTGGTGTTCCTGGCACTGGTCAACTCGATCATCGCCAACCAGAACGCCGCCAACAACTCCTCTACCCGGACGATGTTCGCGATGGGCCGGATCCGACTTCTCCCCGAGGGGCTCGGCCGGCTCAACCCGTTCGGCTCTCCCTTGGTGCCCCTGCTCGCGCAGCTGGTGGTCTCGCTGGCGGTGGCGCTGTTCCTCGGGTTCTACTACGACCCGGTCACCGGGTTCGCGCTGACCGCCACGATCCTGGTCGACATCTTCGCACCGATGTACATCCTGCTGAACATCGCCTGCCTGACGTACTTCCTGCGCTTCCGGCGCGACGAGTTCAACATCGTGCGGCACGCGATCCTGCCGATCCTCGGCGCGCTGGCCTTCATCCCGGCGTTCTTCGCCGGCGCCGGCATCCCGGCGTTCAGCTTCATCACCAGCCTGCCGAGGCCGCTGTGGTACGCCGGGCCGGCCGCCGCGATCTGGATGGTGATCGGGGTGGTCTACCTGATCGTGCTCAACCGACGAGACCCGGGCCGGATCCTCGAGACCAAGCGCGTCTTCGACGAGGCCTGATCGCCCGATGGACGTCCTGAGGTACTCACCCGCCGCCGACGAGCTGGCCTGGACGTTCGGCGGCGTCGCGCCGGTGCGCCGGGTCAAACCGGGCACGGTGCTCGAGCTGTGGACGGAGGACGCGTTCGCCGGCAAGGTCCGCACCACCGACGACCTGGTGTCGCGGGTGATCGAGTTCCCGTTCGTGAACCCGCTGACCGGGCCGTTCCATGTCGAGGGGGCCGAACCCGGCGACACCCTCGCGGTCCACTTCGTGTCGATCGAGCCGTCGCGCGACTGGGCGGCGTCGAGCACGATCCCGCTGTTCGGGGCCCTCACGACGACCCACGTCACAGCCGGTCTCCAGGAGCCGCTGGACGAGCTGGTCTGGCTGTACGACGTGGACACCGTCGGCCGCACGGTGACGTTCCGCGCACGACGTACCGACGACGAGGTGGAGCTGCCGCTGGACCCCATGCACGGCACCGTCGGCGTCGCCCCCGCCAACCTGGAGGCCCGCTCGTCGCTGGTGCCTGACGCCCACGGCGGCAACATGGACACCCCCGAGATGCGGGCCGGCGTCACCTGCTTCCTCGGGGTGAACGTCGAGGGCGCGCTGTTCGCGCTGGGTGACGGCCACTGCCGGCAGGGCGAGGGTGAGACCTGTGGCGTGGCGGTCGAGGCGGCGATGGACACCACCGTCATCGTCGACGTGATCAAGCGTGTGTCGACCCCGTGGCCGCGGCTGGAGTCGGACGATCACCTGATGAGCGCCGGCTCGGCACGACCGCTCGAGGATGCCTTCCGCATCGCCCAGCACGACCTGGTCACGTGGATCGGCGAGGAGTGCGGCCTCGACCCGCTCGACGCCTACCAGTTGGTCACCCAGGCCTGCGAGTCGCCCATCGCCAACGTCTGCGACCCCAACTACACCGTCGTGGCCAAGATCCGGAAGCAGTACCTGCCCCGCCTCGACGCCTACGCCGGCGCCCACGCGCGCCTGAAGGAGATGAGCGCCGGCTACCAGGCCCAGCGGCTGTGACTCAGAGGCGCTTGTGGTACTCGACCAGGGTCTCGACGACCTGGTAGCCCATCGCCCCGTTGATCGCGTTCATGTGGTCGTTGACCTCGGCGTTGCTGGTCATCACCAGCCGGCATTCGGGGAACGCCGCGCGCAGAGCGCGATGGCTGTCCAGCTTGGTGGCGAGCCCGAGCCGGTGGCCGCGGTGCTCGGGCAGCACCATGGTGACGCTGATGTGAGCGGTGCGCGGGTCGTGCGCGCTGACCCGGACCCCGGTCAGGCCGACGACGGATCCGTCGGGCGCGACCGCCACCGACTCGAATGTCGCGAGCCCGATCTGGACGCGGCGTTCCTCCGCGGCCCGCACCCGCTCGACGGTCCAGTCCCGGTCCTCCAGGTCGAGGTCGCCCTGCGGGATCAGACTCATCGCGCGGCTCAGCGCGGTGCCGAACGAGTCGACGTACTCGTCCGGGCACCGGTCGCGCCAGGTGACGACCCGATAGTCGCCGAGCGCTGCCGCCACCTGGTCCTCGAGAGCACGCCACCCGGGCTCCGCTGCGGCGAGGTCAACGGCCTTCACCCCCTCGCGGTTGGCCACCACGTAGCCCCTGGACTCCGCGAACGCCGAGCCGCCGCCGTCCCCGCGGGGGGTCTGGAACACCTCGGTGAGCACCCGTTCCCGGCCCGCGGCCCCGGCCCGACGCTCCAGCTCCTCGAGCACCGCACTGCCGACACCTCGCCGGCGGTGGTCGGGATGGGCCATCACGTCGGCGTAGGCCACCGTCGGGTTGTCGTCCAGCGGCAGGTTGAGCAGGCTCACCCCGAGAGCGGTGGATCCGTCGAAGGCACCGAAGAGCTGGAGCTCGAACCCCGGCGGATCGTTCGAGAGAGCCCGCCCGGCGGCTTCCCACGAAGGGATCAGGTCTGCCCGCCGATGGGACTGGCTGGCGCGCCACGCGTCGTACCACCGGTGCAACTGTGCTTCGTCACCGGTGTCGATGCCGCGGATCTCGAGCATCCCCGCACGCTATGAGACACGGAGCGCAGACGACATGCATTTTCGGGTCGCGCGGTGACGCGTCAGAGCGCGAGTCGACGTCGTACGACGTCCGCGAGGCGCTGCGCGACGGCCGCAGCCTCCTCGGACGACGCGGCCTCGACCATGACCCGCACCAGCGGCTCGGTGCCCGACGGGCGGAGCAGGACCCGGCCGGTGTCGCCGAGCTTGTCCTGTTCGACGGCGACAGCCGCGACCAGCTCGGGGTCATCGGTCCCGTCCTTGTCGACCCCGGGCACGTTGACCAGAATCTGCGGGAGCCGGGTGACGACCGAGGCGAGGTCTCTCAGCGAGGACGCCGTCCGCGACATCCGTTGCAGGACCTGGAGGGCGGTCAGGATGCCGTCGCCGGTGGTGGCGTGCTCGCGCATGATGATGTGGCCGGACTGCTCGCCGCCGAGGTTGAAGCCGCCTGCGCGCATCGTCTCGAGCACGTACCGGTCGCCGACGGCCGTCTGGTGCACGGTGATGCCGGCCTGCCGCATCGCCTGCAGGAAGCCGAGATTGCTCATCACGGTGGCGACGACGGCGTCGTGCGCGAGCCTTCCGGTCTCGTGGAGGTCGAGCGCCATCATCGCCATCAGCTGGTCGCCGTCCACCGTCGCGCCGGTGTGGTCCACCGCGAGGCACCGGTCGGCGTCGCCGTCGAGGGCGAACCCGACGTCCGCACCGCGCTCGAGCACGGCCTTGGACAGGCCCTCGAGGTGCGTCGAGCCGCAGCGCTCGTTGATGTTGAGGCCGTCGGGATCGTCGTTGAGGGCGATCACGTCGGCACCGGCGGCGCGGAGCGTGTGCGGGCCTACCACGGAGGCCGCGCCGTTCGCGCAGTCGAGCACGACCCGGATCGCGGACAGCGGTCGGTCGAGGGTGGCGACGAGGTGGTCGGCGTACTCCTCGACCGAGCGGGCGTACGGCGTGACGCGGCCGACGTCGCCGCCGACAGGGCGGTCCCACGGCTCGCCGACGTGCGCCTCGATCTCCCGCTCCAGGGCGTCGTCGAGCTTCACACCGCCACGGGCGAGGAACTTGATGCCGTTGTCCGGCATCGGGTTGTGCGACGCACTGATCACCACGCCCACGTCGGCGCCGAGGGCGTCGGTCAGGTAGGCGACGCCCGGCGTCGGCAGGACGCGCAGGCGGATGACGTCGACGCCGGCGGAGGCCAGGCCGGCCACGACCGCGTGCTCCAGGAACTGCCCCGAGATCCGCGTGTCGCGACCGACCACGGCCACCGGACGCTGTCCGGAGAAGGCGCCGTGGTCGACCAGCACACGAGCAGCGGCGACCCCGAGGTCGACCGCCAGCTCGGCGGTGATCTCACCGTTGGCCAGCCCGCGGGCTCCGTCGGTGCCGAAGATCCGCTGCGTCATGGCGCGATCATCGCAGGGCCTCGCAGGGCGAACGTCAGCGTTTGCTGAACTGCGGAGCCTTGCGGGCCTTCTTGAGACCGGCCTTCTTGCGCTCGATCACGCGGGCGTCGCGGGTCAGCAGTCCGGCCTTCTTCAGGGTCGGGCGGTTGGCCTCGACATCGATTGCGTTCAGCGCGCGGGCTACGCCCAGCCGGAGGGCACCGGCCTGGCCGGTGATCCCGCCGCCGTGGATGCGGGCGATGACGTCGAACCGGCCGTCGAGCTGGAGCGCCGCGAAGGGCTCCTTGACGACCTGCTGGTGCAGCTTGTTCGGGAAGTAGGAGTCCAGCGGGCGACCGTTGATGGTCCACACGCCGGTGCCCGGCACGATCCGTACGCGAGCCACGGCTTCCTTGCGGCGGCCGGTCGCGGCGGCCGGAGCGATGGTGGCGGGGCGCGCCGGGTCGGCCGCCGGGGCGCTCTCCGAGGTGTAGGTCACGCCCTGCTCGTCGGTCGTGAACGCCTCGACCTCGGCGGTGCCGTCGGTCGTGCCGTCGGTTGTGCCGTCGGCGGTGCCCTCGATGGTGGTGGTGTCGTCAGCCACGGAAGTTCCTTCGCTTGTCTGCTCTGCAGTCGGGGTCGTCGGCGGGGTCACTGGGAGACCTGCGTGATCTCGAACGGCTTGGCCTGCTGGGCCTGGTGGGGGTGGGTAGGGCCGGAGTAGACCTTGAGCTTCTTCAGCGTCTGGCGGCCGAGCTTGTTCTTGGGCAACATCCCCCACACCGCGCCCTCGATGACCTTGCGGGCGTCCTTCTCCAGCTGCTTGCCCACGGGGGTGGCCGTGAGGCCGCCCGGGTAGCCGGAGTGGCGGTAGAGGAGCTTGCTGTTCAGCTTGTCGCCGGTCAGGGCGACCTTCTCCGCGTTGACGACGATGACGAAGTCACCCATGTCCATGTGCGGGGCGAAGGTCGGCTTGTGCTTGCCACGCAGGAGATTTGCTGCCTGGACGGCGAGCTTGCCGAGGACGATGTCGGTGGCGTCGATGACATGCCACTCGCGCTGGACGTCGCCGGGCTTCGGGCTGTAGGTACGCACGTGCGTCTGCCTCACTCGTTCGTTGGTCCGGCGGACGGTGGTCCGTCGGGGTGCTGCCACGACCTCTGACGAACACTGCCCGGCTCATCTTCGTCCGGGTCTGCACCTCGACCGACGTAGTCGGGGCACGGCAGGAGTCGCGACCGCCCAATCTACCGGTTGCCCAGGTCAGCGACCAATTCGCGGTGGGCGGGTGGACAAGGTCATGGTGTCGATCCTGACATTGCCGGGGTGAAGACCCGATTCGCCCCCCGCAGGAGCCCGAAGTAGGTTGGCAACGTGAATGACTCCCTCACCGTCCGCGACAACCGCACCGGCCAGGAGTACGACGTACCGATCGAGAACGGTGCGGTGAAGGGCGCGGACCTCGGCAAGATCAAGGACGGCGAAGGCAGCGCCCTCGCCGTGTACGACCCCGGCTTCGTCAACACCGCGTCGTGCAAGAGCAGTGTCACGTTCATCGACGGCGACGAGGGGGTCCTGGAGTACCGCGGCTACCCGATCGAGCAGCTGGCCGAGAAGTCGACCTTCCTCGAGGTCGCCTACCTGTTGGTGCACGGTGAGCTGCCGGCCAAGGCCCAGTACGAGAGCTGGGTCCACGACATCACCTACCACACGTTCGTCCACGAGAACGTCAAGACGTTCATGGAGGGCTTCCGGTACGACGCCCACCCGATGGGCATGCTGATGGCCTCCGTCGGTGCGCTGTCGACGTTCTACCCAGACGCGCGCCACATCGACGACGACGAGATCCGCCAGCTCCAGATCGTGCGGATGATCGCGAAGATGCCGACCCTCGGCGCATGGGCCTTCCGGCACGCGCAGGGCAAGCCGTTCGTCTACCCCGACAACGAGCTCGGCTACACCGCGAACTTCCTCTCGATGCTGTTCCGGATGAGCGAGGACCGCTTCGTCGCCGACGAGCGGCTGGTCCGGGCGCTCGACGTACTGTTCATCCTGCACGCCGACCACGAGCAGAACTGCTCGACCAACGCCGTCCGCTCGATCGGCTCCTCGCAGGTCGACCC
>NZ_DASXQG010000065.1:0-73708 GCF_036493135.1 Nocardioides sp. | reverse complement strand
CACACGACCCTCCGGAGGCTCGCCAGCGCCGGGTCCTCCCGAGACGGACCCGGACATGACGAGGGCCCGGTCGCACGCGACCGGGCCCGTGTCGGGCAGGAGGTTCAGGCCGTCAACGGGACCCTGCGGAGCATCTCGACGTACGCCGGGCGTACGCGATACCGACGCTGACGTGCCCACAGGGGGGTGAGGGCACGGTCGCGGCTGGCCAAAGCAACCGTTCGGTTGATTCGGTCTCCCAGGCAGTCCTCGCACGGACGGCCATGGGCACCATGGGGGGATTCGGTGCACATTGGTGTTTGCCTCCTTGTGCCTTAAGAGACGGTCAAATCGGGCGGCGTGACGCGACGGGGGGTAAAGACCTGGGACGGCCCGACGGAGGTCCGTGGCGGAGGCCGGACGACGCGAGCGATCGACGCTCGGAGACCGTTCGGGCGTGCGGATCCAGCGGTACGACGCGCCCAGGACGCGCGATTCCGTGGCGGGCGGCGCCGGGCGAGGTTTTACCCTCCGGCCCGCGTCGGGCGACCCTCATCAGGCCGACACCAGCTCGAAGGCCCGCCACATCGCGGCGTACCGACCGTCGCTCGCGACCAGGTCATCGTGCGTGCCGTCCTCGAGGACCCGGCCCCGACCGAGTACGACGATCCGGTCGGCGGCGCGGGCGGTCTGCAGGCGGTGGGCGATCAGGATCGTGGTCCGTCGCCCGGCCACGACCGCCATCGCGGCGGACACCTTCGCCTCGGTGGCGAGGTCGAGGTTGGCGGTCGCCTCGTCGAGCAGCAGCAGCGCGGGGTCGACCAGCTCGGCCCGGGCGAGGGCGATCAGCTGGCGCTGCCCGGAGGAGAGCGACGTACCGCGTTCGGAGATCTCGTGGAGGTAGCCGCCGGGGAGGCTGGCGACCAGGTCGTGGGCGCCCACGGCCCGCGCGGCCGCGTCGACCTCGGCGTCGGAGGCGTCGGGCCGGCCGTAGGCGATGTTGTCGCGGATGCTGCCGGTGAAGAGGAACGACTCCTGCGGCACATAGCCGAGCCGGCTGCGGAAGTCGCGCAGCGACAGGGTGCGCAGGTCGTGCCCGTCGAGGGTGACCGAGCCGGAGTCCGGGTCGTAGAAGCGAGCGATCAGCTTGAGCACCGTCGACTTGCCGGCGCCGGTCTCGCCGACCAGGGCGACCGTCTCGTGCGCGGCGATGTGGAGGTCGAGGCCACGGAGCGCCTCCGGCGGCTTGCGGCGTACGACGGTGCGGGTCGGCACCTGGTCGGCCGGCCCTCGCTCCTCGGTCGGGAGCTCGGCCTGCGGGTAGGTGAAGTGGACGTCGTGCAGCGCGAGCTCGCCCCGCACCTCGCCGAGTGGGACCGGGTCGGCCGGGTCTGGCGTGATCGTGCGCAGCCGCATCAGCTCGGCGATGCGCCCGATCGAGACCCGGGTCTGCTGCCACGAGTCGAAGACCTGCGACAGCTGCTGGATTGGGGAGAAGAACATCGTGAGGTACAGCAGGAACGCGATCAGTACCCCCGTCGTGAGCCGACCCTGCTCGATCAGGTGGGCGCCGACACCGAGCACGATCACGTCGGCGATCGCAGAGAGGAACAGCACGAAGGGGAAGTACGTCGCGATCGTGCGCTGCGCCCGCGCGCGTCCGTCGTAGTAGCGCCGGCCGAGCCGGTGGAACCGTTCGCGGGTGAGGTGCTCGTGCACGAACGCCTGCGCCTCGCGGATCCCCGAGAGCGACTCCTGGAAGTCGGCGTTCACGATCGCGAGCGCCTCGCGGACGTGGTCGTACAGCTGGTTGGTGACGCGCCGGAAGAAGTAGGTCGCGATCGCCAGCGGCACCATGATCGTCCCGGTCCACAGCGCCAGCTCGAGATCCATCAGCATCAGGGCGACGCCGACACCGGCGAACGTGACCAGGGAGACCAGCGCCTGCAGCAGACCCGTCTCGATCAGGGTCTCGAACTGGTCGACGTCGGTGGTCATCCGGGTCATGATCCGGCCGGCCATCTCGCGCTCGTAGTAGTCCAGCGACAGGCGTTGGAGCTGCGCCCAGATGCGGATGCGCAGCGACGCCATGACCCGTTCACTGGTGCGGCCGGTGACGAAGATCGCGGCGATCTGGTCGAGCAGGTCGGCAAGCGCGACGACGAGGAACGCCGCGGACGCCGCCCACAGCACGTCCTGGGCACCCGCCTCCACGCCCTGGTCCACACCGACCTTGACGAGGTACGGGCCGGCCAGCCCGGCGAGGGCGTCGAGCACGACGAGCACGAGACCGAGCGCGAACGACCAGCGGAACTCCTTGACCAGTCCCCACATCGAGAAGTCGGGATCGGCCCTGGTCTCGAGGTCGACCTCGTGCTTCAGGTCATCGCGCACCGGGGGCAGCGCCTCGACGCGGGCCATCAGCTCGGGCGTCGGGGCGAGGTTGAGCCGCCAACCGCCCCCGATCCCCGGACCCATCGTGGGCCGGCTCGCCATCCGGGCGGCTGCGCGCTCGGTGGCGTCGCGGACCGCTTCGGCGCGGTTGCCGGTGCCGCGTTGCCAGGCAGCCGGTGTGATGTCGACCTGGCTGAGCGTCTCGATCGAGTCGCCCACGGCTCCGGCCGCGTCGTCGTCCAGCCCGGTGAGCAGCTCGCGGTACGCCCGGTTGCGGACCACCAGCTCATGGTGGGTGCCCTCGTCTGCGACGCGACCGCGCTCCAGGAGGACGACCCGGTCGGCCAGGCTCAGCGTGGACACGCGATGGGCGACGATCAGGCTCGTCCGGTCGGCCAGGACCTCCCGGAGCCGGGAGAAGATGCGCTCCTCGGTGGCCGCGTCGACGGCGCTGGTCGCATCGTCCAGCACCAGGATGCGGGGATCGGAGAGGATCGCGCGAGCCAGGGCGACGCGCTGCCGCTGGCCACCGCTCAGGCTGAGACCGCGCTCGCCGACCCGGGTGTCGTAACCGTCGGCCAGCTCCAGGATGAAGTCGTGGGCGTCGGCGACCCGAGCCGCTTCCTGGACCTCCTCGCGGGAAGCGTCGGGGCGGCCGAAGGCGATGTTCGCCGCGATGGTGTCGGAGAAGAGGAAGCTCTCCTCGAACGCCGCCCCCACCTGGCTCCGCAGCGACTGCAGGGTGACGTGGCGTACGTCGTGGCCGTCGACGAGCACCTGGCCCTCGTCCGGGTCGAGCAACCGGTTGACCAGGCGGGTGACCGTCGACTTGCCGCTCCCGCTGCCGCCGACCAGGGCCACGCGTTCGCCGGGCCGGAGCCGGAGGTCGAGCCCGTCGAGGACCGGCTGTTCCGCGTAGGCGAACCGCACCCCGCGCAGCTCGATCTCTCCGCGCAGGTCGGGAAGGTCGACGGCCTCGGGCTCGTCGGCGATCTGCGGCTCGAGGTCGAGCAGCTGGAAGATCCGCTCCACGCCTGCGCGGGCCTGCTGGCCAACGGTGAGGACACCGGCCAGCTGGCGGGCCGGGGCGACGAACTGCCCGACGTACGTCGAGAAGGCCAGGAACGTGCCGATCGAGATCTGGTCGTGGAGCGCCATCCAGCCGCCGAGCGCGAGCACCGCGACCTGGGCGAGGACGGGGATCGACTCGAGGAGTGGCTGGTAGCGGGCCTGGAGCCGGGTGGCGCGCATGCGCACGCCGTACAAGGTCTCGACGATGCCGACCATCCGCCGCAGCTCGCGCTCCTCCTGACCGAAGGCCTTGACCACACGGACGCCGTTCACGTCCTCGTCGACGACCTCGGCGACCTCACCCTCGCGCTGCTGGCCGTCCCAGGTGGCAGGGAACACCTTGAGCCGCATCCGGAGGGAGACCACGAACAGCGCCGGCGCGATCACGAGCCCGACCAGCGCCAGCGGCGGCGAGAGCACGAACATGATGACCAGCGAGACGAGCATCATCAGCAGGTTGCCGGTGATCAGTGGCAGGAAGTTGAGGAGGCCCTGGACCAGCGCGGTGTCGCTGTTGGCGCGGGCGACGACCTGGCCGGTGCTCAGGTGCGACAGGCTCCGCTCGTCGAGGGTGAGCAGGTGGTCGTGCATCCGGTTGCGGAGGTCGTACTGCACGGCGATGCCCACCAGGCCGCCGCGGTACCGGCGGAGGTAGGCGAAGAAGAACACCGCGACGGCGATCACGACCAGAAGCGCCAGCCACGGCCACAGGAGCGCGCCGTCCTGGCCGATCACGTCGTCCACGATCGTGCGGGCGACCAACGGCACCACAGCCTGACCCAGGCTGCCGAGGACGGCCGCGACGAACGAGATCAGGACATTGGTCTTGTGGACCCACACCTGCCTGGCCAGCCTGCGGATCCACCCGGGTGTCTCGTCGGGCTCCTGGCTGGCTGACATGCGGTGGTGGAGTCCCTCTCGTCGACGAATGACGCGGCCCCCAGGGCCGAAACGAGTGTAGTAGCGCCTCGGTGACGGCCCGCGTCGCGCTGGTCGAGCTGGCACGCCGGCGCCGTCCCGAATCCTGCGGGTGCCCTTGCTCCACCCATCGATTGGTCACGAACCGCATGACGTGGGCGTCCAGACCTGCGGTTTGGGACCAAACCGCAGGTCCCGACCGGGGCGGTCGGACGCCGGTCCGGGTCACCGAGGCCACGGAAGGCCTCGGTGACCCGTCGACTCACGGCCGGATGGTGACGAAGGTCGTCCCCGACTGCGAGCCCAGGGTGCTGGTGACCTGCCCGAAGTACACCCTGCTCGCGTTCAGTCCGGAGTAGGAGCCGGTGATGCTGAAGGAGCTCCCCTTCGAGACCGGCTGGCTGACCGGGGCGAGGTTGAGGTTCCCGTTGTCGCCGTTCGACACGTTCCAGGTGGTCAGCGTGTAGTCGCCGCCACCGGAGGCGACGTCAAACCCGTCGACGACGACCCAGTAGTCACCGGCCGGGATGCGGCCGAGCAGACGCTCACTGGCCGAGCCCGACGCGGACAACGCCACCAGCGGGTCGGTGCTCGGGTCGAACGGCGTCCCGTCGTCGGCGAACAGGTACAGGTCGAGGTCGTTCGAGCCCGCCCCGGCGTCGAGGTCGATGCGCGACACGCGCGTGCCCGCCGGCACGGTGAACGACGTGACGTCCGCGTTGGCGAGCGTCCCACCGTCACCCTGAACGGTGCCCGGGGCCGGTGCGGATCCGACCAGGCCCTGAACCGTGGCCGACACCGTGCCGGTCGAGCCGGCCTTGCCGGTGATGTGGACGTTGCCGGAGGTGTTGGTGCCGGACACAGACGGCGTCACCGAGAGCGCCAGCGGCCTGGCCACCACCGGGACCCGCACCCTGTGCTGCTTGCTGGTCAGCGACACGAACCCCGACGCGAACGAGTTCAGACCACCGTGGGAGATGATCCTGATCTTGATGGTCCTCGTCTTGCCGGCCCCGATCGCGAACCGCAGGCGCTTGTGGAACGACCCCTTCTTCCCGAAGGACACCCGCAGGTGAGATCCGCCGGCGTACGACGCGCGATACGTCTCACGGTGGCCGGAGACGTTCTTGACCTCGCGGGTGACGGTGACCGAGGACACCAGCGCGGAGACCAGGATCGATGGTTCGTTGAGGTTGTAGCCCTGGATGCCGTTGACACCGGAGCCGGTGCTGATGCCCTGTCCCTCGAGCCAGGCGAACCAGTCGTGGAGGCCCGCCGGGAACACCAGGCCGGGGTCGCCCAGCCGCAGCGGACTGACCTGACCGGACCCCTGGGCGAAGGCGTTCTTGTTCCGGTGACCGCTCGGCGTGACCGTGTCGTGAGCCGTGGTCATGAACATCGAGCGCAGCACGTCAGGGTGCAGATTGGGGTGCTTCCCGAGCTGCCAGGCGGCCAGTCCCGCGATGTGCGGCGTGGCCATCGACGTCCCGTCGAAGAAGTCGAAGTGCAGGCCGCCGTTCGACGGGGGTGCCACGGCCGCGAGCACCGAGACACCGGGCGCCGCCACGTCCGGCTTCAGGACGTCGGCATCGATCTGCGCCGGACCCCTCGAGGAGAAGTCCGCGACCTCGGGCACCGGAGCGCTCTTGTGGCCGGTCGCGTTGCCGGCGACCAACCGCGCGTGCGCCGTGCCCTTGCGCTTGATGTAGGACAGGATCGTCGAGCGACCCGCCGTGTGGACCGACACGGACGGCAGGGGCGAAGACAGCGGCACCACGTCGGGTTGGTCGACGTCGCCGATGATGACTCCGGCCGCGTGCACCCGCTTGACCTCGGCGAGCTTGTTCACGAACAGGTTGGTCCCGCGGTCACAGAGGATGATCGTGCCGTGCGCCTTGGCGCGGCTGAGCGTGCCGAGGCCGCACTCGGCTGCCGACGCGCCATCCGAGCCGGTCTTCTTGCGACGCACGTTCTTGGCGTACACCAACCGCCCCGAGGTGCCGTCGGCCGTGTGGCTGACACCCAGGATCTTCTTGCCGTTGCCCAGCACGACCGTGCCGTCGGGGTTCTGCCAGGTGCTCGCCGCAGCCGTGGTCACCCACGGGCTGACATTCGAGGCCGTGGCCGGGGTCGGACCGTCGTTCCCGCCCGCCGCGGCCACGAACACGCCCGACGCCGCGGCGTTGAGGAACGCCACGGCCACCGGGTCGATGATGTCCGAGTCACCGCCCTGAGGCCCCACCGAGTAGTTGATGACGTCCACACCGTCGCCCACCGCCTTGTCGATCGCCGCGATGATGTCCGACGTGGTACCCGAGGCTTCGGTCGGGTCTGCCGCCGTCGCCCAGAGGGCCTTGTACGTCGCGATCTTCGCGGCCGGCGCGATGCCGGTGATGCGCCCGACGCCCTGGTGGAAGAGCTTCGCCTTGACGCCGTAGTCGCCCGCGGCCGTCGAGGACGTGTGTGAGCCGTGCCCGACCCCGTCACGCGCAGACTTGAACTCGGCGGGCGACCACTGGTTCCGCGGCGTGGTCTGCAGGAACCCGGTGTCGAAGTAACGCGCCGAGATCACCTTGCTGTTGCAGGTGTTGGCCTTGAACCGCTGGCCGGGCCGGCAGGTTCCGCGGAAGGTGTGCCCGTCACCCTTGCGGAACGCGGTGTGGTGGCTGTGCCCGACGAAGATCGGGCCCGGGTGCTGGCGGGTCACGTGCTTGCGGTGCTTGAGCCGAGTGCCTGCGAACGCCGGGTTCTCCGGCCAGATGCCGGAGTCGATCACACCGACCACCACGCCCTTGCCGGCGGTCTTCGGGTTCCAGCCGTGGACCGGCTGCCCGTGATGGGTGAGCCCGAGGAACTCGGAGGTGGCGTGCGGGCCGACCGTGCGCACGCTGTCGGTGTGCACAAGCCGGTCCTGGGACACGGCGAGCACCCGCGGGTCCTTGGCGAGTCCGCGCGCCTGCGTCCCGGAGAGGTGTGCGCTGAACCCGTTGATGGCGACGGTGTAGCGCTCCCGAACCGAGACGGCGTGCTGCCCGGCCACGGTGCTCTGCTGCCGGGTCAGGAAGCCCCGGTACGCCTTCACACCGGACGCGTCAGGGTCGAACGAGCCGTTGCGAGCCGTGGCAGGGACGCCGGTGATGCCGCCCTGGTACGTCGCCGCCGGCGCCTGCCTCAGCAGGACGACGTAGTTACCGGACCTGAACTGACCGGCGGCACGGACCTCCCTGGCCGACGCGGCGAACGCCGCCCGCCCGTCCTGACCTTGGTGCCGCGGTGTCGAAGCGGCGGCGAGACCGGTCCCGGTCAAGACCAGCGTCGCACCCACTGCCACGAGCGATGCAGCACGACGACTTCCCGACAACAAGCGCATGCGATCCTCCTGGTGCGACGACGCCGAGGACACTAGACATTGGATCGGCGATAGTCGTCAACCACGCGGAAGGACCGGCTCATTTCCTCGAGCCCGTTGCCAGAAGGCGACGTACCTCAGCGGTGGAGCTGGGCGAAGAGGCGGCCCGGCCGGACCTTTTGGACGGGCGCCGGCGTTGCTGTCTTGACGGCACGGCGGTCCACCCGGGTGAAGGATGCCGTGATCGGCTTGAACAGCGTGAAGTCGACGCCCGTGGAGGTGGTGCACACGATGCCGGGGTCGGCGTCCTTGCGGATGCGGACCGTGTCGGCTCCCGACATCAGGGTCGGGAACCCGTTGCCGCTGTACGTCGCGGAGTCGGCGGTGTACACCCTCGTGTTGGGCCCCAACGTTTTCAGGTCGGCCACCCCGCAGATCACGCCGACGGTGGACCCGGGCGTGACCGAGTTCGGGACGAGGAACGCCTTGAAGCTCACCTGGTAGGCGCCCGGCGCCACGTCAACACGCCAGGTCCCGAAGCCGTTGACCACGTCGCCGCGCGCGCCCGCCTTGTAGCTGACCGCGCGGGTTGACAGCTGCGCTGCGTGCCTTCCGTCCAGGAGGTCGGCGTTCAACCGCGGGACGCGGGCTGACGAGCTGACCCGCAACGACGGCGCCTTGTGGCCCGACGACTGCAGCGACAACGCGGCCCCGCTGCCGTGGCGCGCCAGCGTTGTCACACCGTCCGCGTGGTTGGTGCGACCCAGCAGCAGGCTGTCGCCGGTGACGGCGTACGTCGTGTAGTCGAAGCCCACCACCAGCAGCGCGGCAGCGCTCACGGTGGCGACCACGTTCGACCGGGTGATCCGCATGTCTCTTCCCTCCGCCGACAGTGGTCTCAACGTGACAGCGGTGGCGCCGCCAGTTCAAGCGACGCGGCCGGTCGCAAGGCGCCCGCCCCTGGCGGCGAGTCGGCGGCGCGGCGTACAACGGGGGTATGAGTCTCGGATCCTGCAGCTTCGTCCCGCCGTTCCTCCTCGAGCGGATCGCGGCGTCGTCCCACGACGCGGCCGAGCACTGCCGGGCCACCCTTGCGCGCGACCATGAGCTGCGGGAGGGCCGCGTCGGCCCCACGTCGTCCGGGGCTCCGCCCCGGTCGACGCAGGTCACCGCCGGCGGTGCCGCGTGGGTGGTCCACACGGCGGACAACGGCTCGACGCTGCCGGGCGCGGTCGTGCGCTCAGCGGGCGATCCGGCCTCCGGCGACACCTCGGCCGACGAGGCGGCCGACGGCGTCACCGCGACGCTGGCGATGTACAGCGAGGTCTTCGAGCGCTCGTCGTACGACGGCAACGGTGCGCAGGTGGTGCTCACCGTGCACTACGAGCAGGACTACGACAACGCGTTCTGGAACGGCCAGCAGCTGATCTTCGGTGACGGCGACGGCAAGATCTTCGGCAGCTTCACGAAGCCGGTCGACGTGCTGGGCCACGAGTTCACCCACGCGGTCACCCAGTTCACGGCGGCACTGACCTACCAGGACCAGCCGGGCGCGCTCAACGAGTCGGTCTCCGACTGCTTCGCGATGTGCCTCAAGCAACGGCTGCTCGGCCAGACCGCCGACCAGGCCGACTGGCTGGTCGGCCAGGGCATCTTTCTGCCGGGCGTCAACGCCAGGGCGCTCCGCGACATGGCCCACCCTGGCACGGCGTACGACGACCCGACGCTGGGCAAGGACCCCCAGGTCGGCGACATGTCCGACTACGTCGACACCACCGACGACAACGGCGGCGTCCATACCAACTCCGGAATCCCCAACCGCGCCTTCTACCTCGCCGCGACCGCGATCGGCGGCGACACCTGGGAGGGCGCCGGGCAGGTCTGGTACGCCGCGCTCACCGGCGGGCAGGTCACCGCCGACACCGACTTCGCCGGCTTCGCGGCCGCCACGGTCGAGGTCGCCGGCGACCACGCCGACGCCGTCCGCCAGGCGTGGGGCACCGTGGGCGTCGACCCGAGCGGAGCCGGTAGCGGCTTGTCGGGTGCTACGCCGGCCGCGCCCAACGTCGTACGGGTCCGGCGTACCGGTGGGATCGCGGGCCGCACGCTCGAGGGGTCGGTCGACCTCTCCGCCGACGACAAGCGGGCGGCTTCTGCCCGTGTGCTCGTGGACCGGCTCGAGCTGTCGGCTGAGGTCGATGCCGAGATGTTCCCAGATGCGTTCAGCTACACCTTCGAGGTGGGTGGGCGGGCGGTCACGGTCCCGCAGCAGCGGCTCAGCAACGACCAGCGTGCCCTCGCCGACCTGCTGCTGCGCGGAGACGGCTGAGAGTCATGGCGCCAGGGCGCGATCGAGGGCGGCGTTCACGTGCAACGTCGTGCACGGGTAGACGGGGAGGTCGGCGTCGGCCTGCTTGATCAGGAGCTCCAGCTCGGTACAGCCCAGCAGCACGCCGCCCACGCCGACGTCCCACAGCTCCTCGAGCACACCGAGCACGCGGCGACGTGTCGCATCGACGACCCGGCCATGCACCAGCTCGTCGTAGATCGCACTGTTGAGCAACTCGTGATGGCGCGGGTCGGGCATCACGGTCTCGAGCCCGTGCCGACCGAGCCGGTCGGCGAAGAAGCCGTCCGACATCGCGACCGTGGTGCCGATGAACCCCACCCGAGTCACTCCCTGAGACCGCACCTCCTCGGCGACCACGTCCCCGAGGTGCAGCAGCGGGATGTCGACGGCGGCCTCGACCTGGTCGGCCACCTTGTGGAACGTGGTCGTGCACAGGAGCAGGAAGTCCGCGCCGCCCTGCGCGACACCGCGCGCGGCGTCGGTGAGCAGGTCACCGATCTGCGGCCAGCGATCGGCGTCCTCGAGCGCGGTCAGCTCGGCGAAGTCCACCGTGCTGAGCACCAGCTTGGGTGACGACAGCCCGCCGAGCCGGTCCTGAACGCCGACGTTGAGGTCGCGGTAGTAGACCGCGGTGCTCTCCCAGCTCATCCCGCCGACCAGCCCGATCGTCTGCATGCTCTGCAGTCTTGCTGGCCGGAGCTCGACACGACACCCGGGTCCCACGGGTCAGACGGCGTACGGCGTACCGCTCACTCGCGGTGGACCTTGTGCTGCGCGGCCTGTGCGCGGGGCTTGATCACCAGCTCGTCGATGTTCACGTGCGAGGGCCGGGTGGCGATCCAGGCGATCGCGTCGGCGACGTCCTCGGCCACCAGCGGCTCGGCGACGCCGGCGTACACCGCGTCGGCCCGCGACCGGTCGCCCTCGAACCGGACCAACGCGAACTCGTCCGTGCGCACCATCCCCGGGGCGATCTCGCTGATCCGGATCGGCTCTCCGACCAGCTCGAGTCGCAGGGTCTCGGTGACCACCTGGGTGCCGTGCTTGGCGGCGGTGTAGCCGGCGCCGCCCTCGTAGGCGATCCGGCCGGCCGTGGAGCCCACGTTCACGATCAGCCCGTCGCCGCCGGCCCTCAGGGCCGGCAACAGTGCCTGGGTGACGTGCAGCAGACCGAGCACGTTCACGTCGAACATCCGACGCCACTCCTCGGGGTCGGCCTCGGCGACCGGCTCGAGACCGAAGGCGCCACCGGCGTTGTTGACCAGCACGTTCAGGCTGTCGCCGACGGCAGCGGCCAGCTCGGCGACCGACTCCGGCGAGGTCACGTCGCAGGTGACGGCCGTGCCACCGATCTCGGCCGCGAGCGCCTCGATCCGGTCGCTGCGCCGAGCCGCGCACCACACGGCGTACCCCGCCTCCGCGAGCGCTCGGGCGGTGGCGGCCCCGATGCCGCTGCTGGCGCCGGTGACGACCGCGCTGCGACGGGTTGCCTGGCTGGTCACCCGGCCGATTCTGCCTGGCCCCGGTGGTCGCGTCGCCACACGGGTGGCAGACTGTCGCCCCCATGGGACGCCATGTCGAAGCCTCCGGGACCGCTCTCGACCCCCGCAGAACCGCTCCGATCGCGGGTCTGACCGGGGGTATCTCGTGGGTGTTCGCCTTCTTCCTCCCCGACGGTGGGGCGCTCGAGACGACCGTGCTCTGGGCCGGAGCGATCCTGCTCACCGTGGCCCTGTTCGGGCTCGGGCTCCTGCTCGTGCGCAGCGACGTGCTCGCTCTCCGGGTGTTCGTGGCGCTCGCGCTGCCGACGCTCGTGTGGGGTGTGTTCGGCGTCGTGCACGGATCCCTGTCCGACCCCGAGCTGGTCGATGCCGTGTTCGGCGCGGTCGTCGGTCTGGTCTCCGGGGTCCGGCTGGGGCACCACGGCCGCGGCGTACCTCGGGCGACTCTCTGAGCCGCGAGCGGGTGCTTTCGAGAACCGTCCGGGAATGGACGGCCGATTCCCACGGTTGGGGCGGTTCGGGCGCGTGTTGCGGCCCGAGAGGAGTACGTCGTGGAGGTCACCGAGGCCGACGCCGTCCGCCGCGTGGCGATGATCAGTGTGCACACGTCGCCGTTCGACCAACCCGGCACCGGTGACGCCGGAGGCCTGAACGTCTACGTCCTCGAGCTGTCCAGGCGCCTCGCCGCGGCCGGCATCGAGGTCGACATCTTCACCCGTGCCACGTCCTCACGACTCGCCCCGATCGCCGAGGCCGGCGGCGGG
Source organism: Nocardioides sp. (assembly GCF_036493135.1). Taxonomy (GTDB): domain Bacteria; phylum Actinomycetota; class Actinomycetes; order Propionibacteriales; family Nocardioidaceae; genus Nocardioides. The sequence goes on along the minus strand of NZ_DASXQG010000065.1, from coordinate 61,381 downwards.
ATCGCGGTGCACAACATCCACGCCGGCCCGTTCGAGGGACTGACCAAGGGCGAGCTCCCGGCCCAGCTGTGCACGTTCGCCCGCGAGGTGCTCCGCGCGGAGGCGGGGCTGCCGCTCGGCCACTACGACGTGGTGCACTCCCACTACTGGCTCTCCGGCCAGGTCGGCGCGCTCGCGCGCGACCGTTGGCGCGTCCCGCTCGTGCACACGATGCACACGATGGCCAAGGTCAAGAACGAGGCGATCGCCACCGGTGACGCACCCGAACCGGTCGCCCGCATCATCGGCGAGGAGCAGGTCGTCGAAGCCGCGGACATGCTGATCGCGAGCACCGATCTCGAGGCCAAGCAGCTGGTCAACCTGTACGACGCCGACCCCGGCCGGGTCGAGGTCGTCCACCCCGGCGTCGATCTCCAGGTCTTCCGCCCGCGCGACACCCATGCCGCGCGCGAGCACCTGGGCGTTCCCCACGATGCCCTGGTGGTGCTGTTCGCCGGCCGGCTCCAGCCGCTCAAGGGCCCCGATGTGCTGCTCCGAGCAGTCGCGCGACTGCTCGAGCAGCAGCCGGGCCTGCGCTCGCGGCTCGTCGTACCGATCGTCGGCGGCCCGTCGGGCACCGGGATCGAGCACCCGGAGGCGCTCGCCGACCTGGCCGCCGAGCTGAAGGTCGACGACGTCGTCCGCTTCGTGCCACCGGTCGCCCCGGCCGAGCTGGCGCTCTGGGACGCGGCCGCGTCGCTGGTCGCCGTGCCGTCGTACAACGAGTCGTTCGGCCTGGTCGCCGCCGAGGCGCAGGCCGCCGGTACCCCCGTCGTCGCGGCCGCGGTCGGTGGCCTGACCACCGTTGTCGCCGACGGTGTGAGCGGTCTGCTGCTCGACACCCACGAGCCCGACGACTGGGCGCACTCGATCGGGCGGGTCCTGCTCGACGACGGACTGCGGGCCCGGCTCGCTGCCGGCGCACGAGTCCGGGCGGGTGCGTTCTCCTGGGAGGACACCGCCGAGCGGACGCTCGAGGTCTACGAGCGGGCCCGCGCCTCCCTGCGGGAACTGGTCTAGTGTCGCGCGTTGGAGTTGTTGAACGGTTGGCGTGAACAAGGTGCGTGCATCGCGAGGCGTCGGAGCGAAGCCACCCATTCTGCTCGCGAGCGACGGCAACGCAGCGAGGTGGGGGCCATGTGTGCGCGAAGCGCACAAGAACCTCTGACGCACGGCACTGGACACACGTGGCAGGGTCGTACCCATGGACGACCCGGCCCAGGTACTCCGTGACTACCTGACCGAGAACGACCTGGAGTTCGAGGAGCGGGACGGCTCGTTCAGCTTCGGTCTCCCGGGCGAGCGCAAGCTCCAGACGCCGGTCCGCGTGGACATCGGCTCTCACGCGCTCGCCGTTCACGCCTTCGTCTGTCGCAACCCCGACGAGAACCACGAGCGCGTCTACCGCTGGCTGCTCGAACGCAACCTCAAGACGTACGCCGTGTCGTACGCCGTGGACCACATGGGCGACATCTACCTCGACGCGCGGCTGCCGCTGGTGCTGGTCACGCCCGAGGAGATCGACCGGGTGCTCGGCTCGGTGCTCACCCACGCCGACGGGAGCTTCAACACGATCCTCGAGCTCGGCTTCGCCTCCTCGATCCGCAAGGAGTGGGAGTGGCGCAACCTCCGCGGTGAGTCGACCCGCAACCTCGAGGCCTTCCGGGGGTGGCTCGAGGCGGGAACCGAGCCCGACCCGGGGTCCTCCGGCTGACGGCGTCGGGCCGGGGCAGTGCTGTCGTAACCGCGCGATCGCGCCGTTGTGACATCCGTGGGGGCTAAATGGCTGTCGTAACCGTGCGATCGCGCTGTTGTGACATCCGTGGGGGGGCTGGATGGCTGTCGTAACCGTGCGATCGCGCTGTTGTGACGTCCGTGGGGGCTGGATGGCTGCCATAACCACGCGATCGCGCCGTTGCGACAGTTCTCGAACCGCTGCCCCGGCCGAATTCGGCGCGACCCCTGGGGCCGACCGGTCCTAGCCTGACCCGGTGACCTGGCCCTTCTACGACCTGCGCATCACCAGTGCCGAGGTGGTCCTGCGCGGCCTCAGCGACGCCGATCTCCCGGCGTTGCTCGAGGCGTTGCCCGATGACCTCGAGATGGACCCGGCCAACGAGACGTTCGCCAACCTGCCTCCCGACGTCGACCGGCGTCGTCAGCTGGTCGCCGAGGTCTGGAAGCATCGCGGCACGTGGTCGCCCGACGCGTGGTGCCTCGACCTGGCCGTGGAGGTGGAGGGTCGTGTCGTCGGGCTGCAGGCGCTCGAGGGGGAGCACTTCCCGTTGCTGAGGACCGTTGACTCGTTCTCCTGGCTGGCGACGGATGTGCGCGGCCGCGGCCTGGCCAACCTGATGCGCGCGGGCGTGCTGACGCTGGCCTTCGAGCACCTCGGTGCGGAGATCGCGGTGTCGTCGGCGCGCACCGACAACGCGGCGTCGCTGGCCGTCTCCTACCGCATGGGCTACGTCGACAACGGGCTGAGCCGGACCAACACCCCGAGCGGCCCGTTCGAGCTCCAGCACGTCCGGCTGACCCGCGAGGCCTGGCGCGAGGGCGGCGGTACGGCGGAGGTGTCCGGCGTGGAGCCGTGCCTGCCGTGGTTCGGGATCGGAGGCGGAATCGGCCCAGAAGTCAGCCCAGAAGTCAGCCCAGAGGTCAGCTGAGCGCGACCGCGACGAGAGCGACCGCTGCGGGCACCGCCTGCACGACGAGGATCCGCCGGTTGACGGTGGCCGCGCCGTACACGCCGGCGACGATCACGCAGACGAGGAAGAACACCCGGACGTCGGTCCGCCCGGACACGAGTCCCCAGACGAGTCCCGCGGCCAGGAAGCCGTTGTAGAGCCCCTGGTTGGCGGCCAGCACACGCGATTGCTCGGCGAAGTCGGCGTCGAGGCCGAAGACCCGTCGACCGGTCGGGGTGGTCCAGAGGAACATCTCGAGGACCAGGAAGTACAGGTGCAGCGCGGCCACCAGGCCGATCAGCACACCGGCGACGACGCTCACGCACGCAGCATGGCAGGACCCAGGTCGGGTCGCGGGTCAGGCGGGCTGAGGCACGACGTTCCGCGCCCGTGGCTTGCGCCGCGAGACCGCGACGCCGACCAGGGCCAGCGCGCCTCCGACGTACGCCACCCCCGGAGGTGTCTCGCCGAGGAACAGCCAGCCCATCACGATCGTCAGTGGCGGGACGAGGTACGTCGTGATGCCCAGGCTGCTCGCGGTCATGTGCCGCAGCGCGAAGGCGTACGTCGTGAAGGCGATCGCCGTCGGGAAGAGCCCGAGGTAGACCACCCACCAGATGTCCGACGCGGACGCGTCGCGCGTGTTGTCGACGAGCTGACCGGCGAACGGCAGGCAGACGACCGCGCCGACCGTGCACGCGAGCCACGTGACGTGGATCGCCGAGAGGCGGGCGACCAGCGGCTTCTGCACGACCAGGGCGATCGAGTAGACCAGCGCCGCGAGCAGGCAGAGCAGCACCCCCACGATGTCGTTGTGTCCGCCAGGCTGGGAGACGCCGATCAGCACCACGCCGGCGAAGGCGAGGACGAGCCCGAGGCCGAGCCACCTCGTGAACCGCTCTCCGAGGAACAGCGTCGCGAGCACCGCGATCAGCACCGGGGAGATCTGGATCAGCATCGCGGACGTGCCGGCGTCGACGTGGTGCTCGCCCTGGTTGAGGGCCAGGTTGTAGACGCCGAACCACAGCACGCCGATCGCGACCAGCCCCAGCCAGTCACGCCCGCTGGGCTTCGGCAACCCCCGTGAGACGGCCACGGCGCCGAGCGCGAGCGAGCCGACCACGAGCCGGCCGAGCGACAGCGCCCCGGCCGAGAAGTCCTGGCCGAGATGGCGGATGGCGACGAAGGCTGAGGCCCAGAGCAGGAGGGTCGTGGCGACGGCCGCCAGGGGCAGCCAGGGACGGTCGGACAGCGGCACCCGGCCAGCCTAGGCATGACCACCGACAGTCACGCGCGGGTATCGGACCTGGCGCTGGCGGCCAGCATCGGCGGCATGATGGGTGGCATGCGCGTCGCACTGATGGTCACGTGTGTGAACGACGCGATGTTCCCCGACACCGGCCGTGCGGTCGTCGACCTGCTGACCCGGCTCGGTGTCGACGTCGAGTTCCCACAGGCGCAGACGTGCTGCGGACAGCCGATGGTCAACACCGGCTACCTCGACGAGGCGGTGCCCGTCGTACGCACGTTCGTCTCGGCGTTCGAGGGGTACGACGCGGTGGTGACGCCGTCCGGGTCGTGCGCCGGATCGGCGCGGCACCAGCACCGGCTGGTGGCGGAGCGTGCGGGGGATGCCGGCCTGGTGGACGCGGTCAGCGAGCTCGGGCCGAAGGTCCACGAGCTGAGCGAGTTCCTCGTCGACGTGCTCGGCGTGACCGATGTGGGTGCGTACTTCCCGCACCGCGTGACCTACCACCCGACCTGCCACTCGCTCCGGCTGCTCGGAGTGGGGGAGCGGCCGCGCCGGCTGCTCGAGGCCGTCCGCGGACTCACCCTGGTCGACCTGCCGGGCGCCGAGGAGTGCTGCGGCTTCGGTGGCACGTTCGCGATGAAGAACGCCGACGTCTCGGTCGCGATGGGCGCCGACAAGGCGCGCCACGTGCGCGAGACCGACGCCGAGGTGCTCGTGGCGGGCGACAACTCCTGCCTGATGCACGTCGGCGGAGTGCTGTCGCGGCAGCGGTCCGGCGTCCGCGTGATGCACCTGGCCGAGATCCTGGCCTCGACCGAAGGTGCGGCATGAGCGCCCCCACGACGGCGACCTTCGTCGGGATGCCGACGTTCCCCGTCGCGGCGCGCGAGGCTCTCGCCGACACCCAGCTGCGGCACAACCTGGCTCACGCGACCCACACGATCCGCGACAAGCGTGCCAAGGTCGTCGGTGAGGTGCCCGAGTGGGAGGAGCTCCGTCAGGCCGGAGCCGACCTCAAGGATGCCGCCCTGCTGCGGCTCGACGTACACCTCACCCGGCTCGAGGAGTCGCTGACCGCCCGTGGGGCGGTCGTGCACTGGGCACGCGACGCCGCCGAGGCGTGCCGCATCGTCGCGGACGTCGCGAAGGCGCACGACGCCGACGAGGTCGTCAAGGTGAAGTCGATGGTCACCCAGGAGATCGGGCTCAACGAGGCGTTGGCCGCCGAGGGCGTCGCCGCCTGGGAGACCGACCTGGCCGAGCTGATCGTCCAGCTCGGCGACGACCTTCCGTCACACATCCTGGTGCCGGCGATCCACCGCAACCGCGCCGAGATCCGAGAGATCTTCAGGACCCGGATGGCGGCGTCCGGGCGACCCGCGCCGGACGACCTGACCGACGACCCGGGCGAGCTCGCCAATGCTGCCCGGCTGCACCTGCGCGAGAAGTTCCTGCGAGCGAGGCTCGGCGTCTCCGGCGCCAACTTCGCGGTGGCCGAGACCGGCACGCTCGTCGTCGTCGAGTCCGAGGGCAACGGCCGGATGTGCCTGACCCTGCCCGAGGTGCTGGTCTCTGTCGTCGGCATCGAGAAGGTGGTGCCGACCTGGGCCGACCTCGACGTCTTCCTGCGGCTGCTGCCGCGCTCGTCGACGGGTGAGCGGATGAATCCGTACACGTCGATGTGGCACGGCGTCACGCCCGGCGACGGCCCACAGGAGATGCACGTCGTCCTCCTCGACAACGGCCGGACCCGCGCGCTCGCCGACCGGGTCGGACGTCAGGCGCTGCGCTGCATCCGGTGCTCGGCCTGCCTCAATGTCTGTCCGGTCTACGAGCGGGTCGGCGGACACGCGTACGGATCGGTCTATCCCGGTCCGATCGGCGCGATCCTCAACCCGCTACTGCACGGCGTCGGCGACGACGCCCAGATCGACTCGCTGCCCTACGCCTCGACCCTGTGCGGTGCCTGCTACGACGTCTGCCCGGTCAAGATCGACATCCCGTCGGTGCTGGTCGACCTGCGGGCCCAGGTCGTCGACGCCCACCGCGCCCAGCGGCCGCCCAAGGCCCGGCCGAAGATGGAGGCGGCCGCGATGCGGTCGGCCGCGTGGATGTTCGGCGACGCGCGGCGTCTGGCGCGTGCCGAGCGGGCCTCCGGGCTGGTCGGCCGGGTCTGGAGCCGTCTCGGTCGTACGTCGCTCCCCGGCGGGCGCCGCGCCGTCGGCCGCCTCCCGGGTCCGGGCGCCGCGTGGACGTCCGCCCGCGACATCCCGGCGCCGCCGCGGGAGTCGTTCCGCGCCTGGTGGAGACGGACCCACCGATGAGCGCCCGGGACGAGATCCTGGGTCGGGTGCGATCGGCACTGGCCGACGCCCCCGACGTACCCACGGCGGCCGTGTCGCGGCGTACCGCCGACCCGTCCGTCGACATCGTGGCGCTGTTCTGCGAGCGGGTCGCGGACTACCGGGCGGCGGTGGAGCGCTGCTCCGCCACCGATCTCCCCGCCCGTCTCCGCGCTGGACTGCCCGAGGCGGCGCGGGTCGTCGTGCCGGCCGACCTCGACCTCGAGGTCCCCGGGGCCGTGCCGGACGACGGTCTCTCCGCCGGCGCCCTCGATGCCCTCGATGTCGTCGTCACCCGCGCCCGGCTCGGGATCGCCGAGACCGGCACGATCGTGCTCGACCACGGCCCGGGGCAGGGCCGTCGCGCGATCACGCTGGTCCCCGACCACCATGTCTGCATCGTCGACGCGGGCCAGGTCGTCGCGGACGTCCCCGACGCGTTCGACGTCCTCGACGCGTCCCGCCCGCTGACCTGGATCAGCGGCCCCAGCGCGACCAGCGACATCGAGCTCGACCGGGTCGAGGGAGTCCACGGCCCCCGGCGCCTGCACGTGATCGTGGTGGGCTGAGGGCGGCCGGCGCAAGGCGGACCGCGCGAGTCGTGGGTCCGTCAGGGCGTGATGGCGACCTTGCCGCGGACCTGGCCCTTCTCGAGGGCGCGCATGGCCTCCGGAGCCTGGTCGAGCGGGTAGCTGCGATCGAGGCTCGGGGTGACCGCACCGCTCACGATCAGCTCGGCGACCTGCTCCAGGACGCTGCCGCGCTCCTTGTTCAGGAAGCCGCGGAAGCGTCGACCGCCGAACAGCGACAACGCCATGCCGCGCAGCTGCCGGTCCATCCCGCCGGTCAGGCGTCCGCCGTCCTCGCCGCCGACCATGAGCGCCGTCCCGGTCGGTGTCAGCGCTCGTCGGAGTCGAGAAAGCGTGGGGTTGCCGGCGATGTCGAGGATCAGGTCGTAGCGGTGCTCGCCGTCGGCGGCGAAGTCGTCGCGCGTGTAGTCGATGACGTGGTCGGCGCCGAGCGATCGGACCAGGTCGAGCTTGGCGGCGCTGGCCACGCCCGTGACCTCGGCGCCGAACGCCTTCGCCATCTGTACGGCGTAGCTGCCGACTCCTCCGGACGCCCCGATCACCAGCACCTTCTGCCCGCGCCGGAGCCGGCCGCCGTCGCGCAGGGCCTGCAGAGCGGTGAGTGCAGAGATGGGCACGACCGCGGCCTGCTCGAAGCTGAGCTGGGCCGGCTTGGGCGCGAGCTTGTCCGCACGGGCCACGGCGTACTCGGCGAAGGAACCCTCGCCGACGCCGAACACCTCGTCGCCCACGGCGTGCCCGGTGACGGCCGACCCGATCGCCTCGACCGTGCCGGCGACGTCGCGCCCGGGCACCGGGTTCTTCGGCTTTCGCAGTCCGAACCCGAGTCGGATGGCATACGGGCGGCCGGCCATCAGGTGCCACGTGCCTCGATCGAGGCCGGCCGCGTGCACCCGCACCAGCACCTGGTCGTCGCCGATCCGGGGTCGCGGGATGGTCGCGAGACGGAGCACGTCCGCGGAGCCGTACGTGTCGTGCACGACCGCCCTCATCGTGTCGGTGGTTGTCGGGGTGCTCGTGGACATGGCGCTGGCGCTCCTTGTGATGGGTGGGGCCGTGAGGTCGGGCCCGGGAGTGCCTGACGGCTTTCGTACTTAGTAAGGGACGCTACCATACTAAGTACGGACCGGCAAGGGAGCCAGGAGCGCCATGAGTGTGGAAGCCAGCGAGCAGAGGCAACGTGGTCGGCTGAGCCGGGACGGCGTGCTGCGGCAGGCGGTCGCGGTCGCGGACGCCGGAGGCCTGGCGTCCTTGACGATCCGGTCGCTCGCCCAGGCCCTCGGGGTCAAGCCGATGTCCGTCTACCACCACGTCGCGAACAAGGACGAGATCCTCGACGGCATCGTCGACATCGTCTTCAGCGAGATCGACCTGCCCGCGGTCGGTGGCGAATGGCGGTCCGAGCTGGCCGGCCGTGCCCGCTCGGCCCGGCAGGTGCTACGCCGCCATCCCTGGGCGATCTCCCTGCTGGAGTCACGCACGTCGCCCGGGCCGGCGACGCTGGCGCACCACGATGCCATCCTCGGAACGCTGCGTACGGCGGGCTTCTCGCCGGAGCTGACCGCTCACGCCTATGCACTGCTGGACGCCTTCGTGTACGGGTTCGCGGTCCAGGAGGCAGCACTGCCCTTCGAGGGGCCGGACAGTGTCGGGGAGGTCGCCGAGCCGATCATGGAGCTGATGTCATCGGGCCAGTACTCCCACATGGTCGAGATGGCGCAGGACCACTATCTGCAGCCCGGCTACGACTTCGGCGACGAGTTCGAGTTCGGGCTGGGCCTGATCCTGGACGCGCTCGCGCAGCGGTTCTCCGACCGAGAAGGCGCACGACGTTCCTAGGGGCCTCACCGCGAGATGGTGCTCTGCTGTCGGGAACCGTCGGGAACGACGCCAGCGGCGGCGAGCGGAGGAGCGGACATGCCGAGCCCGTTGGTACGCACCAAGCTCTACGTCCCCCTGGGCGACTGGAGACCTGGAGGCCGCGCACCAGCGCTACTCGGCCGCCGTCGACGGGCTACGCCGGGCCGGGCACTTCTCGGACGTGCTCGGTTGCTCGATCACGCTCGCCGACCTCCGGATCACGCAGGGGCGTCTCGGTGACGCCCGACGTACCTTCGAGGACGCGCTGGAGCTCGCGGCTCGCGAGCCGGACACCGTGATGCGGGGTACGCCGGACATGCTCGTGGGACTCAGCCGGATGGCGCCCCGCTGGCCACGCTGCTCGAAGCCCTCAGCGGGAGCACGCCTCGTGGCCGTACCCCCGCCATCTCCTCGACGCGTACGACGGCGCTCGATCTGCTCTCGCGCGCCGACCACCGCTGACCGTCGAGGTTCACCAGCCCGTTCACCACACGATGTGAGGCGCGCTCACCACATCGGCTCCTACGTTGCGGCCATGAGCACCACATCCACCAGCTCCCCGGACGGGACCGGCTGGTACGAGATCCGCCTCCAGGGGCGCCTCGACCCCCGATGGGCCACCCGCTTCGACGGGATGACCCTCACCACCGGCGACGGCTTCACCCTGCTCACGGGTCCCGTCGTCGACCAGGCCGCTCTGCACGGCCTGCTGCACCAGCTTCGCGACGTCGGTCTGATTCTGGTCTCGGTCATCCAGGTCGAGAACGACGACAAGAAGCGCTCACCCCGCAAGACCGACACCTCGACCTCAGGAGACTGACATGACCATCACCGCACCAACCGCGACGACGGCGCACTCCGCCGCGCCCACCGATCGGATGCGGAACCACGCTCGGGCCGCGGGCATCTTCTACCTGCTCACCTTCGCGTCCTCGATCCCCGCGCTCATCCTGATCGGGCCGATCCTCGACAACGCCAACTACGTCACCAGCGCCGGCTCGGACACGCGGGTGCTGTGGGGCTGCCTCCTCGACGGCGTGAACGCGCTCACCGCTGTCGGCAGTGCCGTCGCGCTGTACCCGGTCGTGAAGCGACAGAACGGGTCGATGGCCCTGGGCTTCGTCACCTCTCGCCTGATGGAGGCGGCCGTGATCATGATCGGCGTGGTCAGCCTGCTCGCGGTCGTCACGATGCGCCAGGACTTCACCGGCGGCGACGCCGCGTCGCTGACGGTCACTGCCAACGCCCTGGTCGACGTCCGCAACTGGACCTTCCTGTTCGGCCCCGGCCTGATGCCCGTCTTCAACGCCGTCCTGCTCGGCACGCTTCTCTACCGAGCCCGGCTGGTGCCCCGGATCATCCCGACCGTCGGCCTGATCGGCGCGCCGCTGCTCTTCGCCGCCTTCCTCGCGACCTTGTTCGGCGGCATCGACCAGGTCTCGTCGACCGCGTTCCTCCTGACCCTGCCGATCGCCGCGTGGGAGTTCTCGGTCGGCGTGTGGATGACCTTCAAGGGATTCACGCCCTCCCCTGTCCTGCCCACGGTCGTCGAGGCGCACCAACAGGCGTGACCGGCTCGCCCACCGACCGAGGTGGTCCCGCATCAGCGGGACCGCCTTCGGCCGTACCTCGCTCCCCCTGCGGCTCGTCGTGGGCCGAGCCTCACGCCAGCGACGCGAGCACCTCTTCGGCAGACGGCATGGCGTCGATCTCGTCCCGGAGCCGGCGGGCGGCTGCGGCGTACGACGGATCCTCGAGCAGGCGGCGGACGGCGTCGGCCACCGCGGCGGCGGAGATCTGGTCGGGGAGCAGCATCAGCCCGGCCCCGGTCGACACCAGGGCGGCTGCGTTGAGCGGCTGGTCGGTGCCGAGCGGGAGACACAGCTGGGGCACCCCGTGGCACAGGGCGCCCAGCATGGTGCCGGCCCCGGCGTGCGAGACAACCGCATCGCAGCGCGGGAGGACCACGGCCTGGGGAACGTACGAGCGTGCGAGCACCCACGTGGCCGTGCCGGCGACCGACGCCGGGTCCGTGTCGGGCCCCGTCGTGAGCACGACGTTCACGCCGAGCGTCGCGCACGCCTCGAGCGCCGCCCGGAACACGTGCGGCGCCTGGTTCATCACCGTGCCGAGAGTGAGGTAGACGGTCCGGGCACGCGGCAGCGCGTCGAGGGCCGCGTCCAGAGCGGGATCCGGGTCGGCCTCGCCGGCAGAGGGTCGTAGCGGCCGGAGGTCGGCCCATGGCACCTGCTCCTCTCGACGGAGCCCCGGTGGAGTGAGGTCGAGGTACGGCGCGTCGAACACGCCACGCGGATCAGCCCGGCCCGCGTCGGCCACGACGGTCGCCACCGCCCGCACCATCGCGTCGTTCTCCGCGAGGAGGGGCCCGTAGCCGTGGGTCGCGTGCCGGACGCCGCGTTCCTCGGCCGCGGAGGGGCCTCCCAGCTCGAAGGTGTCGTGCACGACGAGGTCCGGCCGCCACTCGTCGAGGAGCTCGCCGAGGTCGCGTGCCCGGGCGAGGGCGCCGGGCCCGAACAGGTGCTTCGCGGCGAAGGAGATCTTCTCCTCGTCGGGCAGGGCGTCGATGGAGCGGCCGATGTCGGGGACGCCGGCGTACCCCTCGGCGGCGGTGAGACCGCTCGACCGGAAGGGGAGACCGAGTCGTCCGGTCGCCGCCGTGAGGTCGCTGCCCGAGGAGACCAGCGCCTCGTGGCCGGCGCGCTCGGCCGCCCGCACGAGCGGCACCATCGGCAACAGGTGCCCGTAACCGGGCCAGGAGCTGAAGAGGATCCTCACCGTCGTACTCGACAGCCCTCAGTCGCCGACCGGAGCGGGTTCTCGTTCGGGATGTGGGTGGGAGGGCGCCACCCGCAGCAGGCGGGCGACGGAGTCCGGGAGCATCCAGTTCCACCGGCCGAACAACGACACCAGCGACGGCACCAGCACCGATCGGACGATCGTGGCGTCGAGCAGGATGCCGAACCCGAGTCCGGTGGCCAGCACCTTCAGATCGGTCCCCGGCCCCGAGGCCAGGGCCGCGAAGGCGAGGAACAGGATCAGAGCCGCGCTGGTGACCAGCCGGCCGGTGCGCCCGATGCCCTGGATCACCGCTTCGTCGGTCGACGCGCCCGCGTCGTACTCCTCGCGGATCCGGGCCAGGATGAACACCTCGTAGTCCATCGACAGCCCGAACAGGAACGCGAAGACCATCAACGGGATCCAGAACGTCACGGCGCCGGTCGCGGCGATGCCGAAGATCGCATCCGAGCCGTAGCCCTCCTGCCAGAAGAGCACCATCAGCCCGTACACGGCGGCCAGGGAGATCAGGTTGAGGACCACCGCCTTGAGCGGGAGCAACAGCGATCGGAAGGCCCGCGCCAGCAGGATGTAGGTCAGGCCGGCGATGATCAGCAGCATCAACGGGAAGTTGCCGTAGACCGCATGCAGGAAGTCGACCTGCGCGTTGCCCAGGCCGGTCACGCCGATGACTCCGTCCGTCTGGTCCGCCAGCGCAGTCACGTCGCGGACGACCTGCACGCTCTGGGAGTTGACCGTCTCCTCGTCGGGGAAGACCAGGACGACCGTCTGCCCGTCCACCGAGGAACCGGGTCCGGTCGGGACGACGACTCTCGTCACCCCGTCGACACGGCCCAGGGTGTCGGCGACCGACTGGGCCTTGCCGGTCTCGGTGAGGACCTCCATGGGGGTGAGGACGCCGGTCGTCACGCCACCCTTCTTCAGCGTCTGGAAGGTGTCGTACGCCGCTCCGCTGTGGGCCAGCGACGCCGAGTCGGCCGACCCGATCTTGATGCCGAGGAACGACGCGAACAGCACCGCCAGCACGGCCAGCGCGCAGAGCAGGGCGGTCCACCGCCGACGCACGATCAGCCGCGCCCACGCCGTCCAGCCGCGGCTCGGCTTGTTCTCGTGCCGGATCTTCGGCCAGTCCACGCGCGGTCCGATGCCGCCGAGGATCGCGGGCGTCAGCGTCAGCGTGACCAGCACGCTGGCGACCGGGATGAGCGCGCCACCCATCCCGATGCTGCGCATGAACGGCACCGGCAGCACCACGAGCGCGAGCAGACCGATCGCGACGGTGATCCCGCTGAAGAGCACGGCATGGCCCGCCGTCTCCATGGCCGCCAGGACGGCCTCGTGGTTCTCCTTGCCGTGATCGCGTTCCTCGCGCCATCGGGTGACGAAGAGCAGGGAGTAGTCGATGGCGACCCCGAGCCCGACCAGCGCGACCAGGAACTGGACGATGAACGACACGTCGGTCAGGTAGGTCAGCGGCAGGAGCAGCAGGAACGTCGTCAGGATCGAGACCGCGGCGATCAGGAGCGGCATGAACGCCAAAGCGGACGCGAAGACGAACAGCAGCACGATCAGCGCGCCGATGGCTCCCAGCATCGTCTCGGTGAGGACGCCGTTGCCTCCGGAGTCGTCTCCGACCGCAAGCGCGTCCATGCCGGTGACCCCGACCGTGGCGCCGGCGGGCGCGGCGGTCCGCACGGTCGTCTCCACGAGCTTGGTGGGCACCTCGTCGGCGAAGCTCTGCGGGAACGGGTAGAACACCATCGCGTACGCCGTCCGGTCGTCCGAGGTACGGAAGGCCTTGTCGCCGGTGCTCGCCTCGTCCACGACGCGGAGCGGGACGTCGGCGTCGCCGAGCGACGCGAAGGCCTTCGCCACCTCGTCCTCGTGCCCGGTGAGCGTCTCGCCGTTCGGCAAGGTCACCGTGGCGATGAGAGGGGAGGTGTTCCCGCCGTTATGGAACGCCGCGATGATCTGGTTCGCCGCCTTGTCACCCGGCTGGCCGGGCAGCGAGAAGTCGACCGTCAGCCGGTCGTTGACCTTGCCGGTCACCGCGATGCCCGCCACCGCGACGACCAACCAGACGAGCATCACGATCCGGCGGTGTCGCAGGACCAGTTCTCCCCAACGACGCATCGTTTCCCCCTTGCGATCTCGGGAACGCTAGCGGGGTCGGAGCAGAGCGCAACAGGGACTTTCGGCAGGGTCCTCTGACCGGCTACAGGTCGAGCTTGTACCCCAGCCCGCGCACGGTGACGAGCATCGTGGGGTGGGACGGATCGCGCTCGAGCTTGGCGCGCAGTCGTTTCACGTGTACGTCGAGGGTCTTGGTGTCACCGACGTAGTCGGAGCCCCAGACGCGGTCGATCAGCTGCCCGCGCGTCAGCACCCGGCCCGGGTTGCGCAAGAAGAGCTCGAGCAGCTCGAACTCCTTGAGCGGAAGGCGTTGCGGCTCTCCGTCGACGGTGACGACGTGGCGCTCGACGTCCATCCGCACCGAGCCGGCCTCGAGCGTCGACGGGGCGAGGTCGGGCTCGATTCCGCGGCGGAGCACGGCCCGGATCCGGGCGACCAGCTCGCGGGGCGAGTAGGGCTTCGTGACGTAGTCGTCCGCGCCGAGCTCGAGCCCGACGATCTTGTCGACCTCGTCGTCCTTGGCGCTGACCATGATCACCGGGACGTTGGAGACGGCTCGGATCTGGCGGCAGACCTCGGTGCCTGGAAGGCCGGGCAGCATCAGGTCGAGCAGCACGATGTCCGCGCCGTTGCGGTCGAACTCCGTGAGCGCGTCGGGCCCGGTGGCGGCCAGCGACACGTCGTACCCCTCCTTGCGGAGCATGTACGAGAGCGCGTCGGCGTAGCTCTCCTCGTCCTCGACGACCAGGACTCGGGTCATGACGTGAACTCCTCTTGCTGGGTTCGGGGGAGGGAGAGCGTGAAGGTCGAGCCCTGTCCCTCCAGGGACCACACACGTACGTCGCCGCCGTGAGTGGCGGCGACGTGCTTGACGATCGACAGGCCGAGTCCGGTACCACCCGTGGATCTGTGCCGGGCGGGGTCGATGCGGTAGAAGCGCTCGAAGATCCGGTCCAGCTCGTCGTTCGGGATGCCGATGCCCTGGTCGACCACCGAGATGTCGACCATGTCCTCGTTCGGCTTGGTCGAGACGAGCACGGTCGAGTCTTCGCCCGAGTAGGCGACGGCGTTGGCGACGAGGTTGGTGATGGCCGCCGCGACCTGCTCCTCGTTGCCGAACACGGTGAGCCCCGGCGTACCACCGGTGACGACCGAGATGTGCCGGTTGGTGGCGTCCATCACCGTGATGTCCACCGACCGCTTGATCACGTCGTCGATGTCCACCACGGCCGGGGTCTCGAGCGGCTCGTCGCCCTGCAGGCGCGAGAGCTCGATGATCTGCTGGACCATCCGGGACAGCCGGTCGCTCTCGGTGAGCATCCGCCGGGCGAACCGCTCGACCGCCTCCGGGTCCCCGGAGGCGTCGGCCACCGCTTCCGCGAGGAGCTTGATCGCCCCGACGGGAGTCTTCAGCTCGTGGGAGACGTTCGCGACGAAGTCTCGGCGCACCGCCTCGACCCGGCGCTCGCGGGTGCGGTCCTCGACCAGCGCCAGGACCAGCCGCGAGCTCAGCGGCGCCACGCGCGCGGTGACCGTCCGGGGCGGACCGCTCGGCCGCGGCATCGTCAGCTCCGTCTCGCGGATCTGGCCGTCGCGGCGTACCTGCTGGACCAGGTCGGAGAGCTCCGCGGACATCAGACGATGGCCGCGCACGATCCCGAAGGCGAGTGCGGGGGCGGAGGCCTTCACCACCTCGTCGTCGTCGTTCACGACCAGAGCGCTGCTACGCAGGACCGACAGCACGGTGGCGATGCCGGTGGGCAGGGCGGGCTCGTCCTGCGGCGTACCTGTGTCCTGCTGACGCTCGCTCACGTGCCACGCGAGAACCGCGCCACCGGCGACGACGGCCCCGATGAGCGCGGCGAGGAACGCCTGCGTCGTGGGGCTCACACACAGATGGTACGCATCACGACACCTGTCGTTCGCTCACGGACGGCGTGCTCACGGAGTGTTCACGGCTCGTTCACCGGCCGACCCCGTCCGGACACCTTGGACACCTACCGTGCAGCCCATGCGCGAAGCGTTCCAGGAGCAGCTGGACTCGATCTTCTCCGACCTGGCCGAGATCTGCCACGAGGTCGAGACGTCGGTCCGCCACGCCACTCAGGCCCTTCTCGACGGCGATGCCGAGGTGGCCGAGCAGGTCATCGCTGCCGACGCCAAGATCGACGTGGCCCGTGAGCGAGTCGAGGACACGGCATTCTCGCTGCTCTCCCTCCAGCAGCCGGTGGCCGGCGACCTACGGGTCGTGGTGTCCGCCCTGCGGATGGTCACCGAGCTCGAGCGGATGGGCGATCTCTCGGTCCACGTCGCCAAGATCGCGCGGCTGCGCGTGCCCGAGGTCGCCGTACCCGACGAGGCGCAGCCCACGATCGCCCGGATGGGCGAGGTCGCGGAGGACATGGTCCGCCGCGTCGCGGCGGTGATCACCGACCGGGACGTCGACGCCGCCATCGAGATCGGTCGCGACGACGAGGAGATGGACCAGCTCCGCCGCGGCAGCTTCACGCAGCTGCTCGGCGACGACTGGCAGTACGGCGTCGAGTCGGCCGTCGACATCGCCCTCCTGGGCCGCTACTACGAGCGGATCGCCGACCACGCCGTGTCGGTCGCCAACCGGGTGATCTTCGTGGTGACCGGGCAGTTCCCGGTGGCGACCGAGTCCGCGTAGGCGCGAGCGGGCCCCTACCGACCCTGCTGGGCGACCGCGGCGGCGGCCTCGGCGGCCGCATCGGGGTCGAGGTAGCGCCCGCCCTTCTCGGTCGGCCTGAGCTGGTCGTCGAGCTCGTAGACCAGCGGCATCCCGGTGGGGATGTTGAGCCCCGCGATGTCGTCGTCGCTGATGTCGTCGAGGTGCTTGACGATCGCCCGCAGGCTGTTGCCGTGCGCCGCCACGAGCACGAGGTGCCCGACCCGCAGGTCGTCGGTGAGCGGGCCGTCCCAGTAGGGCAGGAGCCGGCCGATCACATCTTTCAGGCACTCGGCTCGGGGCAGCTCGGCTCCGAGGTCGGCATACCGCACGTCGTGGGCCTGGGAGAACTCGTCGTCGTCGTCGATCGGCGGCGGCGGTACGTCGTACGAGCGGCGCCAGAGCATGAACTGCTCCTCGCCGTACTCGTCCAGGGTCTGCTTCTTGTTCTTGCCCTGGAGGGCACCGTAGTGGCGCTCGTTGAGACGCCAGCTTCGGCGCACCGGGATCCAGTGCCGGTCGACCACGTCGAGCCCGATCACGGCGGTGCTGATCGCGCGGCGCAGCAGCGAGGTGTGGACGACGTCGGGGAGGATCCCCGCGTCGCGCAGCTGCTCGCCGCCGCGCTGCGCCTCGGCCCGACCCTTGTCAGACAGCGCGACGTCGACCCAGCCGGTGAAGAGGTTCTCGGCGTTCCAGGTGCTCTCGCCGTGCCGGAGCAGGACCAGCGTGGAGGTCATCTCAGCTCGTTGACGACGCGCTCGGGGACGAGGTCGCGTCGGTGGACGGCGACGTGCTGGGGGACGGCGTCGAGATGTCGAGCCCGGCCCACTGCCCGTCGTCGGCGACGACCGGGACGCTGAGGCTCGCGGTCTCGCCGTCGTCGAACTGGAACGAGATGGTGACGAACTGCCCGAGGGCGAACGTCCCGCTCACCGGCATGCCCTTGTCGCCCGCGAGGTTGAGCAGGGTGTTCGGCTGCAGGGTGAACGGCGTTGCGTCGACGTGGGTGATGGCGGTGTTGTCGCCCGACGCGGACTGCAGGCTGATCGCCTTGGTCGGGCTGCCGTTGACGAACGTCGCGATGAAGGTGCCGGAGTTGGCCTCCTTCGCGACCACCGCGGCGTTCAGGATGTCGACGGTCCCGTCGCGGTAGTCGACTCCGGCCGTGATGTTGTTGATGCGGTCGGTCGGGTAATCGAAGCCGCAGGCGGACAGGGCGATCATGGCGGCGAGGCCGACTGCTCCGAGCGCGAGGGGGCGTCGCAGGTTCACGGGCGACACCTTAGTGCTCGTCGACGGAACCTCTTCGGGCCCCCTCGAACGACTTCCGTCGAGGAGCACTGTCTGCCAGCACTCCGCGCTCCGATCGGGTGCTACCGGGACAACCCGACCGTGCTGCCGACCACCAGCATCGCCCCGATCACGAGGGCGCAGTAGAGGCCGGTGAGCACCAGCAGTCGGGGAGCGCCGACCCGCAGCGCGAGGCGCAGCGGAACGTGCCGCCGGCCGGCGCGGTTGTCGTCGACCAGCCCCCGCAGCGAGGTGAGGACGTGGACCCCGATCCCCAGGAGGCCGGCGGCGACGGTCATCGCGATCGTGGGTGGGTTGCCGTCAGCGCCGCCGCCCCACCCGCCGTACGAGAGGTACGCCGGGTACAGCGCGAACGCGATCGCCCAGGGGAGCCACGACCACCGACCGGTCCGCAGCAGGCGGTTTCCGAGCACGCCGACCACTAGGGAGAGCAGGTACGACAGGCCCGCGTTGATGCCGCTCGAGAGTGCCAACGGGACGACGAGAAGGACCGCGCAGGCGAGCCAGAAGCCGAGCGTGCCTCGCTCGAGCGCGCCGGACACCAGCGGCTTCGTGTCGCGCTGGTCCGCCCGATCGGCCTTCTCGTCGACGAGGTCGTTGTCCCAGCCCAGGAGCGCCTGACCCACCAGCACCGTGACCGCGACCAGTCCGACCTCGCGCGGGGCCCGGCCGGAGACGGCGGCCGCGATCGCGAGTCCGAGGGCGGTGAGCACCGCCTGCCGAGGGTGTGCGGCGCGCACCAGCAGGACCGGTGTCAGCCGCTTGAAGCGGCGCTCGCGCGGGCTCGAGGCGCGCTGCGGAGTGGAGGGCGCCGGCATGTCCCGCAGTATCGGCCATCCGGCCCGGGATCAGGGCTGGTGACCGGGTGGACACGCCCGGGCACATGCCGCTCGGGCCAGGCACATAGACGACCGATCTGTCAAGCCCGCAAACCGCGTCTGACCTGCGAAGACGCAACGGGAGCACCTTCGTGCCCGTGTTAGAATGGTCACCTAAGAAGGGTGGTACTGAGCAATATGTCTTTCACCGTGGGCGAAACGGTTGTGTATCCCAATCACGGGGCCGCAGTCATCGAGGACATCGAGACGCGGAAGATCAAGGGGGAGGACAAGGAGTACCTCGTACTCCGGATCGTGGCCCAACAGGATCTCGTAGTCCGCGTGCCGGCCTGCAATCTCGACCTCGTCGGCGTACGCGACGTGGTCGACAAGGACGGTCTCGACCGCGTCTTCGACATCCTGCGTGCCGCGCACGTCGAGGAGCCGACCAACTGGTCGCGCCGCTACAAGGCGAATCTCGAGAAGCTGCACAGCGGAGACGTGATGAAGGTGTCGGAGGTCGTCCGCGACCTGTGGCGCCGCGAGCGTGACCGCGGTCTGTCGGCCGGCGAGAAGCGGATGCTGGCGAAGGCTCGCCAGATCCTGGTTTCCGAGCTGGCACTGGCGGAGAACACCAACGAGGACAAGGCCGAGGCGATTCTCGACGAGGTTCTTGCTTCTTGATTTCGGTTTGATTTCGGTTTGATTTCGGTTTGAGAGCCGATTGACGAAGGCCCCGTTCCGCTCCGGCGGACGGGGCCTTCGCCTTGCCGTGCTGATGCGTAGCCCGGCCCGTAGCATCCGCGCCATGTACGACGAGTCCGATCCGGTGGCCTACGGCGTGGTCGTCGAGCGCGGCCGCGGGTCACTGCCGTTCGCCCTGCTCCACGGGGAGCCGCTGGTGGCCTGCGCGGCATGGGCGATGGGCGAGACGGGCGTCCACCTGCTCGACCTGACGACGCCCTGGGACGCCGTACGCGAGGCGGCCATGCCGCTGGTGTGGCACGACGCGCTGTGCCCGATGACGCCACCGGACTTCCTCGCCGCCTGTGTACGACGAGCGGTCGCCGACGGCGTGGCCGTGGCCGGCGTGCTCGCGGTCACCGACACGGTCAAGGAGCTCGTCGACGGGCCGGACGTGCCGATGGTCGGCGACACTCACGACCGCGACGGCCTGCGGCGGCTGGCCTCACCGCTGGTGGTACCGGCCGACGTGGTCGCCGAGCTGGACGACTGGCCGTCGACGAACTTCCGGGCCGCGCTGGCCGGCCTGCGGCGCCGGCACGACGTGGCGCTGGTGACGGCGCCCGCGGCCGCACGCCGCGTCCGGACGCCCGAGGACCTGGCGGTGCTCGAGGCTCTCACCCGGAGATGAGCGCCTCGGCGAGCGCGACGTCCTCTGTGACCGTGAGCTTGAGGTTCCGCTCGGTGGAGTCGACGGCGGCGACGGTCAGGTCGGCGTACGCCGCGAGGATCCCGGCCGTGTCGGTGGCCTCGAACCCGGCGGCCGCTGCCGCGCGGTGGGCGGCGAGCAGATCGCCCGCGCGGAACGCCTGTGGGGTCTGCACCCCGACCAGCACCGCGGGCAGGTCGGAGCCGTCGGCGGCGACCAGGTCATCGAGCCGCGCGACCGGGATGGCGCCGCCGACTCGCTCGGCGGTGCTCAGGACGGCTTCGTAGAGCGCCGCGCTCGCCAGTGGTCGGGCGGCGTCGTGCATCGCGACGACGTCGACGTCGCCCGCCTCGATCGCCGGGGCGAGGAGGGACAGTGCGGCCCACTCCGAGAGATGCCGGGTCTCGCCCCCGGTGACCATGGCGACCTCGGGATGCTCGGGGTCGAGATGTGGCTCCACCGCTGCGCGTACGGCGTCCTGCTCGCCGTCGCGGACCACCAGCACGACCCGCGCGACGCCCGGGACCTCGCATGCGGTGCGCACTGAACGCGCGACGACCGGGATCCCGGCCAGTGGCAGCAGGACCTTGTTGACCTCGGCCCCCACTCGGGTGCCGGCGCCGGCCGCGAGGACGACGACGGCGGCCCTCATCGGTGGACGAGGGCGGTCGCGATGGCGGCGATCCCCTCGCCCCGACCGGTCAGGCCGAGGCCGTCGGTGGTGGTGGCCGACACGGAGACCGGGGCGCCGACGGCCTCGGACAGCACGGCCGTGGCCTCGTCGCGGCGCGGCCCGAGACGGGGACGGTTGCCGACGACCTGGACCGCGATGTTCCCCACCTCGTACCCGGCGCGGCGTACTCGCGCGGCGGTCTCGGCGAGGAGCGCGACACCCGAGGCGCCCGCCCACTCCGGCTCCGCGGTGCCGAAGTTGCTGCCGAGGTCGCCGAGGCCCGTCGCGGACAGCAGCGCGTCGCACATCGCGTGGGCGCACACGTCCCCGTCGGAGTGACCCTCCAGCCCCTGCGGCTCGTCGGGCCAGGCCAGACCGGCGAGCTGCATCGGTACGCCGTCCGCGAGGCGATGGACGTCCGTACCCACGCCCGTTCGCACTCCGTAAGAACTTCCAGCCACGGGCTGATCATGCCCGAGCAACAATCGACCCGTGCGGACGCGTGCGCAGTGGGCGCTGGCGGGGGTGCTGGCCGGCCTCGGCGGCCTCGCCACGTCGTACCTCACCGCCACCTGGCTCGGCCTCCGCGGCAACCCGGTGACCGACGTCGCCGAGCTGGTGATCCGGCTGACCCCGGGGCCGGTGGCCGAGGATCTGATCCAGGTCGTGGGTCGGCACGACAAACCCTTGCTGGTGACCGGGGTGCTGATCGTGGTGCTGCTGCTGTTCGCGGCGTTCGGGCTGCTGTCGCGGCGGTGGCAGGGCGCCGGCATCGCCGGTTTCGTCGTGCTCGCCGTGATCGGGCTGATCGCCAACCAGTCGCAGTACGGCGCGCCCGCCACCGGGATCCTGCCGAGCCTGGTCGGCGTCCTCACCTGGCTGGCGCTCCTCGGCGTGCTCACGTCGTACCTCCGGCCGCAACCGTTTCGCGACGAGTCGTCCACGGACCCGCAACGACGCTTCCTGCTGGTGGCCTCCGGGGTCGGTCTGGGCAGCGCCGTCGTGGGGTTGCTGGGCTGGAAGGTGGGCGGCCACCGGCGCGCGGTGAACGCCGCGCGCGAGGCCCTCGACCTGCCCGGCGTCACCAACCCCGGGCCGCCCGCCGGCGTCGACGTGGGGCTGAGCGGCATCGCGGTCTGGCAGACGCCGAGCAGCCGGTTCTACCGGATCGACACCTCGCTCAGCCCGCCCGCGATCTCGCCAAACGACTGGAGCGTGCGGATCCACGGCATGGTCGACCACGAGACCACCCTGACGTACGCCGAGCTGGTCAAGCGGCCGCGCAGCGAGATCTGGATGACCCTCAACTGCGTCTCCAACCCCGTCGGCGGCCCGCTGATCAGCAACGCCTGGTGGAGCGGTACGCACCTGAAGGACCTGCTCGAGGAGGCCGGCGTCCAGCAGGGCGCCGACGCGGTCAAGCAGACCTCGGACGACGGCTGGACGTGCGGAACCCCGCTGTCGGCGATGCTCGACGGCCGCGGCGCGATGCTGGCCTATGCGATGAACGGCGAGCCGCTGCTGATCGAGCACGGGTTCCCGGTGCGGACCGTGGTTCCCGGCCTCTACGGCTACGTGTCGGCGTGCAAGTGGGTGCGCGACATCGAGGTGACGACGTTCGACTCGTTCTCGGCGTACTGGACCGAGCGTGGCTGGTCGGTCGAGGGGCCGGTCAAGCTCGCGTCCCGGATCGACGTGCCCGGCAACGGTCACCACGTGCCGGCCGGCCGGGTGCGCGTCGGCGGGCTCGCCTGGCAGCAGAACACCGGGATCTCGGCGGTCCAGGTGCAGCTGGACGGAGGCGGCTGGCAGCCGGCCACGGTCGCCCGCAAGAACCTCAGGGACTCGTGGGTGCAGTGGGTCGCGACCGTCGACGCCGCGCCGGGCCGGCACCAGCTCGCCGTACGCGCGGTGAACGACGACGGTCAGGTGCAGACCGCGGTGCGCGCCGACCCCGTGCCGAACGGATCGTCCGGCTGGCACACGATCTCGTTCCAGGCCGACTCCGTCAGTAGCGGATGACCCGGTAGCGCTTCGAGGTCGCGACGATGCTCTTGGTGCCCGCGATGATGATGCGGTACTTGGTGCCGTTGCGGCTGCCGGTGACGCCCACCTTGTAGCTGCCCTTGACGCTGGTGTGCAGCACCCGGTACCTCTTCCACGAGCCGTGCTTGACCTGCACCAGGATCCTGTGGTGCCTGGCCTTCGGGATGAGCTTGCCGCTGATGTGGCAGTGCCCGTTCGGGCAGGCGCTGGTGTCCTTGAAGTTCCACAGCGTGGTCACCGTCACGACGTCGGAGTACGTCGGCGCGTAGGTGGCGTCACCCAGGTAGTGGAGGCGGTACCTCACATTTCCCTTGGCCTTGCTGCCGTAGTCGGCGATGGTGAGGGTGGTCGGGTCGACGAACGACATGACCGTCTTCCAGCCCTTGCCCGGCTGCTTGCGCTGAAGGTCGGCCCGGCCTTCGTCCACCGGGTTCCCTGCGCCGTCGGTGACACCTCCCACCATGAAGCCGATGAAGTTGCCGTACTGACCTTTGGCCTTGTGGTGACCGTTGTTGATCGTCAGCGTCGCCTGGGTGACCGTCCCCGCTTCGGCCGGGCCGGCTGTGAGGATTGCGGTGGTCCCGACGGTAAGGGCCAGTGAGGCCACGACGACCCCGAGCTTCGTGCGCATGCGAGTTTCTCCCCGTGGAATGTGAGTGAGCGGTCCCGAGACTCGAGAACCGGCGTGAGCAGTCCTATCACCTGGTGGGGGTGAGAATCCCCGAAACGGCCGATCCGGTCACCACGCACCTCGGCTGCCGATCGGAAGAACCTGGTCGTCGCGGTGGATCACGTAGACCGTGCCGCCCGACCCGCCGAGCCAGGCGCGCTCGAACTCGCCGCGGTGATAGGTACGGCGCACGCTGTGGTCGGTCGGGGCGCCAGGGTCGTTGGTGACGACATCGCCGCCTGCTGTGAAGCCTCGGATGACGACGAGGTGGCCATCCGTGCCGTGGGTAGGGGCGCCGCGGAGTGCCCCGCGGGGATAGGCGACCGAGGCGACGAGGGGGATGCCGGCGTCGACGAACCGCTCGGCGTCGCGGAGGTCGCGGAGCCGGGTGACGAAGGCGTGCCCGGCCAGGCCCGCGGCCCACGCGGTGTTGAAGGACCAGTTGCCGGTGCCGGTCCAGGCCGGGTCGTGGACCTGCCGGGCCGCGGCCGGGATGTCGGTGCCCGGTGGCAGCCTGCCGGCATGGGACAGCACCATCGCGACCGACGAGGGCGAGCACCACCCGGCGCCGCCGGTGTCGGCGTACCTCATCTGGGAGAGACGGGGCACGTCGAGGATCCGCTCCCGCCGGTGCAGTGGTGCGGAGGCCGTGCCGCTCCACACGCCGGCGGAGACCATCGCGCCGATCCGGTGCAGATCCGGAGACGGCCGGCCGTGCCGGCGCACCCGCAGCCGGTAGGAGTCCGTGCCGTCAAGCGGGCGCCACACGTCGGTGTCGACCTCCGGGTCGCCGATGACACTGGTCCTCCGCGTCGGCCGCGTGCCCGACGACCAATGCCCGAGCACGTGCCAGGTGCGCGAGCCTCGGGCCTGGGCGGCGACCTCGATCCAGGTCCCGCGTGGGGTGGTCGCCGACCACGAGGCCACCAGTTCGGTGAACGCGAAGCCCGGCTGGCACCAGGGCGTCGTCCAGGTCGGCCGGTCGGCGGGTGACCACGCGTCGTACCGAATGAGCCGGGGCACCCCGCGACTCTACGATGGGGCGCGTGACTCTCCGGCTCCACGACACCGCGACCCGCGACGTCCGCGACTTCGTGCCCCTCGAGGCGGGCAGGGCGGGGATCTACGTGTGTGGACTGACGGTGCAGAGCGAGCCGCACGTCGGGCACGTGCGGTCGGCGGTGAACTTCGACGTGCTCCGGCGCTGGCTGACCGCGACCGGGTACGACGTCACGTTCATCCGCAACGTCACCGACATCGACGACAAGATCCTGGCCAAGGGCGAGGCACAGGGGCGGCCGTGGTTCGAGATCGCGTACCGGATGAGCCGTGAGCTGGACAAGGCGCTGGACGCGATCAACGTGCTGCCGCCGACGTACGAGCCGGCCGCGACCGGGCACGTGCCGGAGATCCTCGAGCTGATCGGGCAGCTGGTCGCGCGCGGCCATGCCTATCCGGCGGAGGACGGGTCCGGTGACGTCTACTTCGAGGTGCGCTCGTGGCCGGCGTACGGCGAGCTGACCCGGCAGAAGGTCGACGACATGGAGCCGACGGAGGGAGTTGCCGACCCGCAGGTAATGGCCAGGAAGCGCGACCCCCGCGACTTCGCGCTGTGGAAGGGCTGGAAGAAGGCCCTCGAGCCGGAGACGGCGGCGTGGCCGTCGCCTTACGGTCCGGGACGTCCCGGTTGGCACATCGAGTGCTCGGCGATGGCCGCGAAGTACCTCGGCCCGGCGTTCGACATCCATGGCGGCGGCGTCGACCTGCGCTTCCCGCACCACGAGAACGAGCTGGCGCAGTCGCGCGCAGCCGGGCAGCAGTTCGCGTCGTACTGGCTGCACAACGCCTGGATCACCACCGCCGGGGAGAAGATGTCGAAGTCCTTGGGCAACTCGCTGCTGATCCCCGAAGTGCTGAAGCGCGTGCGGGGCATCGAGCTGCGCTACTACATGGTGGCTGCGCACTACCGCTCGCACGTGGAGTTCTCGTTCGAGGCGCTCGATGAGGCGGCGGTCGCGTTCCGGAGGATCGAGTCGTTCCTGGACCGGGTGCCGTCGTCGGTCGAGGAGGTCGTGAAGCGACCGTCTCGAAACCAGCTGCCCAAGTCGTTCGTCGATGCGATGGATGACGACCTGGGCACGCCGGCCGCGGTCGCGGTGATCCACGACCAGGTGCGCGAGGGGAACCGCCTGCTGGGTGCCGGCGAGCCGGCGGACGACGTCGCCGCGTCGGTGCGGGCGATGCTCGACGTGCTCGGCCTCGACCCTGCCGACCCGGCCTGGGGCGTGCTGGGCGGCACGGACGACGCCAAGCTCTCGGCCGCGGTCGACGCCCTGGTCGCCGGGCTGCTCGAGGAGCGAGCGGCCGCGCGGGCCGACCAGGACTGGGCGCGGGCGGACGCCATCCGCGACCGGATCGCCGCCGCCGGCATCGCGGTCGAGGACACGCCGGGCGGTCCGAAATGGACCCTGGCGGAGCAGTCGGACGGAGCCTCCTGATGCCGGGGAACAGCCAGCGCAAAGGTGCGATCCGGAAGTCCTCGAAGCGGCCGACGGCCGGCTCGGGCGGCCGGGTCAAACGCGGGCTCGAGGGCAGGGGCCCGACTCCGAAGGCGGCCGACCGGCCCAACCACAAGGCGCACAAGCTGCGGGCGAAGTCCGAGCGAGACGCGGCTCGGCGCCCGAGGAAGCGGTCGACCGCCGGCGACGAGTGGATCGCCGGGCGGAACGCCGTCGTCGAGGCGCTACGGGCGGGCGTCCCGGTGAGCGGGCTGTACGTCGCCGAGGGTGCGGAGCGCGACGGCCGACTGCGTGAGGCGTTCAAGATCGCCGCCGACGGCGGCGTATCTCTGCTCGAGGTGACCAAGGGCGAGCTGGACCGCCGCACCGACGGAGCGGTGCACCAGGGTCTCGCCGCGCGGATCCCGGCGTACGAGTACGCACACCCCACCGACCTGCTCGACGCCGCGGCCGAACGCGACGAAGCTCCACTGATCGTCGCTCTCGACTCGGTGACCGACCCGCGCAACCTGGGTGCGGTGGTGCGGTCGGCGTCGGGCTTCGGCGCGCACGGGGTCGTCATCCCGGAGCGCCGTGCCGCCCGGATGACCGCCGCGGCCTGGAAGACCTCTGCCGGCGCCGCCGCCCGCATCCCGGTCGCCCACGCGACGAACCTGGTCCGCACCCTCAAGGAGTTCCAGGACGCCGGCTGTCAGGTCGTCGGCCTGGCCGCTACCGGCGACCTCACGCTGCCCGACCTGCTCGCCGACCCCGACCTCGCCTCCGGTCCGCTGGTCGTGGTCGTCGGGTCCGAGGGAGACGGCCTCGGCCGCCTGGTCAGCGAGACCTGCGACCGGCTCGTCTCGATCCCGATGTCGTCCTCCCTGGAGTCGCTCAACGCCGGCGTCGCCGCCTCCATCACCCTCTACGCCCTCTCACAGCACCGCTGACCGCCGAGGTGGCCCTTCTCCCGCGCCGAGGGGGGCCTTCTCCGCCTCCGAGGTGGGCCTTCTCCGCCTCCGACGGGGCGCTAGCGACGTGTACGTCGACGCTCGGCACGCGCGTAGCGCGTCCGGCGCGACGGCGAGCGCGCGATCAGCACCTCGCGCAGCTCCCGCAGCCAGGCCTCGAGGCGCTCCCCGTCGAAGTCCTCCCGGCCGACGACGATGACGTACCAGCCCAGCTTGCGCAGAGCCGCTCGGCGTTCCTCGTCGGACTCCTGGTCCTCGTCCTCGGAGTGGTGCTCCTCACCGTCGTGCTCCACGGCAATCCGCCGGCCTCGATAGGCCAGGTCGAGCCGTCGCCTGCCCAGCCCCGGCACCGCGACCCAGAGCTGCGGTTGAGGTACGGGAAGGCCGGCGTCGATGATCTCCATGCGCACCCACGACTCACGCGGGGACTCCGCCCGTGGGTCGGCGTACCCGACGAGCTCACGGAGCTGGGTGCAGCCCCGTCGCCCTCGGTAGCGCCCGAGCATCGCTCGGTAGTCCCCCTGGGTGAGTCCACAGACACGCATGAACGCGTCCAGGACGGCGAGCGCTTCTCGTCTGCCCCGTCGACAGGCCAGGTCGCAGGCAGTCCGGACCGGACTGGTGACTCGGAGTCCAGCTATCGTCCAGACCTCCTCGGGCCGCAGATCTCGCTTGCCACCGTGAACACCGGATCGCCTGGAACGATGGCGTCCGCCGATGCTGACGACATCCAGGTCCAGCGGCGCGTCGAGCGCCGCGGGTGGCTGACAGTCGACCCCCCACAACCAAGCCGCCGTGCGATCGCAGACGACACCATGTGCCGGGAGCACCTTCGCCAGGCAGGCGGCCCGGGTCTCGATCGAGAGCGAAACGTCGTGACGCACGTACACACCGCGTAGCACGCGCCGCAGCACCCCGAAACGGACCAGGCGGGAGGCTTGTTGGGAGGACACCCCCAGCTCCGAGAGGTCGGACAGAGTCATGGGAGTTATCGGGAATCCGCGCATGCGGCGGAGATTCCCCGATTCGGGTGCTTTGCGAACCTGGCGCTGCCGAGCCTGTGGAAAAGCAGTCCGATCTCGGGAGGAGGCACCGGAGATGGCCCACGTGCGCACAAGGGAACGGCCACTTCGGGCGCGGAGAAGGGCCACTTCGGGTCGGGAGAAGGGCCACTTCGGCGTGTGACGGGTTGGTGCGGGATGGGGGAGGAGTGTCACAGGGTGGCATCATCGCCCGCGTGGGTACGACGGTCGAACGCTTGCTGCCGACGGACGACGACGGGGTCGCCGAGGCGCTGCTCGAGCTGACTCGGGAGATCGCCACCAAGGAGCTCGCACCCCAGGTGCACGAGGCCGAGGAGCGGGGCGAGTTCCCGGCGTCGGCGTACCGCCTGCTCGGGAAGTCGGGCCTGCTGAGCC
Source organism: Nocardioides sp. (assembly GCF_036493135.1). Taxonomy (GTDB): domain Bacteria; phylum Actinomycetota; class Actinomycetes; order Propionibacteriales; family Nocardioidaceae; genus Nocardioides. Next base: position 33,171 of record NZ_DASXQG010000065.1, on the reverse strand, counting down.
TGCCCTTCGACGAGGAGTACGGCGGAGGCGCGCAGCCGTACCAGGTCTACCTCCAGGTCGTCGAGGAGATCGCCACCGCGTGGCCGAGCGTCGGTGTCGGCATCAGCGTGCACAGCCTGACCGCGAACGTCGTCGACGCCCACGGGAGCGACGAGCTCAAGGCCGAGTGGCTGCCGCGGATGCTGCGCGGCGACTGGCTCGGTGCGTACTGCCTCTCCGAGCCGCAGGCCGGCTCCGACGTCAGCGGCATCCGCACGCGCGCGGTCCTCGACGGAGATGCGTACGTCGCGAACGGCACCAAGCAGTGGATCAGCAACGGCTCCTGTGCCGACTACTACATCCTGTTCGCCCGCACCTCCGACGACGCCAAGCGCGGGCTGTCGGCCTTCGTGATCCGGGGCGACGCCGAGGGGATGACCTTCGGCGCGCCCGAGAAGAAGATGGGTCTCGCCTGCGACGTCACCACCCAGGTGGTCTTCGACGGCGCCCGCATCCCCGCGGCGCAGCTGGTCGGCACGGAAGGCGCGGGCATGCGGGTCGCCCTCTCGGCCCTCGACGCAGGTCGGCTCGGCATCGCCGCGGTCGCCACCGGCATCGCCCAGGCGGCCCTCGCCCACGCGGTCGCGTACGCCGGGGAGCGCAAGCAGTTCGGGCGGCCGATCGGCGAGCTGCAGGGGCTGCAGTTCCTGCTGGCCGACATGGCCGCGGACGTCGAGCGCGCACGCGCGACGTACCTCCACGCGGCGCGGCTGAAGGATGCCGGCCGCCCGTTCAGCCGACAGGCGAGCATCGCCAAGCTGACCGCGTCCGACGCGGCGATGCGGGTGACGACCGACGCCGTGCAGGTGCTCGGTGGCAACGGCTACACCCGCGAGTACCCGGTCGAGCGGCTCTTCCGCGACGCCAAGGTGACCCAGATCTTCGAGGGCACCAACCAGATCCAGCGGACGGTGATCGGTCGCGACCTGCTCCGGTGACTGACCGGTGCCTACAGGACCGCCGCGTCCGGGTCGTCCTCGGGCAGCATCGCGCCGTCGGTCGCGGCGGTCACCAGCTCGTCGGGCTTGGTGGTCAGCACGTTGTCGATGTAGTCGCGAGCCGTCTCGAAGATCCCGACCTCGTGGCCGGCGCGTTCGGACAGGTACCACCGGTGCACGAGGATCTCGTGGAAGATCTCGGCGGGCTCCAGCTTGCCGCGTGCCTCGGCCGGCACCATCGCCGTGATCGGCTCGTAGATCTCGGTCAGCCATCGGTTCGCCGCGATCGCCTTGTCCTCCCGGCCGAGGTCGTAGTGCGCGATGAACGACGTCATGTCGTTGAGGAGCCGGCACGCCTGGCCGTCCTCGACGGAGAGGCCGGTCAGCGCCTGGAGCTCGCGCGTGTGGTGCCCCGCCTCGACCGCCTTGGGCTGGATCCGGATCCGGTCGCCGTCGAAGTCGGTGACGATGTCGAGCTCGTCGACGTCGAAGCCGAGCTCGTTGAGACGCTCGATGCGCCGCTCGATGCGCCACATCTCATCCGCGGTGAACTCCTCCTCGCGGGTCAGCTCGCTCCAGAGCTCGTCGTACCGCTTCTGGATCAGGGCGACGATCTCGTGCCCTTCCACGGTCGGGCCGAGCCGGCCACCGGCCTGGAGGTCGAGCAGCTCCGCGAAGACGTTCTCGCAGCCGACCTCCACGTCGTACTCCCGCATCTGGCGCGACAGCGTCGGGCGCAGCTCACCGGTCTCGGCATCCACGAGGTACGCCGCGAAGCCGCCGGCGCTGCGCCGGAACAGCACGTTCGACAGCGAGACGTCGCCCCAGTAGAAGTCGGCCAGGTGCAACCGCACCAGCAGCACGACCAGGGCGTCGATCAGGCAGGGCAGGCTCTCCACCGACATGCCGTGGGCGAAGAGCGCCCGGTAGGGGAGCGAGAACGCGAGGTGCTCGGTCAGCAGCGCGCAGGGCAGCTCCTCGTCGCGGTCGTCCTCGCGGCCCGTGACGACGCCGACCGGCTTGACCGCGGGGAGGCCGAGCCGCTGGAGGTCGCGCAGCAGGCGGTACTCGCGGAACGCGATCTCCTCCTGCGTCTCCTTGATCGCATAGGTGCGGCCACCGAGCCGGACGATGCGCACGATGTGGCGGCTCAGGCCGCGGGGAAGCGGGACGACGAAGTCGTCTGACCACTCCGCGAGCGGCGTCGACCAGGGCAGGCGCACGAGCGCGGGATCGGGCCTTCGGGCGACGATGTGCAGCGCCATGTCCTTCAGGCTAGTGCTGCTCGACGCTCAGTGACCGTCGAGGAACACCGGCCCCGGTCCGCGAGGCGCGACGACGTCGTCGGGATTGCTCAGGCTGCAGCGCCTGAGGCTGAGACAGCCGCAGCCGATGCAGGAGTCGAGGGTGTCGCGGAGTCGCTCGAGCTGGGCGATCTGCGCGTCTAGCCGCGGCCGCCACCCCCGGCTGAGGCGTGACCAGTCGGCTTTGGTGGGCGTGCGGCTGCTGGGCAGGGTCGCCAGTGCTGCCTCGATCTCCTCCAGGGAGAGGCCGACCCGTTGGGCGGTCCGGATGAACGCGAGCCGCCGCAGCATCGGCCGCTCGTAGCGGCGCTGGTTGCCCGTCGTACGACGCGAGGTGACCAGCCCGCGGTCCTCGTAGTACCGGATCGCACTCGTCGCGATGCCGGACCTTTCGGACAGGTCGCCGATCGTGAGTTCTGCCATACCGGCCAGCATGCCTTGACTTAAAGTTCACTTCAACTTGTGAAATGGGGCCGTGGACAACATCCAACGCCTGCTGACCCTGATGACGGGGGACGAGAAGCACGACCCTGCGTCGTACTCCACCCTCGACGTGCTCCGGGTGCTCTACGAGCGGGTCCTCGACGTCTCGCCCGAGACCGTCGACGACTCCCGTCGGGACCGGTTCCTGCTCTCGAAGGGCCACGGCCCGATGGCGTACTACGCCGTGCTGTGCGATCGCGGCTTCATCCCGGAGTCGTGGCTGCGCGAGTTGGGCGCGTTCGACTCACCCCTGGGCTACCACCCCGACCGCAACCTGGTGCCGGGAGTCGAGATCTCCAGCGGATCGCTCGGCCACGGGCTGCCGCTCGCGGTCGGTACGGCGCTCGGCCTGCGCGCGCAGGGGCTCGACTCCCGCGTGGTGGTGCTGGTCGGTGACGCCGAGCTCGACGAGGGCTCGAACCACGAGGCCCTGGAGCTCGCCCCCGCACTCGGCCTCGACGCGTTGACCGTGGTCGTGGTCGACAACCGAAGCACGTCGTACGTCGTGCCGGGCCGGATCGCCGAGCGCTTCTCGACCGAGGGGTGGCAGGTCACGACCATCGACGGGCGCGACCACGACGCGCTCGAGAAGGCGCTGTCCGAACGCGGCCTCGGTGTGCCGAACGCCGTCGTCGCGACCGTCCTCGACGAGGAGGTCGCAGCATGACGACCACGACACTCAGCCGCGACCCGCGGACCCAGTTCGGTCGTACCCTGACCGACCTCCTCGGCGAGGACCTCTCGGTGGCGCTGGTGTACGCCGAGATCTCCGGGCGGTTCTTCACCGAGGCAGAGCGCCGCTTCCCGGAGCGGGTGGTCAACGTCGGCATCCGCGAACAGCTGATGGTCAACGTCGGTGCCGGCATGGCCCTGACCGGCCTCCGTCCGGTGGTCCACTCCTTCGGGACGTTCCTGGTGGAGCGCGCCTTCGAGCAGGTCAAGCTCGGCTTCCCCCACCAGGGCGTGGGCGGAGTGCTGGTCGGTGGTGGTGGGTCGTTCGACGCGTCCCGGTCGGGCCGCACCCATCAGGTCCCGGGCGACGTGGCGCTCCTCGACACCCTCCCCGACGTCGCGATCCACGCGCCCGGCACCTCGGCCGAGACCGACGAGGTGCTGCGTCGGGCGGTGGCCGCCGACGGTCTCCACTACGTGCGGGTCGTCGAGCAGACGAACTCCGAGTCGTTCAGCGGCCCCGGCCTGCACGTCGTACGCCGCGGCGCGGGCGCCACCGTGCTCGCCTTCGGCCCGGTGCTCGACGAGGTTCTCACCGCCACCGCGGACCGCGACGTGACCGTCCTCTACGCGCACAGCGTCCGACCCTTCGACGCGGCGACGCTCCGGGCGGTGCTGACCGTCCCCGACGTCGTGCTCGTCGAACCGTGGCTGGCCGGCACCTCGGCTCGCGTCGTCTCCGACGCGCTGCACGACGTACCGCACCGCCTGCTGTCGCTCGGCACCCGCCGGATTGAGCTGCGTCACTACGGCACGCCGGCCGAGCACCAGCGCGCCCACGGCCTCGACGCCGCCGGCATCCGCCGCTCGCTGGAGTCGTTCCTGACGAGGTCGTCCCTCTAGGGTTTGTGGTGGCCGCGTTCGCGCGGCATCGCCGCGTTAGCTCAGGTGGCCAGAGCGTCGCACTTGTAATGCGAATGTCGAGAGTTCGAATCTCTCACGCGGCTCTGGCACGACCTGTCAACGCACCCGCTCGACCTCGAACTCGCCGGTCGGCGAGGCGATGGCATCCTGGCCGAGCACGATCTGGAGCTCTCGCTCGCCGGAGTCGATGGTCGCCCGGAGGACGCCGACCACGGATGAGGCGGTGAGGCCGAGCGCCTCGGCCGGGGAGCCGGTCGACCGCAGGTGGGCGGTGAAGAGGGCGGCGGTGAGGTCGCCGGAGCCGTTGGCCCCGATCGGCAGCCGCGGGGTGCGCACGATCCACGCGCCGGTGCCGGTCGCGGCCAGCATCTCGATCGTGTCGTCGGGGCGGTCCGGCCGGAGCACCGAGGTGACGAGCACCGTCGACGGCCCCATCGCCATCGCCGCGTCGGCCGAGGCCAGCGTCGACTCGAGGGTGTCCGGCTCGGTGCCGGTGAGGAACCCGAGCTCGAACTGGTTGGGCGTGATGATGTCGGCGTGCGGCACGACCTGCTCGCGGATGATCGGCGGGATGGCCGGATCGACGAAGCAGCCGCTCGTCGCGTTCCCCATCACCGGGTCGCAGGTGTACGTCGCAGCCGGGTTGGCCTTCTTCACGCGGCCGACCGCATCGACGACCACCTCGCAGATCCCCGGACCGCCGAGGTAACCGGACAGCACCGCGTCGCACGTCGGCAGCACGCCCCGCTCCTCGATCCCGGTCACCACCGCGCGCACGTCGTCCGGCGGCAGCAGCGGCCCGCGCCAGGCGCCGTACCCGGTGTGGTTGGAGAACACGACCGTGAGCACCGGCCACACCTCGTGCCCCAGCCGCTGCAGCGGGAACGTGGCGGCGGAGTTGCCGACGTGGCCGTACGCGACGAACGACTGGATCGACAGGAAGCGCATGCCACCATCCTGGCATCGGGGCCGGCGCGCGCCGGCGCGCGCTCTGTCGGAGGCGGGGCCTAGCGTGCGGGTCATGGAGCGCTTCGTTGACCAGGACCTGACAGAGGCGGAGTTCCGGGAGTGCGTGCTCGACCGGTCGCGCCTGATCGGCGTGGTCATGCAGGACGCCGAGATCGACGGTCTCGTGACCAACCTCGTGGTGAACGGCGTCGAGGTGATGGAGTACGTCGAGGCCGAGCTCGACCGGCGCCATCCGGTGCGGCTGCTGATCCGTTCCGACGACCCCGCCGAGCTGCTGGAAGGGTGGCGACAGCTGCGCGCCGACTGGGCGGCGACGATCGAGCGGTTGCGCGCGACGCCGGGCATCGAGCTCCGGAGCGTGAACGACGAGTGGTCCGCCGTGCAGACCCTGCGCCACCTGGTCTTCGTCCACGACTCGTGGTTCCGGCGTTGCTGCCTCGGGTCGACGGCGCTGTTCACCCCGATCGGGCTGGGGATCGAGGCCGTGCCCGATCGGGAGGAGCAGGGCCTCGACCCGACAGCAGACCCGACGCTCGACGAGGTCCTCGCGGTGCGTGATGAGCAGGGCGACGAGCTCGAGACCTGGCTCGAGACGATCACGCCCGAGCAGCTCCGGGCCCCGGCGCCGATCCCCGACGACGGCCGCTGGCCGCCGTACGCGGGCGGCCGCTCGGTGAAGCAGTGCCTCGGCACGGTGCTCGACGAGGACTGGGCCCACCACGGGTTCTGCGTCCGCGACCTCGACCTGATCCAGACCTCGAGCCCCTGACAGGGCCTGAGTAGGGTCGATCGGGTGACTGACATGACCTACCGCCCGCTGGGCGACTCGGGCCTGATGGTGAGCGCGGTCGGGGTCGGCTGCAACGCGTTCGGACGCCGGGTCGGGCTGGACGCCGTACGCGGCATCGTCGACGCCGCCGACGACACCGGGGTCACGTTCCTCGACACGTCCGACTCCTACAGCATCGGCCAGAGCGAGGAGATGATCGGCGTCGTCCTCGAGGGTCGGCGCGACCGGTTCGTGGTGGCCACCAAGTTCGGCAGCGACATGCGCGACACCAACGGTCCCGACCACGGTGCCCGTGGCTCGCGCCGCTATGTCCGGCGAGCCGTCGAGGCATCGTTGAAGCGGCTGCGCACCGATCGGATCGACCTCTACCAGTTCCACTTCCCGGACCCGATCACGCCGATCGAGGAGACGCTGTCGGTGCTCACCGACCTCGTCCGGGAAGGCAAGGTGCGATACGTCGGGTGCTCGAACGTCGCGGGGTGGCAGGTCGCCGACTGGGACTGGACCGCCCGCACCTCCGGGTTCGAGCGGTTCGTCTCCGTGCAGAACCGCTACTCCCTGCTCGACCGCGGCATCGAGGCGGAGGTCGCGCCGGCGGCCGAGCACTTCGGGCTCGGCGTCCTGCCCTACTTCCCGCTCGAGTACGGCCTGCTCACCGGCAAGTACCACCGCGGGCAGGAGGCGCCGTACGGGTCACGCGCGCGGTCCGGCCCCGCGCCCTGGCTCGAGAACGCCGACTGGGACCGGATCGAGGCGCTCGAGAAGTACGCCGAAGCGCGCGACCTGTCGATCCTCGACGTCGCGGTCGCCGGTCTCGCCGCCCAGCCGGCCGTCGCCTGCGTGATCTCCGGCGCGACGTCCGGTGACCAGGTGCGGGCCAACGCCGCGGCCATCCGCTGGGAGCCGACCGCCGACGACCTCACCGAGCTGGACGCGATCACCCAGAGCTGAGATCCCGGCCGGTGGCGCTCAGGTGCCGGGGAGCCGCGCATCGCGGTCGAGAGTGCCGGCGTCGAACTCCAGCAGCGTGTGCTTGGCGGTGATCGAGTGCAGGTCGTAGCGGATCGGCTGGTCGCGGATCTCGGCGAGCACCGGACGCGCGGCGTCGGCGTCCCAGAACAGCGCGGCGGCGGCGGACCACAACCGGACGACGGGACGTTCGTCGGCCATCAGCGCGACGATCGCGGCGCGGCCCTCCTCGGACCGCTCCAGCACCTGCCGGTCGCCCAGCCACTCGGCGACCAGCCGGTCCCACCGGCGGGTGTTGGTCGTGTGGCCCTGGTCGCCGACCAGGTCTGACATCTCACCCAAGGTCCGGCGGCTGCGCTCGATGCGGTCCGTGGCCTTCTCCGTCACGCACGCATGATCGCACGGAGCCGGGCCGCAAGCACCGGCCGCGGGCGTCGACGTACGACCCTCAGGCGACCTGGAGCGACCGCTTCGACAGCCCCATCCAGAAGCCCTCGAAGAGCTGTTCGCCCGGCTCCTCCGGGTCGGTCGCCGCGCCGAGGGTGACGAACAGCGGCGTGTAGTGCTCGACCGTCGGGTGTGCGTAGGGCATGCCCGGCGCCTCCGACCGGTACGACGCGAGCGCGTTGACGTCGCCACGGGCCAGCGCCTCGCCGGCCCAGGTGTCGAAGTCCTTCGACCAGCCCGGTGCCGCCGCGTCGATGCGGAACTCGGTGAGGAACGGCAACCCGTGGGTCAGGAAGCCCGACCCGATGATCAGGACTCCCTCGTCGCGCAGCGGGCGGAGCCGCTCGCCGAGCCTCAGCAGGCGGGTCGGGTCCTGGGTGGGCAGCGACATCTGCAACACCGGGATGTCGCCGTCGGGGTACATGATCTTGAGCGGCACCCACGCGCCGTGGTCGAGGCCGCGGCTCGTGTGCTGGTGCACCGGCTCGTCGGCGGGCATCATCGCGGCCACCCGCTGGGCGAGCGCGCTGGCGGCCGGCGTCGCATAGGTCATCCGGTAGTACCGCTCCGGGAACCCGCCGAAGTCGTAGACCAGGGGCGCCTGGTCGGCACTGAGCATCACCGGCGCGGACTCCCAGTGGGCGCTGATGATCAGGATCGCGGTCGGTCGTGGGAGGTCGGCGGCCAGGCCGGACAGCTGGCTCGACCACAGCGGGTCGTCCAGCAGCGGCGGCGCACCGTGGCCGATGTAGAGGGCAGGCATCCGATCGTTCATGACGGTGTAATAGTTTCACATTCAACTTTATTCCGCCAGGGTGCCGGCGAACGAACGGCTCAGGCGGGCAGCGACCAGTCCACGGGCTGTCCGCCTTGGTCGGTCAGCAGCCGGTTGATCCGGGAGAACGGGCGGGATCCGAAGAAGCCGCGGGCGGCGGAGAGCGGGGACGGGTGGGCCGACTCGACCCACGGGATCGGCCCGAGCGAGGGCCGAAGCGACTGGGCGTCGCGGCCCCAGAGGATCGCCGCGGCCGGGCCGCCGCGGCGTACCAGAGCGGCGATGGCGCAGTCGGTGACCTCCTCCCACCCGCGCCCCCGATGGGACGCCGCCTCACCCGGCCGCACCGTCAGGACCCGGTTGAGCAGCATGACTCCGCGGTCGGCCCACGCGGTCAGGTCGCCGTGCGGTGCCGGTGGAAGACCGAGGTCGGTCGAGAGCTCCTGGTAGATGTTGCGCAGTGACCCGGGCAGGGGGCGTACGTCGGGCGCCACGGCGAAGGACAGCCCGATCGGGTGACCCGGCGTGGGGTAGGGGTCCTGCCCGACGATCAGCACTCGCACGTCCGCGAGGGGCCGGCGGAACGCCTTGAACACGTCGTCCCCGGCCGGCAGGTAGTGACGTCCGGCCGCGAGCTCGGCCCGCAGGAACTGTCCCATCGCCGCGATCCGCTCATCGACCGGAGCCAGCGCCTCCGCCCAGTCGGGGGCCATCAGGCCGCGGCCGACGAGTCCGGAGAGGGCACCCACCCGGGCGACCCTAGGGCACCTGCCGCGCGAGGAGGTGCGACCAATGGTCACGAACCGCAGGCCTCGGGCCTCCATTCATGCGGTTTGGGACCAATCGGCGGGGGCGAGCCACGCTCACGTCCGGGACCGCGACCGTCGACCGGCTCCGTGCGGGTCACGAGTCGCTGACGCCGAGCAGGGCGTCGCGACGCTCCCGCAGCAGTCGCCGCTCGGCGCCGGTGGGCGCCTGTTCGATCGCCGTGGCGAGCGCGGCAGCGGCCTCGGTACGACGGCCCATCCGCGCGTGCAGGTCCGCCACCGTGGCGGCGTACAGGTAGTAGTCGCCCAGATCGTCGCCCAGCGCCTCGACCATGGGCAGTGCGGCTTCGGGCCCGTCGGCCATCGACACCGCCACCGCACGGTTCAGCTCGATCACCGGCGTGGCCGGAAGGAGGGTGTACAGCTCCGCGATCGCCGCCCAGTCCGTCTCCGCGGGCCGGGCCGCGACGTCGTGGCAGAGCGCGATCCGGGCCTGCACGGCGTAGGGGCCCCAGGGCGGCTCGGCGTCGAGCAGTCGGGAACCCTCGGCGACGAGGTCGAGGTCCCAGAGACGTCGGTCCTGCTCACCGAGTGGTACGACGCGCCCGTCGCGCACCCGGGCCGGCCGGCGCGCGTCGGTGAGCAGCATCAGCGCGAGCAGACCGCGCACCTCCGACTCAGCCGGGATCAGGTCGGCCAGCGCCCGGGTGAGCCGGATCGCCTCGGCCGAGACGTCGACCCGCAGGAGCGAGTCGCCGGAGGACGCGGCGTACCCCTCGTTGAACATCAGGTACAGCACCGACAGCACGCCCTCGACCCGCTCGGCCCAGAGCTCGGGAGGCGGGACGCGATAGGGGATCCCGGCGTGCTTGATCTTGGCCCGGGCTCGGACCAGGCGCTTCTCCATGGTCGGCTCCGTGACCAGGAACGCCCGACCGATCTCGGCCGGAGTCAGGCCGCACAGCGTGCGCAGCGTCAGCGCAACTCGGGCCGGCATCGGCAGTGCCGGGTGACAGCACGTGAAGATCAGCCGCAGTCGCTCGTCCGCGATGTCCTCGTCGTCGGCGGCCGCGACCTCGTCGTCGGTGTCGGCCGAGGCCAGGGTCAGCTTCGCGGTCTCGGTGGTACGTCGTCGCATCCGGTCGCGGGCCCGGTTGCGGGCGACCGTGGTCAGCCAGGCCAGCGGTGCGTCGGGCACGCCGGACCGCTCCCAGGCCGGCACCGCCTCGGCGAACGCCTCGGCGGCGCACTCCTCCGCGAGGTCCCAGTCGCCGCACCAGCCGATCAGGCCGGCGACGAGCCGCCCCCAGCTCTCACTGAAGGTGAGGGCGACCGCATCGTCGGACCGGGCCATGAAGGATCAGGCCCAGAGGGGTCGCAGCTCGAGCACACCGCCGTCGGCCACCGGGTGCCCGGCCGCGACCTGGATGGCGTCATCGAGATCGCTGCACTCGAGCAGGTCGAACCCGGCGACCTGCTCCTTGGTCTCGGCGAACGGTCCGTCCGTCGTCATCACCTCGCCGTCGAGGCGCCGGACGGTGACGGCTCGCGACGGGTGCTCGAGCGCCCAGCCGTAGATCCGGCGCTCGGCAGCGTCCGCGATCCAGCGGCTCACGTCCTCGGGCTCATCGTCCCCATCGGCCCGATCGGGCTCCGCCTCGCCGCCGTCGGCACGCTCCCAGCTGTTGCGCATGTCGGCGCAGACCAGCATCAGGTAGCGGCGCTTGCCCTCGGCCGGCGACTCGGGGACCACCGGGTCGGCCATCCCTGCGTCGAAGGCCCGGACCTCGATCGCACCGACGTGCAGCGTCGGGTGGGCGGATGCCACGGCGATCGCCGTGTCGAGGTCCGGGCAGTCGATCACGTCGTACCCGGCGACCTGCTCCTTGGTCTCGGCGAACGGCCCGTCCGTCACCTGGACCTCGCCGCCCGCCAGGCGCACGGTCGTGGCGTCGGAGGTCGGGTGGAGCCGGGCCCCGTCGAGCTCGACGCGGCGACCGACCATCTCCTCGACCCAGGCCTCGAGCTCGCCCTCGATCTGCGGTGGCAGGTTCTCCAGCCGCGACTCGTCGACGGCGTGCAGCAGCATGTACTTCATGGTGTTCTCCTGACCTCGGTGCGGCGCCGGTGTGCGCCATCACCTCGGGGACGAACGGCAGCATGCCCGTCAGGACACTTCTGTCGAAGAGATCTCGACCGGCTCACCGGCGCAGCGCTCGCGAGTCCGCGGAGCCGTAGCGACGGGTCGGGTTCGCGCCGAGGGTCGGGGTCTCGTCCGGCTTGTCCGTCGGCGTCCTGCCGGCGGTCTTCCGCGCCGCCTTCATCGTCGTACGGCGTGAGGTCGCGGAACGCGCGGGAGCAGGGGGCTCGTCCCGGTGCTCGGTCCACTGGTCGACCCAGGCGTCGATCACCGGCCACGTACTGGTCCGCGCCTTCCGGCCGGTCAGCATCCCGAGATGCCCGCCCGGCACGATCTCGAAGCGCGCCTCCGGCGAGCTGCTCAGCATCGGCACCGCCGCCTTGACCGCCTCGATCGGTGCGATCGCGTCGTTCGCCCCGCCGAACACCAGCACCGGCGCGGTGATGTCGGCGATCGACACGGTCCGGTCGCCGAGGTCGAACATGCCGTCGACCAGGGCGTTGCCCTTGAGCAGCCGGTGGTACAGCTGCCCGAAGGTGCGGCCGGGATAGGCGATCATGTTCGCGGTGAACCGGTCGACCGCCTCGATCTGGGCGAGGTAGTCGGCGTCGTCGAGGTGTCGGATGATCGCCAGCGGCTTGGTCACCAGCTTTTGGAACGCCGACAGCCGGAACGCCCAGCGCACCAGGGGCTGTGGCGCCGCGCCCGCGGCCCGGTAGATCCGGGTGATCGGGCCGCGTCCGTCGGCGAGCTGGAGGAGGGGCCGCAGCGGCGCGACCAACGGGACCTGACGCACGTCGAACGGCGTGCCGAGGACGGTGATCGACGCGATCCGCAGGGACGCGTCTGCAGCGGCGGACAGCAGTGCGAACGTCCCTCCCAGCGACCAGCCCACGACGTGAACGGGCCGGTCGCCGGCGTGCGAAGACACCTCCCGGATCGCGGTCGGGACGACCTCCTCGATCCAGTGCTCCATCCCCAGGTCGCGGTCGCGGAACGAGACCGCGCCGTACTCCACGAGGTACGTCGGGCGTCCCGCGTCGACGAGGTGCTCGACCAGCGAGCACCCGCGCCGCAGGTCGTAGCAGAGGGCCGGCGCCGCCAGCGGCGTCACCAGCAGCACCGGGTCGCCGTGGTCGCGCACCTGCGCTGCGGGTCGGTAGTGGTAGACCTCGCGCAGCGTCCCCTGGTCGATCAGGGTGCGCGGCATCGAGCGCAGGTCGGCCAGGCCGCCGTACACCAGACTGTGCGCGACGTTCCCGGCGGCGGAGACCACCTGATCGGGCTTCGGGATCAGGTCCACGGTCTCGAAACTACCCGAGCACCCGGGCGGCCCGGCGGGTGCCGACCGACGCAGACGAGCCGGCGCGGAGAAGATGCCCCGACCCGCGCCGGCTCTCGTGACGTTCGCGCGCCACTGGTGAGTGCAACGACGGGTCCAACGGGCGGTTACGGGTGTGACTCAGGAGGTGGGGGTCGGCTTCAGCTTCTTCCCGTGCGGGGGGCGTACCTTGTCCAGCTCGTCGAGGAACGCCGTCGCCCAGGCCGCGACGTCCGCCTGCCTGACCGTCTTGCGCATCGCCCGCATCCGGCGCTGCCGGTCGCGTGGCTCGGCCCGAGCGGCGTCGAGCAGCGCGGCCTTCATGCCGTTCAGGTCGTAGGGGTTCACCTGCCAGGCCTGCCGCAGCTCGGCCGCGCTGCCGGCGAACTCCGACAGCACCAGCGCGCCGTCGTCGTCCCACCGGCAGGCGACGTACTCCTTGGCGACGAGGTTCATGCCGTCGCGGTACGGCGTCACCACCATCACGTCCGCCGCGCGGTAGAGGGCGGCCATCTCCTCGCGGGGGTACGACGAGTGCAGGTAGCTGATCGCGGGGCGGCCGATCCGGCCGAGATCGCCGTTGATGTGGCCGACCAGGCGGTCGATCTCGTCGCGAAGGACGCGGTACTCCTCGACCTTCTCCCGCGACGGCGTCGCCACCTGGACGAACACCGTGTGGTCGACGTCGAGCTCCCCGTCGCGGATGAGCTCGGAGAACGCGCGCAGCCGGGCGTAGATGCCCTTGGTGTAGTCGAGCCGGTCGATCCCGAGGAACACCGTGTCCGGATCGCCGAGAGCCTTGCGGACCGAGGCGGCCCGGTCTTTCACCGGCTCCGACCGGGCGAGGTCCTCGAACGCCTCGTAGTCGATCGAGATCGGGAACGAGGCCGCGCGGACGGTGCGGCCGTCGGGCAGGTAGACCAGGTCTCGATGGGTCTTGTGGCCCACCCGCTGGCGGACCAGCCGGACGAAGTTCGCCGCCCCGCCGGGCAGCTGGAAGCCGATCAGGTCGGCGCCGAGCAGCCCCTCGAGGAGCTGGCGCCGCCACGGCAGCTGCTGGAAGAGCTCGGCCGGCGGGAACGGGATGTGCAGGAAGAAGCCGATCCGCAGATCGGGGCGCAGCTCGCGGAGCAGCTGCGGCACCAGCTGGAGCTGGTAGTCCTGGATCCAGACCGTCGCGTCCTTCGCCGCCCGGTCGGCGGCCCGCTCGGCGAAGCGGCGGTTGACGTCGACGTACCTGTCCCACCACTCGCGGTGGAACTCCGGCTTGGCGACGAGGTCGTGGTACAGCGGCCAGATCGTCGCGTTGCTGAAGCCCTCGTAGAAGCCCTCGATCTCCTGGGCCGACAGCGCGACCGGGTCCAGCGTCATCCCGTCGTACTCGAACGGCGTGACGTCGGCGTCCGTGCCGCCGGGCCAGCCGACCCAGATGCCCTCGTTCGCGCGCATGATCGGCTCCAGCGCGGTCACCAGCCCGCCGGGGGAGACCCGCCACTCACCGGTGCCGTCGTCGCGGTCCACCGGCAGGCGGTTGGCCACGATCACGAGCTCGGCGGAACCGTTCACGGGCACACCCCGACCCTAGTGCTCGGTGTCGGGACCTACCTCACCCCGCTGGTGCGGGGCCGAGACGCAGGGTCCGATTCTCGCCAGCACACCGGCCGGCCGCGTCACTCGTCGCCGGCCTGGCGCCGACCCCACTCGTCCTGATCGCCGCGCGCGTCGTACAGGGGGCCGGTGGAGCCCTGATGTTCCCGCAGACACTGACCGGCATCCAGCTGCACCGCACCGGGCCGGGTCGACGCCGGAGGTGGCGACGCACGCGTTCGCCGTGACGGTCGCACTCTCCGCGGTCGTGGCTCTCGCGGCAGCCGGCGCCGCGCGGCCGGCCGCGGTCAGCGGTCGGCGGCGTAGCTGACTCCGAGCTGGCGACGCACGTCGTCCATCACACCGAGCAGCTCGAGGGTCTGCACGTGGGGGACCAGCGGGCTCTCGGTCAGCCCGTCGCGGAGGCAGTCCTGCACGTGGGCCGCCTCGTTGCCGAGCCCGGTGCCGTAGACCTCCGAGGGCGGCTCGATCCGCTGGGGCTCACCTCCCTCCGGCGTCCAGACGGCGTACGTCGGGTGGTGGAAGTCCGCGGGCACCTCGAGCAGCCCCTCATCGGTCGCGACGGAGGCCGCACGCGGGCTCGCGGAGGTCATCGACGTGGTGAGGGCCGAGACCGCTCCGCTCTGGTGCCGGGCGGCAATGGCTACGTCGAGGTCGACGCCCACCTCGCTCACGTCGCCGGCGGCGACCGCCGCGACGTACGGACCGAGCATCAGCCGGGCGAACGTCAGGGGATAGATCCCCATGTCCAGCAGGGCACCGGCTCCGAGGGCGGGGTCCCACATCCGCTCGCTGGCGTCGCTCGGGACGACGAAGCCCAGGTCGGCGTGCACCTGCCGCGGCGTACCGAACTCGCCGGCGGCCAACCGCGTGCGCAGGTCACGGATCAGCGGGTGACAGGCCATCCACATGGCCTCCATGCAGAACAGGTCCCCGGCGGAGTCGAACAGCTCCTCGCCGTCGGCCCGGGTGAGGGTGAGCGGCTTCTCGCAGAGCACCGGCTTGCCCGCGGCGAAGGCCAGGCGTGCGTGCTCGAGGTGGTGGGAGTGCGGGCTGGCGACGTAGACGACGTCGACGTCCGGGTCGGCGACCAGGTCGTCGTACGACGCGTGGGCGCGGGTGTGCTCGTCCCCGAGGTCGCGGGCGAAGGCCTCGGCGGATCCGCGGGACCGGGAGCCGACGGCCGCGATCACCGCGCCCGGCGTGGCGTGGAGGTTCTGGGCGAAGTCGCGTGCGATCTTGCCGGTGGCGAGGATGCCCCAACGGGTGGCCGTGTTCGTCATGAACCCATCGAATCGGGATCCGGCGACGCGCCGCAAGCGAATGACATCGCTGTGATTCCTCGCGTAGACTCCGGGGCGTCGAGCACCTGTACCCGCGCTCACGAGGGGAGACACGCATGGACGCCGCTGCCGCACAGCCGGGCTCCGAAGCCCGCGCCGGCCTGGGCGAGCGCGACCGCGAGATCCTCGAGTTCGAGCGTCAGTGGTGGAAGTACGCCGGAGCGAAGGAGACTGCGATCCGCGAGTCCTTCGACATGTCGGCGACCCGGTACTACCAGGTGCTGAACGCACTCATCGACCGTGCCGACGCCCTGGCCGAGGATCCGCTGCTGGTCCGCCGCCTGCGCCGGTTGCGGGCGGAGCGTCAGCGGGTCCGCTCGGCCCGTCGCCTGGGCTTCGAGGTCTAGCCCGTGGGACCAGTCCGGCCACGCGACCAGCGGGGGGTCGTGTTCCCCTCGCCGGTGATGATCCTGAGCATCGTCGCGGTGACGATGGCCGGCGTCGCGTGGTTCGCCACCCGCGACCACGAGCCCACCGAGCGCCTGGTGACACCCAGCGCCCAGCACTCGCCGAGCGCGCACCACTCGACGTACACCAAGCCGAAGAACCACCAGAAGCCGCCGATACCCGCCCTCGACCGCTCCAAGGTCCTGGTCGAGGTCTTCAACAACTCCAGCGTCAGCGGCCTTGCCGGCCGGGTGGCCTCGCAGGCCGCGCAGCGGGGCTGGCAGGTCGTCGGATCGGACAACTGGTACGGCACGATCCCGGCCTCGACCGTCTACTACCCGCCCCGGCTCGCGAAGGCCGCTCATCAGCTGTCGCTCGACCTCGGCATCCGCCGCAGGATGCCCGCGGTGAGCCCGATGCGGCTCGACCGGCTGACCGTGATCCTGACCGGCCCGCTCGCACCGGCCCACTGACGCCGGTCGCCCACGGCGCGCGACCGCTCGCCGTACGGGTGGACCGGCCGTGACAGGGTGAGGTCCGTGCGCTTCACCTCGTCCGACGCCGAGCGGCGTTACGCCGCGCTGGTCGCGGTGGCGGACGCGACCGTGGTCGGGCTCGACTTCGACGGCACCCTGGCACCGATCGTCGACGACCCCGAGTCGGCCCACATCCACCCCGACGCGCGGCGGGTGCTGCTCGACCTGTCCGCAGTGGTCCGCGCGGTCGCGGTCGTCACCGGTCGGCCGGCGCGCAAGGTGCTGGCGCTCGGTGGCCTGGACGAGGTCGGCCGCGAGATCGGGGACGCGGGACGCGAGCTGTTCGTGTACGGCCAGTACGGCTTCGAGCGATGGACCTCGACGCGGCGCCGGGTGGTCTCACCCCGGCCGCCGCAGGGGCTGTCCGGTTTCCTGCGCGAGCTGCCGCGGGTGCTTCGCGACGCGGACGCGTCGGAGGCGTTCGTCGAGGACAAGGGCCTGGCGATCGCCGTACACACCCGGCGCCTCGACGACTCGGTCGCCGCCTTCACGCGGCTCGAACCGCGGATGCGCGACCTCGCCGCCCGGCACGGCATGGTGCTGGAGCCCGGTCGCAACGTGATCGAGGCGCGCTCGCCCGGCAGCGACAAGGGCACCGTGGTCCGCGACCTCGCCAAGGAGACCGATGCCGGCGGCTTCTTGTTCGCCGGCGACGACCTCGGCGATGTCGAGGCGTTCGAGGCCGTGGCCGATCTGCGTGACCAGGGGCTGCCGACGCTGCTGGTCTGCTCCGCCTCCGACGAGGAGAGCGCGCTCGTCGAGCGCTCCGACGTCGTGGTCCGCGGCCCCGACGGGGTCCTCGACCTGCTCCGCAAGCTCATCGACGACGCCAGATCCGGGTAGTCCCTGACAAAACGGTCCCGATCCGTGCTCCAGGTGGACGGTTTCGTCAGGGAGTACCCGCACTGTCTCGGGGGGCGAGACGTGCGCCCAACATGCGGACACGGCGTACAGCTCGACCGACGGGCCTCCTAGGCTGCAGGCAGCTCATCGAGAGGGACTGAGGGAACGGCCCGTCGACGTCCCGGCAACCACCACGAGCCTCCCGCCGTACGGCGGTCGTGGACCCGGTGCCAATTCCGTCCCGTGGCGAGATCCGCCCCGGGAAAGATGAGAAGGAGGACCTCCGTGAGCACTGCGGTCCACGAGACCCGTCCCACCACCCTGCGCGACGGCGCCTTCGGCAACGCTCGCGCGCTGTCGTGCCGCGAGTGCGGCCACGAGGTCGCGTTGGGTCCCCACTACGCGTGCCCGGAGTGCTTCGGGCCGCTCGAGGTGGCCTACGACTTCCCCGGCGTCACCCGTGAACAGATCGCCGCCGGCCCGCGCAACATCTGGCGCTACCAGCCGCTGCTGCCGGTGCCCACCGACATCACCGAGAGCCCGAACACCGAGCCCGGCTTCACCCGTCTCCTGCGCGCCGACAACCTCGCCCGCGAGCTCGGACTGGACAAGCTCTGGGTGAAGGACGACTCGACGAACCCCACCAACTCGTTCAAGGACCGCGTGGTGGCCTGCGCCCTGAGCGCCGCCCGCGAGCTCGGCGCGAAGGTCTTTGCCTGTCCGAGCACCGGCAACCTCGCGAACGCCGTCGCCGCGGCGGGGGCCCGCGCCGGGATCAAGACCGTCGTCTTCATCCCCGCGAACCTCGAGCGACCCAAGCAGGTCAACAGCGCGGTCTACACCGAGAACCTGGTCGCGGTGAACGGCACGTACGACGACGTGAACCGGCTCGCGTCCGAGATCGCCGGCGAGGAGGAAGGCTGGGCGTTCGTCAACGTCAACGTCCGCCCGTTCTACGCCGAGGGGTCCAAGACCCTGGGCTTCGAGATCGCCGAGCAGCTCGGCTGGCGGCTGCCCGACCAGGTCGTGATCCCGGTCGCCTCCGGCTCCCAGCTGACCAAGGTGGACAAGGCGTTCAGAGAGCTGGTCGAGCTCGGCCTCGTCGAGGACAAGCCGTACCGGATCTTCGGAGCCCAGGCGACCGGCTGCTCGCCGGTGGCCGCGGCGTACAAGGCTGGGGTCGACGCGATCCGTCCGGTCAAGCCGGACACGATCGCCAAGAGCCTGGCGATCGGCAACCCGGCCGACGGCATCTACGTGCTCGACATCTGCCGGCGCACCGGCGGGGCGGTCGAGGACGTCAGTGACGACGAGGTGCGCGAGGGGATCCTGCTGCTGGCGCGCAACGAGGGGATCTTCACCGAGACCGCCGGCGGCACCACGGTGGCCTGCCTGAAGAAGCTGGTCGAGACCGGCCGGCTCGACCCAGCGCTCGAGACCGTCGTGATCAACACCGGAATGGGCCTGAAGACGCTCGACGCGATCGGCGACTCGGTCGGTCCCGCGGCCACCATCGACCCGTCGTACGCTGCCTTCACGGCTATCGGCATCGCCTGAGCATCGCGTTTTCCCCGATAGTCACGGACTGTCCACCAGAGGAGAAGGAGAATTCATGAGCGTGTCCGTCCGCATCCCGACCATCCTGCGCACCTACACAGGGGGCGAGTCGGAGGTCTCGGCGAACGGCGACACCGTGGCCGCCGTGCTCGACGACCTGGACAGCAACTACTCCGGGATCAAGGGGCGGATCGTCGACGAGCAGGGCGAGCTGCGACGGTTCGTGAACGTGTACGTCGGGAACGACGACGTTCGCTTCCTGGAGAACCTCGCGACGGCGACGCCCGAAGGCGCTCAGATCTCGGTCATCCCGGCGGTCGCGGGCGGCTGACCCACGCGCTCAGGTCCCTGGGCTCGAGATCTTGCCCAGGCCGAGCAGGGCCGAGTGGCGCTGCGCATGGAGGAACTGCCACCCGACCGGCAGCGCCAGCGGTGTGTTCCAGTGCTCTGGGTGCTCGGCCACGGACCTATCCTCACCGGGCCCGCTCCGCCGGGTCATCGCCTTGGCCGGGGCGCGAGACTGGGCGCGTGCTCGACCATCTGGCCCCGGCCCGGCGCCGGGTCGTGCTCGCGACGGTCGGGCTGCTCGCGGTTGCCGTGCTGACCATCGCAGCGGTCACGGTCGCGCCCCGGCTCGGCGGCTCCCACGTCGACCCGGTGCCTCAGGACGCGCAGCCTCCGGTACTGCTCGTGCCCGGGTACGGCGGGGGCACGTCGGGGCTCGAGGTGCTGGCTTCGGCGTTGCGTCGCCAAGGGCGAGACGCCACGGTCGTCCATCTGGCCGGCGACGGGACGGGCGACCTGAACGTGCAGGCCGCCGTCGTCCAGCACGCCGTACGTCGCGCGCTCGGCGCGGGCGCGTCCTCGGTCGACCTCGTCGGCTACTCCGCCGGCGGGGTGACCGTCCGGCTGTGGGCAAACCGGTACGACGGCGGCTCGGTGGCGCGCCGGATCGTCACCCTCGGCTCTCCCCACCACGGGACGGACCTGGCCGCGCTCGCCACCGACCTCGCACCACGGTCGTGCCCGACCGCGTGCCGCCAGCTCGCCACGGACAGCGACCTGATCCGGCAGCTCAACCACGGCGACGAGACGCCCGCGGGTCCGGCGTGGGTGTCGATCTGGACCACCGACGACCAGATCTCGACGCCGCCCGAGACCGCGGACTTGGACGGCGCCCTGGACTTCTCCGTGCAGCAGGTCTGCCCGGGCGCCGACGTCACGCACGGCCGGCTGCCCGAGAGCCCGGTCGTGATCGCCATGGTGGAGGCCCAGCTACGGCGCACGCCCCCGGCCCTGCCGGACCGGACCGTGTGCGGTGAGGGCCGCTAGTCGGTGATGTCCTTGGTGACGAAGTTCGCCCACGCGGCGAGCAGGAACACCACGACGTACCCGGCCTGGAGCAGCACGCCCCGCACGACGTCGTGCCACAGGATCGGATCACGGAAGAGATCGACGAACGACAACCAGTACCTCGTCAGGAGGTAGGGACGCAGGACGTCGGCGGCGTCCAGGGTCAACAGCAGGGACGACCCGATCAGCAGTGCGAGCGTCCCCATCGCGGCTGCCAGGGGCGAGCGGACCATCGTCGACAAGAACAGCGCCACCGACGCGACCCCGAGCATCGACAGCAACGCGTAGAGCAGGGCCAGCCCGGTGCGCAGGGCGAGCTGGGTACTGCTCAGGCTGCTGCCCGAGAACGTCGTCGTGGTCTGGACCTCGCCGTGGCCCAGCAACAGCGCCCCGAGCAGGTACGCCGTGCCCGCGACCACGAGCAGGGCGAGCAGCACGAACCCCATCACCGCGATCAGCTTCGCCACCAGCAGTCGGGTGCGTCCGACCGGCCGGACCAGGAGGTAGCGCAACGTGCCCTGCTGGGCCTCCCCGGCGATCGCGTCCCCGGCGGTCACGGCCACCGCCGCCGGCAGGAACAGTGGCAGGACCATGGCGATCGCGGCCAGCGGGTAGAGCGTCCCGTCGGAGAGCACCGCGGAGAGGAAGGCCGGACCCGACCCGGGACGCGGGCCGATCTCGGTGGTGGCGAGCAGGACGGCGACGAGGGCGGGGAGGGCGTCGATCACGGCGACCGTCACCCAGGTACGACGACTCCGGAGCAGCTTGGCCAGCTCCACGCCGATCATCGCGCCACCCGGTCGGAGCCGGCCCGGGTCGCCTCGAGCACGACGTCCTCCAGGGTGCGGCGCTCGGGGGCGAGCAGCTCGACCCGCACTCCGCCCTGGACGAGCAACCGGTTCAGCCGGGCGGGATCGTCGTGGCGGACCAGGAGCTCGTGCGCGTCGACCTGCTCGATCCGGCCGTCGAGCAGGGCCCGTGCCTGCGCCACGTCCGGGGTGCGGACGTGCAGGCGTCCGGTCGGTCCGCGCAGGGCATCCAGCCGGTCCTGCACGACCAGCCGCCCGCGGTCGAGGACGCCCACCCGGTTGCACAGCTGCTCCACCTCGGCGAGGAGATGCGAGGAGAGGAACACCGTCGTGCCCTGCCGGTTCAGCCCGGCGAGGAGATCGCGGATCTCCCGGATGCCTTGTGGATCCAGACCGTTCGTGGGCTCGTCGAGGATCAGCAGGCGTGGCCGCCGGATCAGCGCCGCGGCCAGCCCCAGCCGCTGCTGCATGCCCAGGGAGTACGCGCGGGCCGCGCGGCCGTCGACCCCGCCGAGACCGACCTGGTCGAGTGCGTCGTCCACGCGTCGCGCCCGGTCGCTGCGCGTCCCGCCCACCCCCATGGCGTCGAACAGCGCGAGGTTCGCCCGGCCGGACAGTCCGGGGTACGCAGCCGGCCCCTCGACCAGCGCCCCGACCTGGGGCAGGACCTCGGCGGCGCGAGCGGGCATTCCCTGCCCGAGCAGCTCGACGCTCCCCGACGTGGCCAGGACGAGACCGAGCAGCATCCTGACCGTGGTCGTCTTGCCCGAGCCGTTCGGGCCCAGGAAGCCGTAGACGTCGCCCTCGTCCACCTCGAGGTCGAGATCGTCGACGGCGAGGACGCTGCCGAACCGCTTGGTGAGCCCGTGGGTGCGGATCATCGTGGTCCCGCCCCGATCGCCAGGTCGTACGCCGCGGTGAGCAGGGTCTGGTCGGTCACGGTGCCGGCCACCAGCCAGCGCACGCCGAGCGCGCCCGTCCCACGCGTGACCACGGCGCCGAGCGGACCGGACCGCAGCAACGGCAGACCACCTTCCCTGGCGGCGCCGGACGCCGTCAGGTCGTTCGCGATCTCGTCGGCCTCCCTCGGCGGCAGGGGTACCGCCAGGAGTCGGGTGAGACCGGTGCCGTACACCGCCGCGGCGAGGCCGGACGCTCGCTGAAGACCGGCGACCGACGAGGGAGCCCGGACCAGCGAGAACTCGTTGGCGGCGTCGGCGATGTCCAGGACGCGGTCCTGGAACACGTACACGCCTGGCGCGGGGTGGAAGCGCGTGACGTCGGCGCCCGGACGGCCCGCCGAGTACGTCGTGAACGTCGTGCTGACCGCGGGCTGCGACGAGTCGCCGTACACCTCGGCGGACAAAGTGACCCCGGTCTCCGGATCGACCCAGAGGTCGACATGGCGGAGGCTGCTGCCGGGGTCGGTGATCGGTACGCGCAGACCGGCGACATCGACCCCGGCGATCCGTCGCGCGGGTAGCCGGCCGATGTCCGTGGCGGTCTTTCCGTCGAGGGCACGGCGCGCCACCTCGGGAGGCAGGAGGTCGGGGTCCCGCGGCAGGCGGATCGCGGGATCGATGGAGACCCGGGCCTCGTGGCGCTCGTAGTTCCACTCGGTGGTCCGCGATCCCTGGTGGAACAGGTCGACCTCACCGGTCTCGAGGAGCCGGTCGACGCGCCAGTCGTGGTCGCCGCGCCACCAGACCCGGAGCCGCGTGTCGCCTCCGAAGAGGTCGGCGAGATCGCTGAAGTGGTCGGCGATCGGCAGGCCCACCCGCCCGTGCACGTCGACGGTGCCCGAGTACGGCGTGGCCGCCGAGTCGCGCACCGCCGTCACCAGGTCGGCCGTCGGGACGTCGGGGTCCGAGGCCGGTCGGAGACGCCCCGCGTACGGCGTGAGCAGGAGCAGCGCCGTCGCGAGGCAGGCCAGGCTCCAGCGGTGGACCGCCCTCATGTCCGAAACCTACGTCCTCAAGGGGTACGGGGTTCGGACAGCGAGTTAAGCGTAAGAACTGGCCTGGAGGGAGTAGAGCTCGGCGTAGGTGCCGCCCCGGGCGATCAGGTCCTCGTGGCTGCCGACCTCGACGACCCGCGCACCGTCCAGGACCACGATCAGGTCGGCCATCCGCACCGTCGAGAACCGGTGTGAGACCAGGACCGTGACCCGGCCGTTCGTCGTCTCCTCGCGGGCGCTCGCGGCGAACTGCTCGAACAGCGCGTGCTCGGTCTCCGCGTCGAGCGCAGCGGTCGGCTCGTCGAGCAGGAGCAGGAGCGGCTCCGGCCGCATGTAGCCGCGGGCGAGAGCCAGCTTCTGCCACTGACCGAAGCTGACGTCGACGCCGCTCTCCCATGAGGGCCCGAGCTGGGTGTCGAGGCCGTCGCGGAGGTCGTCGACCACCGGTGTCGCCCCGGCCCGGTCGACCGCGGTGCTCACCGCCACCCGGTCGTCCTGGCGGGGTTGGTCACCGAGCCCGACCGTGGTCGCGGCGACGAACTCGAGGCGGGCGAAGTCCTGGAAGGCGCCGGCCAGCCGCTCGCGCCACTCCTCGACGTCGATCCGGCCGATGTCGACACCGTCGGCGGTCACCCGGCCCGACGTCGGTGCGTACATCCGGGCCAGGAGCTTGACCAGGGTCGACTTCCCGGCGCCGTTCTCGCCGACGACCGCGACGACGCTGCCGGCCGGGAGGGCGAGGTCGACGTCGTGCAGCACCTCGCGCGTCGTACCTGGGTAGGTGAACGCGACGCCCTCGAACCGGATGCCGTCGGTCAGCTGGTCGGGCGCTGACTGGTCGACGCGCGCGTTCTGCGCGTCGGCGAAGTCCTCGAGCCAGGCGAGCCGCTGCGCCGAGTCGAGCCAGATGCCGCGCAGGAAGCCGAGCTCGCCGACCGCGGATCCGACGTACGCCGAGAGCCGGCCGCCGGCGGTCAGCACGAGGACCACCGCACCCGGACCGCGGTCGAGCCCGGTCACGACCCAGACGACGGCGGCGACGAACGCCACCGAGAACACCGCCCAGGCCAGCGAGAGCCAGGCGGCGCTGGCGAGGTTGGTGACGCGGATCGGCGCGAACCAGCTGCCCCACGCCGTACGCCGGCGGGACACCAGGTCGGACTGGTTGCCGGTGACGCGCACCTCCTTGCCGGGCGGCGTCGAGGTCGCGACCGTGAACAGGTGGCGCCCGAGCCGGCCGTGCGAGGCGACCTCCTCCTCGATGCGCTTCTCGATCTTGGGCCGCCACACCGCGACCAGGAGCAGCGGGACCGCGGTGACCAGGAGGAGGAGCAGCGCGGGGTGGATGGCCGCGAGCAGCACGCACACGAACGCCAGCCGGAGCAGCCAGCCGACCATCGTGAACATCGACCGGAACAGATGGTCGAGCGCGAACACCCCGGTGCGCAGCACCGCGATCCGGTCCAGGTAGACCGGCCGCTCGTGGTGCTCGACGGTGGCGACCTCGGCCTGGAGCCTGGCGACGCGGCCCTGGAACATGATGTTCAGCCGGTCGCCGAGCCGCCGGGTCGTGCGGTCGAGGGTCACCGACAGTGCCCACATCAGGGTCGCGGACACCGCGAGCCCGACGGCCCCGACGTAGGTCCGCGTCTCGTGGTGGTGCACCAGGCCGTCGGTGACCAGGGCCAGCCAGATGCCGACCAGGACGTCGGGCAGCGCCTCGAGCGCGGTCATCGCCAGCGAGGCCCACAGCAGCTTCGGCTCCGCGCGGTAGCCGTGCTTGACCACGCGGACCATCGACGGCAGCGCCGGCGGCATCTCGCCCGCGGTGTCCTGGCCGGTCGCCTCCGCGTTGCCCTCGTCAAAGCGACTCATGCAGGACCTCCTCCCCGTGTTCGTCCAGCTCCCGCTCGTCGTGGAAGCGGCTGGCCTGGAGGTCGTACATCGTGTGGTAACGCCCACGCAGCGCCATCAGCTCGTCGTGGCTGCCGAGCTCGATCGCGCGCCCGTGCTCGACGACGCAGATCAGCTCCGCCTGTCTGACGGTCGAGAACCGGTGGGAGACCAGGATCGCGGTCGCCTCGGACGTCGCGCCCAGCACCCGGCGGAAGATCTCGGACTCGCCCCGGACGTCGAGCATCGCGGTCGGCTCGTCGAGCAGTACGACGGTCGCCCCGGTGCCGACCTTGGCGATCGCCCGGGCGAGGGCGACGCGTTGCCACTGACCACCGGAGAGGTCGATGCCACGGGGGTAGCCCTTGGCCAACGGGGTGTCGAGGTCGGCCAGGTCGAGGGCACCCGCCTGGTCGAGCGCGCGGGTGACGACGTCCGTCGTGGCGCCGAGCGGTGCGACGTTGTCGCGCAGGGGCAGCTCGTAGCGGACGAAGTCCTGGAAGACCGCCGCCAGATGCGCGCGCCAGGCCGCGAGGTCGAGGTCGCGGAGGTCGACCCCGTCGATCTCGATGGTGCCGGAGTCGGGGTCGTAGAGGCGGCAGAGGAGCTTGGCGATGGTGGTCTTGCCGGCGCCGTTCTGCCCGACGATCGCCAACGACGCCCCGGCCGGGATCGTGAGGTCGAATTGCTCGAGAACCGGTCGGCCGCCGGTCGGGTACGTGAACGTGACGTCGCGGAACCGGATCCCGGGAGCGCCGGCTTCGCTGGTCGTGGGGGTCGCTCTGCGACCGTCTCGAGACCCGGCGCGGCTCAACGCCCCGGCGCTCGCCATCTCGATCTCGAGCCGTTCGATGGCCACCACGGGCGCGGCTGCCCCGTCGAGCGCCCAGCTCAGCCCACCGAACGCGATCGCACTCGCGCCGAACGCCGCCCCGGAGTACGTCACGACCGACTGGAGGTCGATGCTCCCGGCGTACCCCTGCCGGGCCAGAACGACGAACAGCACGCCGTTGGCCGCCAGGACGATCAGGAGCGCGCCGGTCAGCGACTTCTCGCGCAGCCGGGTCGCGTCGTACTGCAGGTCATGGAGGCGGAGCCGGTGGCCGGTGAAGCGCTCGAGCAGCCACGGGGCGAGCCCGAACAGCCGGACCTCCTTCGCCGCGGCGGGCTCGGTCGCGAGGTCGTAGGCGTAGTCGGTATGGCGGCGTGCGGTCTTGACCTCGTCGGTGTTGCGGTCGCGCCACACGCCGCTCTCGCGGAGCAGCCAGTGGGTCGAGCCCCACGCGAGCAGGAGGAGCAGCGGTGCCCACCAGCTGAAACCGACAAGGACCAGCGCCGACGCGATGCCGCCGAGGAGCATGGTCAGCCCCTGGGCGATGAAGTCCATGTTCATGAACATCGGCGGGCCGGTCCATCCGAGGTCGAAGTCGCGCGCCGTGGTCAGGTCGTTGGTGAGGTCGCCGCGCTCGAGGTGGCCGACACCTTCCGGGCCGAGGGTCGCGGCCATCAGCCGGTCGTTGAGCACGGAGCTGAAGTGGTGGCCGAGCAGCGCGCCGACGACCTGGTGCAGCGGCGGGGCGACCTGCGACGCGACGAACACGACGCCGAAGGCGACCAGGGGTGTGGTCAGGTCGGCGCCGTCCTGGACGCGCCCGACGAGGAGCCCGGTGGCGATCGCCAGGCCGGCGGGGACCAGCGCGCGCACCAGCAGGATCAGCCACCACGCGGCGGCGAACCCGGGCACCGATCGGGTCAGGACGAGGAAGAACCGGGTGGCCGGGCGTGCGCGCACGCTCGCGAGCATCCGAGACGCAGAGCTGGCCACGCGGTCACCCTAGAACCGGCGGCCGACACCCGCCTGGCTCGTCGGTCTGCGCGGACTATCCACCCAGTGCGCCGAGCCGGGTGGCGAGGTGGGTGCGTTCGGGGTCGTTGTCGCAGAGCTCGACGGCGCGGGCCAGGTCGGCGCGCGCCTCCTCGGTACGGCCGACCCGTGCGAGCAGCTCCCCACGGACACCGGGCAGCCGGTGACCCGGGAGCTCGAGGCCGTCGAGGGCCCGGAGACCCGCCAGGGGACCGTCGGCCTCGGCGACGGCGACGGCCCGGTTGAGGCGTACGACGGGCGTGTCCTCGAGCGCCAGCAGCTCGTCGTACCGCTCTACGATGCGGGGCCAATCGGTCGCGTCGGGGTGCGGCGCGATCGCGTGCTCGGCCGCGATCAGTGCCTGCAGGAGGTACGGCGTGCCCGGCCCGGTCACGTGGGGGGTGAGCACCTCGAGGGCCTCGGTGATCTCGTCGGGGTGCCACCGGGACCGATCCTGCGCCGGCAGCAGCACCAGTCGGCCGTCGCGCAGGCGGGCGTCGCGCCGCGAGTGCTGCAGCAGCATCAGCCCGAGCAGGCCGTCGAGATCGGCCCGCGCGGGGAGCAGCTCGCGGAGCAGCCGGGCGAGCCGGATCGCCTCGGCGGCCAGGTCGGTCCGCACGAGCTCCTCGCCGGAGGGCGGGGTGTACCCGGCGGTGAACGCCAGGTAGGCGACGTCTGCCGCCCGCCCGACGCGGTCCTTCAGCTCGGGTCCGAGCGGCACCTCGAACGTCTCGCCGGAGAGGCTCTTGCGCGAGCGGGTCAGCCGGGCGGCCATGGTCGCTGTCGGTACCAGGAAGAGCCGGGCGATGTCGGCCGTCGAGACACCCATCACCATCCGCAGCGTGAGCGCTGCGGCGTTCTCACGCGAGAGCGCAGGGTGCGCGCAGAGCATCACGAGCCGCAGCCGCTCGTCGCGGACGGGCTCGCCGGCATCGGCCATCACGCGCTGCGCCTCCTCCTGCAGCTCGGCCTCGACCCCCAGCTGGGGCAGGCGTCTGGCGGCCACCGCCTCCGCGCGTAGCCGGTCGAGGATGCGGCGCCGGGCGCTCGTGAGCAGCCAGGCCGGGGGATTCATCGGTACGCCGTCGCGCGGCCAGGTGCGCGCGGCGGCCTCGAAGGCGTCGGCGAGGCCGTCCTCGGCCAGGTCGAGGCGCCGGTACTGCGCGACCAGCAGGGCCGTCAGCCGACCCCAGTGGTCGCGCCAGGCGGCGTCCAGCGCCGTTGCCGGATCATTCCCAGTCGCGGGTGTCCTCATAGCCCTCGATGTCGATGACGGGTCGGACCTCGACGGCGTACGACGAGGGGAGCAGGTGGCACAGCTCGACGACCAGGTCGAGCGACTCCGCCTCGATCATGTAGAAACCGCCGATCTGCTCGGCGGCCTCGGCGTACGGGCCGTCGGTCACGACAGGCGATCCGGCCACGTGCCTGAGGGTCCGCGCCTCCCGCGCCTCCGCGAGCGCCTCACCAGCCAGCATCGTGGCCCGCTCGGCGACCGCCTTGTGGAACGCCGTGTGGGCGTCCATCACCTCCTGGCGCTGCTCCGCGGTGGCGGATTCCCAACCGCCCTCCGTGGCGGCCAGCAGGATCACGGCCTTCACATCCCACCCCCGCGGCACTCGCGGATCTCGATCGCGCTCTCGCCCTGGCCGAGCACCCTGCAGACGTCGATCAGGTCGTCGAGGTCCGAGGACTCGACCACGTAGAAGCCGGTCAGCTGCTCCGCGGTCTCGGCGTACGGCCCCTGCGTGACGCTCTGCTCGCCCTCGGCCGTCGTACGCAGCACCCGCGCGTCGCGGCTCGGTGCGAGCTCGGCGCCCCCGGTCACCTTGTGCCCGCGCTCGGCGAGACGCTTGGCGAACTCGGCGTGGACGGCGTACATCTCCTGCTTCTGCGCCTCGGGCGTGGCCGCCCAGGCGGCTTCGTCACCGGGCAGGAGTACGACGTAGCTGGTCATGGCTGTCCTCTCGGGTCGTGAGGGTGAGTGTCCCCCTCATCCCGATGACGCGCGAGTGCCCGAGAGATCGACACCGGTCGCTCAGGTCCCCTCCACAGGGCGGATCTCGACGGCCGGGTGCGAACGGAGCAGGACGTGGGCGACATCGAGCAACCCGGCCTCGTCCTCGGTGGTGACGAGGTAGAACCCGGACAGCTGCTCGGCCGTCTCGGCGTACGGGCCGTCGGTGACCAGCGCGGTGCCGTGCGGGCCGCGCCGCACGACGTGGGTACGCCTCTTGGTGGCCAGCTCGGCACCGCCCGTGATCTTCCCTCCACGCTGCTCGAGCAGGCGGCCGAACTCGAGGTCGGTGTCGTAGACGGCCTGGTGGTCGGCCTCGCTGCCGGCGTCCCACTCCGCCTCGTGGTCCGCGGGGAACATCACGACCTAGTCGGTCATGGCACTTCCTTTCGGTGATGGGTCTGTCACCGGGGTGACGATCAGGGGCGTGCTCAGTTCGACGTTCGGGCCGGAACCGGCGGTGGGAACAGCTTGACGAACCGTCGGACGACCGACCGCAGGCCGCCGACCGAGACCGAGCCGTCGGCCTGGGCATCGGTCAGGGAACGCCCCCGCCAGAGGACCTCGCGCAGCGATGCGACCGAGGACTCGATCCGCGCAGCGGGCTGCTCCGCGCGTCCGCGCCGGATCGTCAGGGTGTCGTCGTGGACCTCGGCGACCAAGGGGTCGCCGTCGACGACCAGGGCCAGCGTCGCATCCAGCCCGGCGGCACGACCCGCGTCGAACACCGTGGACAGCGCCACGGCAAAGGCGTCGACACTCATGTCGTGGGTCACCCCCTCGAACCCCTCCTGGCTGCCCCAGCGACCGAGCGCATGGAGCACCGGCTCGAGGTCGCGCCCCCGTGGGGTCAGCTCGTAGGCCTGGCCCGATGCCGGAGCGGGGAGGGCGACGGGCCGGAGCACGCCGGCCCGCTCGAGCTGACGCAGGCGTTGGGAGAGGATGTCGGTGGCGATGCCCGGAAGGTGGGCGCGGAGGTCGGTGAACCGCTTCGGCCCCAGCACCAGCTCGCGGACGACGAGCAGTGCCCACCGTTCGCCCACCACATCGAGCGCCCGCGCGATGCCGCACGGGTCGCCGTAGGAACGTTTGCCGGCCACGCATCCAGCCTAGCCCAGCTCTGAACGGTATTTCCAACTGGACACTTGGAATTTCCAACCAACCGGGTCTACGGTGGTGCGGCATCGAGCCGACATCGACCACCACGGAGGATGAGATGAGCGAGCGCGACACCTACCCGGCCGGAGTCCCCTGCTGGGTGACCAACCTGCAGCACGACGTCCCCAGGGCGACGGCGTTCTACCGGGAGCTCTTCGGGTGGGACATGGAGACCGGCCCCGACGACGTCGCGCCGTACGCTCTCGGCCGGCTGCGCGGCCGCGACGTGGCCGCGATCGGGACCGTGCCCGGAGCCGACACGCCACCGGCGTGGGTGATGGAGGTGCGCACCGACGACCTCGCGGCCACGGTGGCCGCGGTCCGGGACGCGGGCGGCGAGGTCCTCCAGGAGGAGGTCGACTTCAGCCCGGTCGGGAAGCTGGGCGTCTTCACCGATCCGGTCGGCGCGACGTTCTGCGCCTGGGAGGCGGGCGACCGTGAGGGTGCGCAGGTGATCAACGAGGCCAGCGCCTGGTCGATGAATGCGCTGCAGACGAACGACACCGACCGCGCAGCGCGCTTCTACGGCGCCGTGTTCGGCTGGGAGACCGAGGCGTTCGGCCCCGCCACGATGTTCCGGCTGCCCGGGTACTTCGGCGGCGAGGAGTCCCAGCCCGTCCCCCGCGACGTGGTGGCGGTGATGATGCCGGCCTCTCCGGAGACGGCGCCGGCGTGGGGCGTGGATTTCTGGATCGACGATCTCGAGCGAGGGGTCGACGTCGTACGGCGACACGGTGGGACGGTGGTCGCGGGACCGTACGACGCGCCGCCGGCGTTCTCGCAGGCGGTCGTGGCCGACCCCGGTGGAGCGGTGCTCAGCCTGAGCCAGCTGAAGTCCTACGAGTAGACAGACCGACCGGGCTACGTTGGTCCGGGCTGGCCACCAGCGGTCTGCGCGTCGCGCGGCCGCGGACTCGGGAGCGGGAGCGGCGATGAGGCGGATCGACTACGACACGGAGCAGTACCACGACTACGTGCGCGGCCGTGCGCTCAGCGAGCAGCAGATGGCGGCTTGGATCGGTGCCTTCGAAGGTCTGCTGCCCGGGCGGCGTCCGCTGGCCGGGCTGGACGTCGGGTCGGGGACCGGCAGGTACACCCCCGCGCTGGCGCAGGCGTTCGGGCCGGTGACGGGCGTCGAGCCGTCGGTCCGCATGCGCGAGATTGCGCAGCAGCAGTCCCGGCATCCCGACGTGCGATATCTGGCCGGCTCCGCCGAGGATCTGCCGGTGCCGTCCGGCAGCGCCGACTACGCGTTGATGTTCTTGTCCTGGCACCACGTCGAGGACAAGCCCCGGGCCGTCGAGGAGCTGGCCAGGGTGCTCAATCCCGGCGGACGGCTGCTCCTGCGTGAGAACTTCAGCGACCACATTCCCCCGTCGGGGTGGTGGTTGGAGTACTTCCCCCGCGGCTACGAGGTGGACGCCGCGATGTTCCAGCCGCTGCACGAGGTGATCGCGACGTTCACGACGGCCGGCTGGCGCGTGGCCGGCTTCGGCAGGGTGATCGAGCCGTCCTCCGGCACCCGCGGTGAGATGCTCGAACGGCTGCGCCTCGGCGTCCACTCGACCCTGGCTCACTTCACTCCCGACCAGCTCGAGACCGGCTTCCGCCGCTTGGAGCAGGCGGTCGCTGCAGATCCCGACGCACCGGCGCCTGCCGATCCGGCGACCCTCCTCACGCTCGAGCGCGGCTCGTAGCACCACACCTCGCAGCTGGGTTCAGTCGGTCAGCGTCCGGACCGACGGCGGTACGTCGATGCCCTTGCGGAGGTCCGGGGCCGCCAGCGGTCCGTCGTACACCTCACGGACGGGGACCACGCCCGCCCAGGCCGGTCCCGCGACGTCGTCGTCCTCGTCCTCGGGCCAGCCGGCGGAGATCTTCAGCGACCAGTCCTCGAGCGGCAGGGCGAGGACCAGCGTGGCCGCCAGCTCGGCCTTGGTCGGCCGACGGATCTCGGCGGCCCGGCCGGGGATCAGTGCCTCGGTGACCAGGTCGAGGAAGCGCTCCTTGTCCTCGGTCAGGTGCGAGCACCGGCCGAAGACGACCGCGGAGCGGTACCGGATCGAGGACTCGAAGGCGCTCCGCGCCACCACGAGCCCGTCGTACGCCGTGACCGCCAACGCCGTGGGCACTCCCGTGGCGAGCCGGCGCATCCACCGCGAACCCGTCGACCCGTGCGCGAGGACCCGGTCGCCGTCGCGGACCACCATCGTCGGGATCACCGCGGGGGTGCCGTCCTCGGCGACCATGGCGAAGTGCCCGACGCGGGCCGTGTCGAGGAGTGCGTCGAGGTCGCCCCGGTCGACGCTCGCCTTCTCGGCCAGCCGTGTGGGCAGCCGGATCGGCCGGCGTGGTTCGGTCATGGCCAGAACGTAGTGGTTCGCGAGGCGTCGGCGCGTCCTCGCAGCCGTTTGCACTCGGGGGGTGCGAGTGCTAAACATGACGCTGGCACTCTCGGGTTGAGAGTGCCACCACATCGGACCGGTTGAGCTGAGGTCAGCAGCGCCGGCGGGAAGGGTCCGCCGGGTCAGCACTGGCCGTCCGTCGCGGGCAGCCATCCGTTCCGCCACAGCTGTATCAAGCCAGAAGGAATCGCTGCGAATGTCGAAGCTGATTGCTTTCAACGAGGAGGCCCGCCGCGGTCTCGAGCGAGGGATGAACCAACCCGCCGACGCGGTCAAGGTCACGCTCGGCCCCAAGGGCCGCAACGTCGTCCTCGACAAGAAGTTCGGCGCCCCGACCATCACCAACGACGGCGTTACCGTCGCCCGCGAGGTGGAACTCGAGGAGCCGTACGAGAACCTCGGCGCCCAGCTCGCCAAGGAGGTGGCCACCAAGACGAATGACATCGCCGGGGACGGCACCACCACCGCGACCGTGCTCGCCCAGGCGATGGTCCGCGAGGGCCTGCGCTCGGTAGCGGCCGGCGCCAACCCGATCGAGCTCAAGCGCGGCATCGACGCGGCGTCCGAGGCCGTGTCCGAGCGCCTGCTCAAGCTCGCCCGTGAGGTGACCGAGCGCAGCGACATCGCGCACGTGGCCACGATCTCCGCGCAGGATCGCGAAATCGGCGACCTGATCGCCGAGGCCTTCGACAAGGTCGGCAAGGACGGCGTGATCACCGTGGAGGAGTCCCAGACCATGGGGCTCGAGCTGGAGTTCACCGAGGGCCTGCAGTTCGACAAGGGCTACATCTCGCCGTACTTCATCACCGACCAGGACAGGATGGAGGCGGTCCTCGAGGACGCCTACGTGCTGCTGAACGCGGCCAAGATCTCCTCGATGACGGACTTCCTGCCGCTGCTGGA
>NZ_DASXQG010000064.1:0-32211 GCF_036493135.1 Nocardioides sp. | reverse complement strand
GGTGCAGCGGCGGGTTGCCCGCCCCGATCGCCTTCACCTCGGTGAGCAGACCGGCGACGCTCCTGAAGTCGGCGTCGTACTTGGTGGCCTTGAGCGAGATGTCGTCGCCGAACCACTTCGCCTGTTCATGAGCGTCCGCGTGACATGCGACGTTGACCAGGAGCGACGTGTAGTACAACGTCGATCCGTCTCGTCGTCGAGGCCGGCGAGATCGGCAAGACGCAGCGAGATCACGGTCTGACGCAGTACGTGCTCCATCGGCTGGTCGAAGCCGAGGTCGACCGCCAGGGAGAGGGCCGCGAGAAGCTCGGCAAGGCGGAGCTGAGTGCCCGAGGTCTTCGATGTCGACGTCTCCGTCACCCGCGCAACCTCCACGGCCCGGCCGGAACGGCCGCTTGGAGTCTACGCCGTGTCAAGAGCTCAGCATCGCCTGCACATTGCGCTGGATCACCTCGTCCACGACCTTCATCTGCTCGGTGGGGCTGAACTGGATCAGACGCGTGCCCGGCTGGTACTCCGGCACGTGGCCCGGCGCCATGTAGAAGACGTCTCCGGCCTCCACGACCTCGTCGTGGTCGGCGTACCGGACGGTCATCCGGCCGTCGGTGACGATGCCCCAGTGCGGGCAGTGGCAGATGTCGCCTGGCAGGCCGCGGAGCATCTGGTTCATGTCCACGGGGGCGCTGAAGTGGAGGAAGTTCACGGTGTACCCGTCGAGGTCGGCGTTTCCGACCTCCACCGGGCCGAAGTTCTGGCGCTCGACAGTGTCGGGGGTGGTCACAGGCATCTCACACTCTCCTGCTCGGCGACCAGGCCCTGTGCCTGGTCGAATGCCGCGACGCTAGGCGGAGGCACGCGCTCTTCGCGTGAGGCAGATGCCTCAATCAGGCGGAACAGTCCGAGCTCTCGTGTAACGCGAGGTCGTGCTGACGGCACTGTCACCTGACAACCCGTCAGCCGCGCCACTCCTGGAAGGTCCCGCGATCATGAATGACACGGCGTACGACTTCACCGGGCTCCGTGCCCTTTTCATCAACTGCACGCTCAAGAAGTCACCCGAGCCGAGCAACACCCAGGGGCTGGTCGACGCCAGCCGCGAGATCATGGAGAAGCACGGCGTGCACGTCGACGTCGTCCGCGCGATCGATCACGACATCGCCACCGGCGTCTGGCCGGACATGCGCGAGCACGGCTGGCAGACCGACGATTGGCCGGAGATCTTCGATCTGGTCAAGGCTGCTCACATCCTCGTGCTCGCGGGGCCGATCTGGCTGGGTGACAACAGCTCGGTGATGAAGCAGGTGCACGAACGCTTGTACGGCGGGTCACACCTGCTCAACGAGCAAGGGCAGTACCTCTACTACGGCCGGGTCGGTGGGTGCCTGATCACCGGCAACGAGGACGGCATCAAGCACTGCGCCCACAACGTGCTTTACACGCTGCAGCACATCGGCTACACCATTCCCCCGCAGGCCGATGCCGGCTGGATAGGCGAAGCAGGACCTGGGCCGTCGTACCTCGACCCGGGCAGCGGTGGTCCCGAGAACGACTTCACCAACCGCAACACCGCCTTCATGACCTGGAACCTCATGCACCTGGCCAAGCTGCTCACGGACGCGGGCGGCGTGCCGGCGTACGGCAACCAGCGCTCGGAGTGGGACGCGGGCTGCCGGTTCGACTACGAGAACCCCGAGTACCGCTGAGCCCGTCGTTCTAGTAGTCCTGCGGCTGGGTGAAGAACCCGTGTGGGTCGTAAGTCGTGCGTGCGTGCGCGAGCCGGCCGGCGTTCGATCCGAAGTAGGCCTGCTGGTAGTCCGAGAGCGAGGCGTCGGCGTAGTTGACGTAGGCGCCGGTGCCCCAGGCGCCCGCCATCGCCGAGCGGAACCTCCGCACGTACGTCGTCGCGGCCGTGGCCGGCCCCGCGTCGTACGTCGCGGTGTACTGCACGGTGGCCAAGGCGCCGCGGTGCCCGAACGCCGTGTCGCCGCCGCCGATGTCGTTGACCGCGCCGCCCAGCGCATCGATCGAGAGCCCGGCCTCCGTCAGCCCGCTGCCCTGTGCCGCGTTCACGTGGGCGTCCAGTGCGCTCGTGTCCACGTCGGGGGAGTTGACGATGTGGGAGGTGGCCGCGAACGCCTGGCGGTCGAGCGAGCCGCCAGGCCCGGTGTGGCACCGGCCGACCGGGATGGAGGAGCACCCGGCGTAGGTGAGCATCGTGTCGAGGTAGCTGGCGGTGCTGCGTGAGTCGGTGGTCGGGCTCGGTACCTGCGACAGGAAGGGCTGAAGGGCCGCGCTCATCGCGGACGACGGGCCCGTCCAGGTCGCGGACATGAACAACGACGGCCCGCTGGGGTGCGTCTGCCCACCGAGGACCTTGAGCGTGGCCCACAGCCGCCGGTCCGATCTCGGCACCGTGCGCAGGAACTGCGGGACGACCTGGGTAGCCGCGGAGTACGGCCAGGCGAGGTAGGCGCGCGTGATCGCCGGCGCCGCGAACGTCGTGAACGTGAACGACGTGACCACGCCGAGGTGGCCGCCCCCTCCTCCTCGCAGCGCCCAGAAGAGGTCGGGCTCATGGTCGGCGCTCGCGGTCACGACCTTCCCGTCCGCGAGCACGACCTCCATCGCGGTCACCGAGTCACAGGTGAGTCCGTAGGCGCGGGTCAGCACGCCGACCCCGCCCCCCTGGGTGAGTCCGGCGATGCCGACGGTCGGGCACGAGCCGCCCGGGACCCCGCGACCGCGCGAGCCGAGCACGTCGTACACCTGGACCAGCGAGGCGCCCGCGCCGACGGTCGCGGTGGTGCCGGCCAGCGAGACCTTGTCGAGGGGTCGTACGTCGACGACGAGCGCGCCGTCGCCGGCCGACCAGCCCGGGTAGCTGTGGCCGCCGGACCGGATCGCGACCCGGACGCCGTGGTCCTGCGCGAACGAGAACGCGGTGGCGACATCCTTCGCACTCGCCACGGAGAGGACCGCGAGCGGTCGGGCGCCGTCGTAGCGAGGGTTCTGGGTGAGGCGCACGGTGTGGTACGTCGCGGAGCCGGGTCGGGCGAGCGTGCCGTCGACGTGTGCGGCGAGTCGCTTCCAGTCGGCGCTGGTCGGCGGCCCGGACGACGAGCCGCGGGACGGCGAGACCGACGGAGCGGGCGAGTCGGCCGGGGGCCGGGCGTCCTGCGGAGCGCACGCCACCAGGGCACCACCGAGGCCTCCGGCGAGGAGCGCCCGTCGGGCGACGTGAGCGACCACGACGCCAAGAGTAGGGAGCGGTGCCCACGACGGCGCGCGCATACGACCACCGGCAGGGACGGTGAGCGGAGGCTAGCCTTGCTTGCAAGCGCTCCCGGCGCTGGGGAGGATCGTTCGGTGAGCATGGAGATCGGCACCGACGAGAATCCTCAGCACTGGCACGAGGAGATAGGCGACGATGTCGGCAACCGGCTGAACTGGCTGCGGGCCGGAGTGCTCGGCGCGAACGACGGGATCGTCTCCGTCGCCGGCATCGTCATGGGAGTGGCCGGGGCGACCTCGGAGCGGTCCCCGGTGTTCGTCGCCGGTGTGGCCGGGCTCGTCGCGGGTGCGCTCTCCATGGCGGCGGGGGAGTACGTCTCCGTGAACGCCCAGCGCGACTCGGAGCAGGCGATGCTGGCGTTGGAGGCCGAAGAGCTGGAGAAGATGCCGGAGACCGAGCTCCGCGAGCTGGCCAGGATGTACGAGAAGAAGGGGTTGAGCCGCGACACCGCCCGCAAGGTCGCCGCGGAGCTGACCGAGCACGACGCACTCGCCGCACACGCCGAGATCGAGTTCGGCATCGACCCGGAGAAGCTGACCAACGCCTGGCACGCCGCCTTCGCGTCGATGATCTCGTTCACGATCGGGGCGCTGCTGCCACTGCTGGCGATCACGCTGACCCCGTTGTCGGTCCGGGTCTGGGCGACGGTGGCGACCGTCGCGGTAGCCCTCGCGGTCGCCGGGTTCATCCAGGCGCGGCTGGGCTTGAGTCCCATCGGGCGTGCGGTCGGCCGGAACGTCGCCGGCGGGCTGCTCGCGATGGCGGTCACGTACGCCGTGGGATCGGTCGTCGGCACGCACGTCTGAGCTCTCGACGTCCGATGCGAGCGTTCGTCGCGGTGGTGCCGCCGCCGGAGGTGGTCGAGGATCTGGACGCGTTCCTCGACGTACGCCGGTCGGCCGCGGCGTACCGCTGGGCTCCGGCGGGGCAGCTCCACGTCACGCTGGCCTTCCTTGCCGACGTACCGGACCGGAAGCTCGACGACCTCGTGGAGCGGCTGGGCCGGGCGGCCGCGCGCCGTACCGCGTTTCCGGCGGTGATCGCCGGCGGCGGCGCCTTCCCGAACGCCGCCCGCGCACGCGTGCTCTGGGCCGGGCTCGACCTGGCCGAGCAGGCGCGGGTCGAGCTGTCGCGGATGGCGACCGGAGCGAGGGCGGCGGCTAACCGCGCCGGCATCCCCGTCGACGGCCGGCGCTTCCGCCCGCATGTCACCGTCGCCCGGCTCGGCCACCCCGACGAGGTCACGGCCTGGGTCCGGCTCCTCGACTCCTACCGGGGTCCGTCCTGGATCGTCGACCGGTTCACCCTCGTCGCGTCGTACCTCGGTGAGGGCCCCCGCAATCGCCCCCGCTACGAGGTTGTGGAGGAGTTCGAGTTGAAGGGGTAGTCCCTGACAGAACGGTCCCGAAATCGGCGAGATCGGGACGGTTTCGTCAGGGAGTACCCCGCCAGCCTGTGGAGAAGAGCGCGCGGCGGAGGGGTGAGGTGTGTGGGAGGTGAGGGGGCCATGCCCTAGGTTCGTCCGCGTGAAGATCGCAGTGGCCAAGGAGGCTCGGGACGGCGAGTCACGTGTCGCGATGGTGCCGGAGCTGGTCGCCAAGCTGACCGGGCTGGGGTACGACGTCGCGGTCGAGCCGGGGGCGGGGTTGCACGCGCTGATCGCCGACGAGGAGTACGCCGCGGCGGGCGCCGTACTCGATGACGCGGCGTTCGACGGTGCCGACCTCGTGGTGTCCGTGCAGCCGCTGGCCGCCGAGCGGATCCGCGGACTGGCCCGCGGCACGACCACGATCTCCTTCCTGCCGGTCAACCAGGAGCCGGAGACCGTCGTCGAGCTGCGCGACGCTGGTGTCACCGCCCACGCCGTCGAGCTGATCCCGCGCATCTCGCGTGCCCAGTCGATGGACGCCCTCAGCTCACAGGCTTTGGTCTCCGGGTACCGCTGCGCGATCGTCGCGGCCGGCATGCTCCGCCGCTTCCTGCCGCTCAACATGACCGCCGCCGGCACCGTCCAGGCCGCCGAGGTCGTCGTGCTCGGCGCCGGCGTCGCCGGGCTGCAGGCGATCGCGACCGCCAAGCGCCTCGGCGCCGTCGTCCGGGCGTACGACGTGCGCGCCGCCGCCGCGGAGGAGATCCGGTCGATGGGAGCGAAGGCGATCGATCTCCAGCTGGAGACGCTCGAGGGGGCCGGCGGCTACGCCCGCGAGATGACCGAGGACCGCGCGGCCCGCCAGCGTGACCTCCTCACGCCGTACATCGCGGCGGCCGACGCGCTGATCACCACCGCGGCCGTCCCGGGCCGCACCGCTCCGATGCTGGTCACTCGCGAGATGGTCGAGCAGATGAAGCCCGGCTCGGTCGTCGTCGACCTCGCCGCCGAGACCGGTGGCAACGTCGAGGGCTCGGTGGCCGGCGAGGTCGTCCGCATCGGCAACGCCCAGGTCTGGGGCGGGCGGAACGTGCCCAGTCAGATGCCCGGGCCGGCGTCCAAGCTCTACGCCCAGAACGTCGTCAACCTGGTCACCCTGATGACCACCCGGGACGACGAGGGCCACGCCCTGTTCGCTCCGGACTACGCCGACGAGATCCTGTCCGGCAGCTGCGTCACGCAGGACGGCCGGATCGTCCACGAGCCCACCCGCGAGCAGATCGAGGGGCCGGCCCAGCCGGGGCCCGAGCCGGAGCCCCAGCCGGAGCCGGAGCCGGAGCCCGAGACCAGCGCACCGCCCGACGAGCAGCTCGATCTCCCCTACGACCAGGAGGCCGACCAGTGACCCTCGACACCGGAGTCGTGTGGCTGACGATCTTCGTGCTCAGCGTCTTCGTCGGGATCGAGGTGATCTCGAAGGTCTCCTCGACCCTGCACACGCCACTGATGTCCGGCGCCAACGCCATTCACGGGATCATCCTGCTCGGCGCGATCCTGGTCACCGGCACCACCGACAACGACCTCGCCCTGGTCGTCGGGCTGATCGCGATCGTGCTCGCGTCGGTCAACATGGTCGGCGGCTTCGTGGTCACCGACCGGATGCTCCAGATGTTCGTGCGCAAGAAGCCCGCGGCACCCAAGAACGACCAGGACGGTGCCGCCTGATGCCGACCTGGATCCAGCTGGTCTTCCTGGCCTGCGGCGTCTGCTTCATCCTCGCGCTCAAGGGTCTCTCCGGCCCGAAGAACGCCCGTAACGGCAACCTCCTCGGCGCCGCCGCGGCCGTCGTCGCGTGCCTGGTGCCGTTCTTCTGGACCGACCTGCACCTCAAGCACGTCCCGCTGATCATCGCCGCGATCGTGGTCGGCACGATCGGCGGCGTGTACGGCGCGCGCACCGTCCAGATGACGCAGATGCCGCAGATGGTGGCCCTGTTCAACGGCGTCGGTGGCGGCGCCGCGTCGCTGGTCGCGCTGCTCGAGCTGCACGACGTCGTGGAGACGGCGGGCGACGCGCCGTGGTTCAACCTGGCCGCCACGGCGTTCACGATCGCGGTGGGCTCGATCTCGTTCGCCGGTTCGATCGTCACCTTCGCCAAGCTCCAGGAGCTGATGACCTCACGACCGGTGGTCTTCCCGGGACTGCCCGTCGCCTTCGGCGGCTCGCTGGTCGCGGCCCTCGTGCTCGCCGGACTCCTGGTGAACGACCCGCGGATGTGGGTCGGTGTGGTCCTGGGGCTGGTCGGCCTGCTGATCGGTCTCCTGCTGGTGCTCCCGGTCGGCGGCGCCGACGTGCCCATCGTGATCTCCCTGCTGAATGCGTTCACCGGCCTGACCGTCGCCGCCAGCGGCTACGTGCTCTCCAACGTGCTTCTGCTGGTCGCCGGCACCCTGGTCGGCGCCTCCGGTACGTTCCTCACGCTGCTGATGGCTCGCGCGATGGGCCGCTCGGTGACGAACATCCTGTTCGGCGCGCTCAAGGGTGGCTCGACCCTCGGCGCCGGCGAGGCCAGCGACCGGCCGGTGAGGAGCGTCAACCCCGAGGACGCCGCGATCATGCTCGGGTACGCCGACCGCGTGATCATCGTGCCCGGCTACGGCCTCGCCGTGGCCCAGGCCCAGCACTCGCTGCGCGAGCTCGTCGACGTACTCGGGGAGAAGGGTGTGCAGGTCGACTACGCGATCCACCCGGTCGCCGGCCGGATGCCCGGGCACATGAACGTGCTGCTCGCCGAGGCCCAGGTGCCCTACGAACAGCTGCGCGAGATGGACCACATCAACGGTGACTTCAAGGACGCCGACGTCGTCCTCGTGGTCGGCGCGAACGACGTGGTCAACCCGGCCGCCAAGACCACACCGGGCGCCCCGATCTACGGGATGCCGATCCTCAACGCCGACGAGGCGCGCCAGATCATCTTCATGAAGCGCTCGATGCGGCCCGGCTTCGCCGGCATCGAGAACGAGCTGCTCTTCGACGAGAAGACGTCGCTGCTGTTCGGTGACGCCAAGGACTCCATGGGCAAGCTGCTGAACGCGGTCAAGGCCCTGTGAGACCGCAACGTCATACGTTCTGGCTGTTCTAGCGACCACTTCGTATGACGTTGTGGGCGGTCGCTCGTTGACCCGGCATGAGTCAGAACGACGACGACGAGCCGATGCTCAAGCCCGACGGCCACCGGTACGAGAAGCCGGAGTCCCGGGAGACGACCGTCAGCAAGGAGGTCGTGTACGCCGTCCTCGGCCTGCTGGTGGTGATCATCGCGATCCTGATCGCGACCGGCACGGTCCAGATCTTTCCCGGGTGAGGACGGCCGGGCCGACGGAGTCGGGCCGGCCACCGCAACGAACACCACAACGAACCCCGTAACGAACGCCGCAACGAACACCACAGCGAGCTTGCTCGCAACCGCGCTCCCTTACTCGGCGAGCCCGTACAGCCGGTCGCCGGCGTCGCCGAGACCCGGGACGATGTAACCCTTCTCGTTGAGCTTCTCGTCCATCGCCGCGGTGACCACCGTGACCGGGACGTCGTGCCCCTCCAGCTCCCCCTCCAGGCGTTGACATCCCTCGGGCGCGGCGAGCAGGCAGATCGCGGTGATGTCGTCGGCGCCGCGGTCGGTGAGGAACTTGATCGCGGCCGCGAGGGTGCCGCCGGTGGCGAGCATCGGGTCGAGCACGTAGCACTGCCGGCCGGCGAGGTCGTCGGGCAACCTCTCGGCGTACGTCGATGCCCGCAGCGTCTCCTCGTTGCGCATCATCCCGAGGAACCCGACCTCCGCGGTGGGCAGCAGCTTCATCATCCCTTCGAGCATCCCGAGTCCGGCTCGCAGGATCGGCACCACCATCGGCTGGGGCGAGGACAGCCGTACGCCGGACGTCGGCGCCACCGGAGTGGTGATCTCGTAGGGTTCGACGCGCACGTCGCGGGTCGCCTCGTAGGCCAGCAGGGTGACCAGCTGGTCGACCAGCCGGCGGAACGTCGGGGAGTCCGTCCGCTCGTCGCGCAGGGCGGTGAGCTTGTGGGCGACGAGCGGGTGGTCGACGACGATCGTGCGCATGGCCCGCACCCTAGCGGGACGGTCGGGTCGCCCCGGTGCTCACCAGGACCGGCAGACGGCCGGTGGCGGAGGGCGGCAAGCGGACCAGATCAGGGTTGGCACCGCCAGACGCCTCTGTCACCCTGGATGTGTCTTGTTGGTGCGGATGGCGATCGGAGGTGGCCGTGAGCGAGCAGATCGATGGTGTCGACTTCGCGTTGGCCGCCTACCGCGAAGAAGGCGTCTGGCAGGTCGCCGAGCTCGCGCACGACGTACTCAGCGACGTCCCGACCCTCTGCGGCGCACTGCGTCGGTTCCCCGGTGACGGCGGGGCTCTCGGCATGGTCGCGATCGACGAGGACTTCTTCGTGATCGTGCGGGTGGCCGGTCCGTCGGCGCGCATCCTGCTCTCCGACATCACCGCCGCCGAGGAGTGGGAGCTGGCCAGCTCGGCGGTCAGCGAGCTCAACCTCCCCGAGCCGGACGACGACGACGAGCAGGCGCCGGCCGGCGACCTCGACATCCTCGGTGACCTGGGGATGGGTGCCATGGACATGGGTGTGCTGCTCGACGACTTCGACCTCTATCCCGACGAGATGCTCTCCGACGTGGCGCGCCGACTCGGCTTCGGTCGGCTCTTCGACGAGGCCGTCGGTCTCACCTCGGCCTGAACCGCGAGCCCGACCACCCGTGCCCGATTCTGTGAGCATGCCGTTGATCGTGGACGACGTCGCGATGCGGGCCGCCCTCCACGAAGCCGCGCGCGCTGAGCAGTCGGGCGACGTCCCGATCGGGGCGGTGGTGCTGGACGCCGCGGGCTCGGTGATCGGGCGCGGCCACAACATCCGTGAGCGCGACGGCGACCCGACCGGCCACGCCGAGCTGGTCGCCCTCCGCGGTGCCGCGCAAGCGACCGGCGAGTGGCGGCTCGACGGATGCACCCTCGTGGTGACTCTCGAACCGTGCACGATGTGCGCCGGCGCGGTCGTCCTCTCGCGTCTGGACCGGCTCGTGTTCGGGGCGTACGACGCCAAGGCCGGGGCGGTCGGATCCCTCTGGGACGTGGTCCGCGACCGCCGCCTCAACCACCGACCCGAGGTCGTCGGTGGGGTGCTCGCCGAGGAGTGCTCGGCCCTCCTGGACGATTTCTTCGCCCACCAACGCCTCGGGTAGCCTCTCCGGCGGTGGCGTGTCCGAGCGGCCTAAGGAGAACGCCTCGAAAGCGTTTGTGGGCGCAAGTCCACCGCGGGTTCAAATCCCGCCGCCACCGCCACGCCGAGATCCCGGTACTCCTGACACGCCCGCTGCGTGACGGGTGCCGGGATCTCGCTCGTCCGGCACCGGTGCGACGATGACCCGGTGGATCGGGAGGACCTCGAGGACGCGGCACGACGCATCCGCGGCCACGTACGCCGTACCCCGGTCCAGGTCGTCGACGCCGGCGATGAC
Source organism: Nocardioides sp. (assembly GCF_036493135.1). Taxonomy (GTDB): domain Bacteria; phylum Actinomycetota; class Actinomycetes; order Propionibacteriales; family Nocardioidaceae; genus Nocardioides. The sequence goes on along the minus strand of NZ_DASXQG010000064.1, from coordinate 22,005 downwards.
TGGCTGGCCGGGGGCGGCTGCCTGAAGCTCGAGCTGCTGCAGCACACCGGCACGTTCAAGCCGCGCGGGGCCTTCAACCGCATCCTGGCGGCGCGGGAGCGCGGCGAGCTCGACCCAGAGGTCGGGATCGTGGTCGCCTCGGGCGGCAACGCCGGGCTCGCGAACGCCTTCGCCGCGGCGGCAGTCGGGGTTCCCGCGACCGTCTTCGTGCCGACCAACGCGTCGCCGACCAAGCTCCGCCGGCTCCAGGAGTACGGCGCCACCGTCGTGGCGCGCGGCACCGAGTACGCCGAGGCCTACGACGCCGCGATGGAGCACCTGGCGGGGACCGGTGCGATCTACTGCCACGCCTACGACCAGCCCGAGATCTGTGCCGGCGCGGGCACCCTGGGCCTGGAGCTGATGGAGCAGCTCGACGAGACGGGACGTGGCGTGGACACCGTGCTGGTCGCCGTCGGTGGCGGCGGCCTGATGTCCGGTGTGGCAACCGCGGTCGACGGTACGGCGCGCGTCGTCGCCGTCGAGCCGGTCACCGCGCCGACCTTGCACGAGGCCCTCTCCGCCGGCGAGCCGGTCGACGTCTCGGTCTCGGGCGTGGCGGCCGACTCGCTGGGAGCCCGCCGGATCGGGTCGATCGCGTGGGAGGTGGCCCGTCGTACCGACGTGGTCGGCGTGCTCGTCGACGACTCCGCGATCCTCGATGCGCGTCGCCGGCTCTGGGACCGCTACCGGCTCGTCCTCGAGGCCGGTGCCTCCGCACCCGTCGCCGCACTGCTCAGTGGCGCCTACCGTCCCGCCGACGGTGAGCGGGTGGCGATCGTCCTGTGCGGCGCCAACACCGACCCCGCAGACCTCGCCGCACCAGCAGACCCGTCCTGACATGCCGCTGCCCCGGCCGGAGCCGGGGCAGCGGGCGTGACAGTCCGGGGGGATGGACGATCAGTAGTTGGTGGTCTGGACCTTCACGTTGTCCGACCGCTTCACACAGACCGCCCAGACGTTCACCTTGGGGGTCGACTTGGCGGCGTCGTCCCAGCGGACGACCCAGCCGTCGAGCCGGTTCGGCTTGGGGGTTTGGGTGGTCCAGTCCATGCGGCCGGGGAACGAGTCGGAGACCGCGATGGTCGCGTCGTTGCTGAAGTTCGTGTCCCCGTCGGCGTTGATGATCTGGGTACCGCCGGCGATGGCGATGTACTTCTGCGACTTCTCGTCGTTGTCGGCGCAGGCGACCGTGGCGACGGCCGTGCCGCTGGCGCCACCGTCGTAGTGGGCGATGCGGTAGATCGGGCCGTTCAGGCCCTGGGCCTTGTCGAGGTCGCGCACGACGCCCTTGCTCAGGTCGGCCCGGTGGACCGCGCCGTCCCGGATGTCCTTGCTGGTGATCATGCTCGAGGCGGCCGAAGCGGCCCCGGCCGTGAGGGCGAGCACCGCCGCCGCCGAGCCGACTGTGATGAGGCGTGACTTGTTCATGTCTCCCATTTCTAAAGAGGGCAAGATGCCAGCGCGTTCCAGGACAGTTCGTGTCCCGAGTGCGCGGTCCTTGTGGAAACTCGGGCAACCGCGTATTGGTTGCCGAGGACATCGGTTCTACCCGACGTCCGAGAGGAGTGTCTGGCGAATCGCCGAATAGTCCAAAACGTTGACCGATCGTTTGAGCAAACGCTCAATTCGGGGAGTACGCTGGGATTGAGCAATCGCTCAAATCGCTCAGGCGAAAGCGGTGACGACACGGTGACGACACGGTGACGACACGCGACAAGCTGCTCGACGCGGCCGCGGTCGCCTTGGCCGAGGACGGCGTGGTCGGGGTGTCGGCCCGGAGCGTCGCTGCTCGCGCCGAGGTCAACCAGGCGCTGGTCTTCTACCACTTCGGTAGCGTCGCCGACCTGCTGGCGGCCGCCGTACGCCGATCGGTCGACCTCGCCGTCGCGTCGTACCGCGACCGCTTCTCCGACGTGGCCTCGCTGGGGGAGCTGCTCGCGGTCGGGCGAGACCTCCACGAGGCCGAGCGGCGGGCCGGGAACGTCCTGCAGATGGCACAGGTGATGGCCGGCGCGATGCGCGACAAGAGGCTCGCGGGCGCGGGCCGGTACGCCATGGACCGCTGGGCGGGCGAGGTCGAGACCGTGCTCCGCCGCGTCCTCCCGGCGACGCCGTTGGCCGGGCTCGTCGAGCCTGCCGGGCTCGCGCGCGCCGTGGCCGCCGGGTTCATCGGTCTGGAGCTCTACGACGGGGTCGACCCCGACGCGGCCGGCGCGGCGCTCGCGTCGCTGGACGCGATCGGCGCACTCGTCACGGCGTTCGACGGCCTGCCACCGGTCGCCGTGCGCGCTGTCCGCACGCGTGCTCGCCGCGCGGTGGCTCGGGCCGAGAAGGCCCGCGGGAGCGCGTCGTGAAGGCGCCCGGCGACTCGGTACCCGCCTTCCTCGGGTGGTGCCTGATCGGGGCGGGGTTGGCATTCGGGGTGCTCTCGCTGCTCACCGTCGGCCCGTTCGTCCTGCTGGCGACGTTCGTCCTCTGCGGGTTCCTGCTGTGGGCGGTGGACTTCGGGTGGGGCATGGCCGGGATCATCAGCGGCGCCGCGCTCCCGCTCCTGTACGTCGCGTGGCTCAACCGCGGCGGCCCCGGCGAGGTCTGCACCTACACGGCCACCAGCACCGAATGCGGCGACGAGTGGAGTCCCTGGCCGTTCCTGGTGGTTGCGGTCCTCCTGCTGATCGCCGGCGTGGTGGTCTTCGTGCGGCAACGCGGTCGCTGAGCCACCGCCCTACGCTGACGTGATGAGCGTGCGCGTGGAGCAGGACGGGCCGGTCACGACCGTCACCATCGATCGCCCTGAGGCGCGCAACGCCGTCGACCTGGCGACCGCGGAGGCGCTGATGGAGGCGTTCGGGGTGTTCGACGGTGACGCATCACAGTCCGTGGCGGTGCTCACCGGGGCCGGCGGCACGTTCTGTGCGGGTGCCGATCTCAAGGCGTTGGACAACCGCGTCGAGGCCGCCGGCGACGGGCCGATGGGGCCGACCAGGCTGCGGCTGTCGAAGCCGGTGATCGCCGCCGTCGAGGGGTACGCCGTCGCCGGCGGCCTCGAGCTCGCCGTCTGGTGCGACCTGCGGGTGGCGGCCGAGGACGCGACGTTCGGGGTGTTCTGCCGACGGTGGGGTGTGCCGCTGGTCGACGGCGGCACGGTCCGACTGCCCCGGCTGATCGGGACGAGCCGGGCGATGGACCTGGTGCTCACCGGCCGTCCGGTCACGGCCGGCGAGGCCGAGCGGATCGGGCTGGTCAACCGCGTCGTACCACCTGGACAGGCCGGTGCCGCGGCCCGGGAGCTGGCCCGGGAGCTGGCGGCGTTTCCCCAGGACTGCCTGCGCCACGACCGTGCGAGCCTGCTCGACCAGCACGGCCTCACCGAGCAGGAAGGCATGGCCCGCGAGCTCGAGCACGGGCTCAGGTCGATGGCGAGCGCCGCCGAGGGCGCCCGGCGGTTCGCCGGCGGCGAGGGACGTCACGGAGCGTTCTGACTGACCGTGCCTCGCCTGAGGTAGATCGTGTCGTCGGCGACGTGCGCCGCCACCCGGTAGTGCAGGGCGAGCGCGCGGTCGACCCGACCGCCTGGGTCCAGCCCCCACGAGTCCAGGTCGGAGCGCACGACCACGAACCTCGGGCCGGGCGACCCGTCCAGGGTGCGCACGAGCAGGGTGAGGTGCGGGTCGAGGACCCGCTGCGGCAGGGTCCACAGATAGGGGTACGCCGGGCGCAGTCGCGTGGTCTCGAACAGGGAGGCCTCGCCGTACAGCACCAACGCGCTGTCGCCGGGCTGCTGCACCCGTTCGAACCAACCGGTCAGCGCCCCGACCTGCGTTCGGTCGGCGGGCGTGAGGTCGGTGGCGACCTGGGCGGTCTCGACGACGCTGGACAGGAGGGTGGCGGCGACGAGGCCGCCGAGCAGCACCGGACGGGTGGCCGCGCCGGCCGCCCGCGCGGTCAGCAGCGCGGTCGCCGGGACCAGGCCGATCAGGTAATGGGTCCAGTAGTAGCCGCCGCCCGCGACTCCGACGACCTCGACGACCAGCATCGCCAGCAGGGCCAGGGCCACGGGGTCCGGCCGGCCCCGGCGGAGCAGCTGCGCGACGGAGACCAGCACCAGCACGGACAGGCCGCTCCACAGCGCGGCCCAGAGCAGCTCGTGCAGGCGCGCCATCTGGGTGCCGGAGGTCTCGTCGAACAGTGAGCTGCTGCTGGCGAGTCGGAAGCCGTAGGCGCTGTACCAGAGCCCGCCCGGCCCGGTGGCCGCGACGCCGCACCAGCCGACAGCCGCGGCGAGCGGCACCGCGGCGCCGGCGAGTACGACGCCGACCTCGCCCGCCGTACGTCGGCCGGCGCGCCCTTCCATCCCGGTGGCGGCAACCAGGACGAGGGCGAACACCAGCCCGCCGGCGAGGTTCTGCTTGACCAGTACCGCACACGTTCCGGCAGCACCGGCGCCGAGCAGGAGCAGCCGTCGGCGACGACCGGGGGTGAGGCGGACGGCGCTCTGCGCGAGGGTGGCGGCCAGGACGACAAACGGGATCCCGACGGTCTCGGCGTCCACCTCACGGGTCCCGAGCCGCGGGTCGGCGAGGAGCGCCGCGGTCACCAGGGCCGCGCAGGTCGCGCCACGGCGACCGCCGAGCAGGTGGCCCGCAACCCCGGCGGCGACGACGGTGAGGGCGACCAGGACGAGCCCGAGGAAGCGCAGCGGGACGATGCCGCCCAGGTCGGCGGCGGCCCGGAAGAACAGCAGCAGCAACGGCGGGCGGTCGACGAAGAGGTCGCCGTACAGGTAGGGACCGTGCGCGTGCCACTGCCGGGCGACGACCAGCAGGCCGCCCTCGTCGGTGTAGGGCACGCCGTGCACGAAGGGAAGCCGGAGGACGACGCATCCGACCGCGGCCGCGGCCACCACGGCGTACGTCGGAACCGTCCCGAGCCTGCGTCCCCCGAGCATCGGGTTCAACGTAGGCGAACCGTCTGCCGATATCCTGATCGGGACACCCTCCTCGACCGGGCCGGGCGATGTCGCAACAGCGCGATCGCGCTGTTGTGACATCGAATCGGGGCCGGGGACTGTCACAACCGCGCGATCGCGCGGATACGGCAACCACCCGACACCACGAGGGCCGTGGCTCAACGAGCGAGTAGCCGAGGTCGGCGAGGCGGTCGAGGTCCGCGCCCGAACCCTCACCGGCTGATCTGGAAGACCCTCCCGGTGGTGGGGTCGTCCGATCCCAGGAAGCCGGCCGTGCGCAGGCTGTCGAGCTGCTCGCGGACCGACGGATCGGCTGACGCGTCGGCCGCGGCGGCACCGCGCAGGTAGTGCTGCAGGCCATGGTTGCCGACCATGGACGTCTCGTGGTCGTCGAACTGGACGGTCACCTGCTGGGTCGTGTCGGCGTTGTCGCGGCCGTCGAGGAGCGGGACCAGGTCGCCACGGTTCTCGAGCGAGAGGACGTGGGTGCCCGCCGGGTAACCGTGCACCCCGCCTAGCGGCGAGCCGGCGGTGACGACGTGGGTGACGTCGAAGCCCGACCCGTGGGCGAGCAGCGACGCAGCCTCCAGCCCGCCGAGGCTGTGCCCCACGAGCAGCACCGGCTCGTGCGGCCGGATGCCCGCCTCGGTCATCGCCTGCTCGATCCCCGCGGCGTACGTCGTGTGGTCGCCGACGATCGCGTGCAGGTCGCCCGGCAGGTCGCGGACGTCTCCGTGGTGCTCCCACGGGGCGGGAGCGAAGTCGTCGGTGCCGGGGAGGTACACGACGTGGCGAACCGTGCCGTCGGGCGCGTCAAGGCTCTGCACCTCGATCGTCCCGGCGTCGCCCGGCCGGTCGGGCGGGGAGAGGAGGGAGACCTGGTCGAGGTGGCGGATCAGCCCGGTCAGGTCACGGGGCGGGACGTCGGCGAGGGGCACCGCGAGGTCGTGGCGGCGACGTACCGCCGGTGGACCCTCGTTCGGGTAGAGCGCCGCGAGGTCGGCCGCCGCATCCCCCGCGGTCGGATGGAACGCGGCGAACCCGGCCAGCCACGAGACGACCGGCAGCCCGGCCGGCAGCCCGGCCAGCAACCCGTCCAGCAGTCCGCCGGTCGCGTCGACGCCGTGCTGGACGGCCTCGGGATGCTCCTCGGCCCATTCCTGAACGGTGTCGCCGAGCCGCCGGCGCGCGCCGGCCGGCAGGTGGTCCCAGGTCGGGCCGGCGGCCAGTCCGAGCAGGAGGAGGGAGGGCGCGGCCGCCGCGACTGCGTACCCGACGTCGCGGCCCACGGCGTAGTCGATCACTTCGAAGGACGACGCGACCAGCCGGTCGCACTCCTCGTACGCCGTGACCGTGGCGCGGACGAGGAGGGCGTCGGCTTCGTATGTGACAGATGCCTCGAGGGCGCCATGGATCCCTGCCGAGGCGTCGAGCACCCGGGCCTCGGCCTCGGCGAACGTCACCGGCGACAGCGGGGCCGACTCGAGGAGGTCGGGCTCGGTGAGGACGCGGGCATCGGCGGCGGCGTGGTCGCGCAGGTGGTCGCCCGCTGCGTCGAACCGGTCGGCCAGCGCCCGCACCGCGGCGTACGTCGCGGCCAGGCCGGCGACACCACCGGTGACCCGGGTGATCGGGGAGACGGTCATCGGACCAATGCCGCCCATCGACCGATCTCGTGCGGGAGATCCTCGGGTCGCCGGGGTTCGAGCCGGATCATCCGTCGAGCGCCGTCGGGTCCACGCTCGACGTACGGCGTGAGAACGCGCCAGCCGTCGGCTTGCAGGACCCAGGAGATCCAGCCGATGCAGCGCCGCCCCGGCACGATGCCGACGACGCGCAGCCGGCCGAGCGACGCGTGGAGCCGGCGCACCGGCTCGCCGAACCGCGCATCGCGGGCGATCAGCTCGTCGTACAGATCCGGTCGGTCGCCGGACAGCGCCGCGCCGGTGCCGACGACCAGGTCCCACGGCAGGCCGGGACCATCCGGAGCCGGCGACGACCCGGTCGGCGGGGCGCCCACCGCGCAGGCGCGCGTCAGCCGGGCCGGCCAGTCCGAGACCTCGAAGCACGACACCTCGACTCGCTCGCCGTCGGTCGCGACGGCCCGGACGGTCTGCCCGCGCAGCGCGTGTCGGGCGCGCAGTCGCGTGGTCGTCCCGCCGCGACGCACCACGAGGTCGACGTCGACCACGAGGTCCGGGCCGGTCACGTCGGCCTCGGCACGTATACGTCGAGCCACTCGAGGCTGCCGTGCGGTGGTGGGTCGAAGTGGTGGACCCAGTGGTCGACGGCGTCGGGGACCACGTGGCCGATGAACCCGGCCACGCCGCTCGAGGCGGAGTGCAGCAGGTGGAGCACCCGGTGCTCGACCGCGGCGATCAGCTCCTCGAGGTGGTCCACCTCGCGGGCGTGCCGGTCCAGCGCGGTGCCGGCTGCCTCGTGCGCCGCGGCGCAGGCTCGCAGCCGGACGGCATGGTCGCGGGCGAGATGTCGCATCGCGTCGGCGGCCAGGCCCGTCCACGGCACGGCCTCGGCGCGGCCGACGAGCCGGTCGGCCTCGGCCCGGATCTCGGCCGCCCGCTCGTTCATCCGGCGTGCCAGAGCCCGGATCACCGCGGTGTCGCCGTACATCGTCGTACTCCTTCCCGGACTGCCCCGAGAGCCGCCCGCGCTGGCACGGTGCCCCGACCCTCCGCGGTGGAAACCACGGCCTTCCGGAGCTGTGGACGAAGGCCGCCGATCGGTTCGCGGGCGCCTCGTTAAACTCGGGCATCGCCGCCCCTGCTCTGCGAAGCGAGGTGACACCCCCGTGACCTTCGACGTCCACCAGCTCGACCTGTTCCTGCTGGTCGGGGCGGGGGTCACGCTGCTGGCGATCCTGGCCGTCCGGGTCAGCTCCCGGGCCGGGCTGCCCAGCCTGCTGCTCTACCTGCTGATGGGCGTGGCCCTCGGCGAGAACTTCATCGGGATCAACTTCGAGAACGCCGAGCTCGCCCACGCGCTCGGCTTCGCAGCGCTGGCGCTGATCCTGGCCGAGGGCGGTCTCACCACGAGCTGGGCAGAGGTGAGACCCTCGATGCGCCTGGGCGTCTCGCTGGCGACGCTGGGCGTCGGCGTATCGGTGGCGATCGTCGCGGTGGGGGCTCACTTCCTGCTCGGGCTGTCGTGGGAGCTCTCGGTGCTGCTCGGTGCCGTCACCTCGCCCACCGACGCGGCCGCGGTCTTCTCCGTCCTGCGCGGGCTGCCGCTGTCGCCCCGCCTGGTCGGCGCGCTCGAGGCCGAGTCCGGGCTCAACGACGCCCCCACGGTCGTCCTGGTCACCCTGATCTCGACCGGGGCCGTCGCCGACCACGGCATCGCGGTCACGGTCCTGGTGATCGTCTTCGAGCTGCTGGGCGGTGTGCTCGTGGGCCTCGTGGTCGGTTTCGGTGGCGCTTGGCTGATGCGCCGGGCCGCGCTGCCGTCCTCGGGTCTCTACCCGCTTGCGGTCGTCTGCCTGACGCTGCTGGCGTACGGCGCCTCAGCGACCGTGCACGCGTCCGGCTTCGCCGCGATCTACATCGCCGCCCTCGTGCTCGGGAACTCCGAGCTGCCCCACCGGACGGCGACCCGCTCGTTCGCCGAGGGTGTGGCGTGGCTGGCGCAGATCGGGCTGTTCGTGATGCTCGGCCTCCTGCTGACGCCGAGCCGGATCACGTGGTCGATGGTCGGGATCGCCGTCGTGGGCAGTCTGCTGCTGACGTTCGTGGCGCGGCCGATCACGGTCTGGGTCAGCGCGATCGTCCAGCCGATGCCGTGGCGCGAGATCGCGTTCGTGTCCTGGGCCGGGCTGCGTGGTGCCGTCCCGATCGTGCTGGCCACGATCCCGTTCGCCGAAGGGGTCACCAACGCCGAGCGCCTCTTCGACATCGTGTTCGTGATCGTGGTGATCTCCACGGTGCTGACCGGCCCGACCCTGCCCATGGTCGCCGGGTGGCTCGGAGTGACGCGCCAGCTCGAACCGCGGTCGCTCGACCTCGAGGTCGCGCCCCTCGAGCGACTCTCCGCGGACATGCTCCAGGTGACGATCAGCCCGGTCTCGCGGCTGCACGGGGTGGAGGTCGGTGAGCTGCGGCTCCCCGAGGGCTCGTCGGTGTCGATGGTGGTGCGCGACGGGCGGGCGATCGTGCCCGAACGCCGTACCGTCCTGCGCCGCGGCGACGACCTCCTCGTGGTCACCCCGCGCGGCCTTCGGGAACCGACCGTCAGGCGGCTCCGCACGGTCTCCGCGCACGGCCGCCTCGGCCGCTGGCTCGGCGACTGATCGTCGCGGACTACCCCGACGTCGGCGAAGGAGGGATCAGCCCCGACGGCGGGGAGCGAGGGGTCAGCCGGTCGGCGGCGAGCAGAGGGTGACCGGCTCGGTGACCTTCGTGGACTGCTTGCCCTGGACCAGCGTCTGGAAGTCCGGGCCGACCATCACGATCACGCCGGGACCGCCGTGCTTCTTGACGACGATGCTCGCGTGCGGGCCGAGCCGGCTGGCGACCAGCCGGACCGCCGGGTCGTGACGGTCCGCGGCCCAGATCTGGGCGTAGTGGACGACGGCGTCCTTGGGCGCGTTCCCGACGTCACCGGCCCCGAAGCCCTGGTCCTCGAACGCCGACATCGTCGACTCGGCGAGCCCGACCCGGTCGCTGGCGTTGAAGACGCTGACCGTCACCTTGGGCGCGGAGACCCGGTCGCCGGGTTGGAGCTCGGTCGGATAGCAGGTCTTCGGGGTCGCCTTGTGCGGAAAGGGGGTCGTCAGCGACGACCACCCCCAGGTCACGCCGACCATCACCAGGACCGCGAGCACGGCCAGGGTCAGCAACGTCTTGACGTGGGTGTTCATGCGCGTCTCAACCCGCGTGGCTCATGCGTCGGCCATCTCGTGGATCCGGGCGTGGAGCACGTGGCGCTGCTGGAGGGCGGCTCGAAGGGCCCGGTGCAGGCCGTCCTCGAGGTAGAGCTCCCCACGCCACCGGATGACGTGCGCGAAGAGGTCGCCGTAGAACGTCGAGTCCTCGTCGAGCAGGGTGTCGAGGTGCAGCGTGTCCTTCGTGGTGACCAGCTCGTCGAGCCGCACCTGTCGTGGCGGAAGGGCTGCCCAGGCGCCCGAAGTCAGCTCGTGCGGAGGGTACGGTCGCCCGTCACCCACCCGCTTGAAGATCACGCGGCGAGTCTACGCAGGGCGCGCCCGCGACCCGGCTGACTACATTTCATCCGTGACCGACAACCCGATCGCCGCCGCCGTCGCCTCCGGATACGCCTTCACCGGCCCGGCACTGGAGCTCGGCGGCCTCATGCTCGACGAGACGAACCTGTCCGACGTCCACATCAAGATCCCCCTCGGCATGCTCAACCGGCACGGGCTCGTGGCCGGCGCGACCGGCACCGGCAAGACCAAGACCTTGCAGCTGCTGGCCGAGCAGTTGTCGGCGAACGGCGTACCGGTCTTCGCCGCCGACATCAAGGGCGACCTCTCCGGCATGGCCGTCCCGGGCACCGAGGACGACAAGATCAAGGCGCGCGCCACGTCGGTCGGACAGACCTGGGAGGCGAAGGGCTTCCCGGTCACCTACTACGCCCTCGGCGGGCAGGGCACCGGCATCCCGCTGCGGGTGACGATGACGTCGTTCGGGCCGATCCTGCTGAGCAAGGTGCTCGGCCTCAACGAGACCCAGGAGTCCAGCCTCGGCCTGGTCTTCCACTACGCCGACCAGGCGGGCCTGCCGCTGCTCGACCTCAAGGACCTGCGGGCCGTCGTCCACTACCTCGACAGCGACGAGGGCAAGCCCGACCTCAAGGAGCTCGGCGGCCTGTCCAGCGCGACCGCCGGTGTGATCCTGCGTGAGCTGATCGCGTTCGAGAACCAAGGGGCCGACGCGTTCTTCGGCGAGCCGGAGTTCGAGTCCTCCGACGTGCTCCAGGTGGCGCCCGACGGCCGCGGCAGGGTGTCGATGGGCGAGCTGCCCGACCTGCAGGACCGGCCGGCGCTGTTCTCGACGTTCCTGATGTGGCTGCTCGCCGACCTGTACCACGACCTGCCCGAGGTCGGTGATCCGGAGAAGCCCAAGCTGGTCTTCTTCTTCGACGAGGCGCACCTGCTGTTCGGCGACGCGTCGAAGGCGTTCCTCGACCAGATCGCGCAGACCGTGCGGCTGATCCGGTCGAAGGGCGTGGGCGTCTTCTTCGTGACCCAGTCGCCCACCGACGTGCCCGACGACGTGCTCGCCCAGCTCGGCTCACGCGTGCAGCACCAGCTACGCGCGGCGACACCCAACGACGCCAAGGCGCTCAAGCAGACCGTGAACACCTACCCCACCTCGTCGTACGACGACCTCGGCAAGGTGATCCTCTCCCTCGGCATCGGCGAGGCGATCGTGACGGTGATGAACGAGCGCGGCGCGCCGACTCCCGTGGCGTGGACGCGCCTGCGCGCACCCGAGTCGCTGATGGGTCCGGCCGACCCGGCCGCCATGGACGCCGCGGTCAAGGCCAGCCCCGGCTGGGCGACCTACTCCCAGGTGGTCGACCGCGACTCCGCCAGCGAGAAGCTCGCCGCCCGGATGCAGGCGGGGGCCGAGAAGCAGGCGCAGGAGCAGGCGGCCAAGGACACCTCCAAGCCCACGCCCAAGCCGAAGGCGTCGAAGCCCCAGGACGGCACCTTCGAGAAGGTCGTGAAGTCCAGCACCTTCCAGTACGCCGTGAAGTACGCCGCGCGCGAGGCCGTGCGCGGGATGTTCAGCATCGGCCGCCGCTGAGGGTCGCACACGCGAGCAAGCGCGCCGTACCCCGCGGTCTGCGACGGTTGCGAGAAGGGGTTACAGCGACGGCTCCCTCCATGCCAGCTGGACGACCTCGACGCCGCCCTCGCGGGTGACCAGCCGACCCCGGCCCGCCGGAGCCGGCGCCGGCCGGACGTTGCCGATGAGAGGGCCTTCGTCGGGGCTCCCCGACAGCACGAGCCCCGGCATCGCCAGGTCGCGCAGCGACTGGATGACCGGCTCGTAGAGTACGCGCGAGGCGCCGCCGGATCGTCGCGCGACGACCAGGTGCAGGCCGACGTCGCGGGCCTGGGCGAGCAACGGCTGGAGCGCCTGGACCGGTGAGCTCTGGCTGGTCGCGACCAGGTCGTAGTCGTCGACCACGATGAACACCTCGGCGCCGGTCCACCACGACCGGTTGCGCAGCTGCCCGGAGGTCACGTCCGGGCCCGGGATGCGGTTCGCCAGGTACGACGCGAGGTCGGCCAGCGTGGGCGTGGCCTGCGCCGCGGAGGTCAGGTAGTCGAGCAGGTAGCTGCCGGGCACCTCACCGAGCAGCGACCGGCGGTAGTCGACGACCATGAGCTGCGCCTGCTTCGGCGTCCGCGTTCGCATCACCTCGTGGACGTAGCTGCGCAGCGCCGCGCTCTTCCCCGACTGAGCGTCGCCGAAGATCAGCCAGTGCGGCTCTGCCTGCGCGTCCAGCCCCACGGGCGCGAGCTCCTTCTCGTTGACGCCGAGGAGCAGCCGCGTGCTCGACTTCGTCGGCTCATCGGCCCGCGTGAGCAGGTCGTCGGCGGTGAGCAGGTCGGGGAGCAGCCGGAGCTTGGGCCCGGTCGGTCCTCGCCAGGCCTCGGCGACCTGCTCGATCATCGACTCGACGCCGTCGCCCAGCGTCGCGACCTCGGGGTCGCCGTCGATGCGCGGGAGGGCGCCGAGGAAGTGGAGCCTGGCGGGCACCATCCCGCGGCCGGGTCGCGACGGCGGCACCAGCGTGGCCAGCTTGCGGTCGATCTCGGAGTCCATCGGGTCGCCCAGCCGGAGCTCGAGCCGGGTGCCGAGGAGGTCGCGGACGGCGGGGCGGTAGTCGGCCCAGCGGGAGGACGCGGTCACGACGTGAAAGCCGAAGGTGAGGCCCCGCGAGGCCAGCTGCTGGAGCTCCAGCTCGAGGTCGCCGAAGTCGGCACGCACGGTGCTCCAACCGTCGACGACCAGGAACACGTCGCCGTACCCGTCGTCGGCGCGGCCCTGCGCCCGCCGGGTGCGGTAGGTCTCGATGGAGTCGATGCCGATCGTGCGGAAGTACGCCTCGCGACGGTCGACGATCCCGGTCACCTCGGCGACGATCCGGCGTACGACGTCCGGCTCCGACCGCGTGCCGATGCCGGCCAGGTGCGGCAGCGAGTGCATCGCCGCGAACGTGCCGCCCCCGAAGTCGAGCACGAAGAACTGGGACTCCAACGGCGTCGTCGTCAGCGACAGGCCGGTGACCAGGGTGCGGAGCAGCGTGCTCTTGCCGCTCCTCGGTCCGCCGGCGACGGCGACGTGGCCGCTCGCCCCGGACAGGTTGACGACCAGCGTGTCGCGACGCTGGTCGTGCGGTCGGTCGACCGTGCCGAGCGGGACCGTCAGGCCCCCGAGCGCGCGCCACTGCCGCGAGACCAGTCCGAGCTCCGGGTCGGGCTCGAGGTCGGTCATCAGCTCGTCGAGCGTGTCGGGTACGTCGAGCGGCGGCAGCCATACCTGGTGGGCCTCCGGTCCGAACCCGTCCATCCGGGCGACCGCCACGTCGAGCAGCGTCTGCCGCTCGCCGGACGGCGCAGGGCGTGGCCCGGGCTCGGGCTCGACCGCCGGCTCCGGCGCGATCGGCACCAGCACCTCGGTGGTGGTCCAGGGCCGGATCACCGGCACGACGCCGGTCTCGTCGCTGGCGACTGACCGGGCAGGTGCCCCGGGCGCCGGACCCGAGACGTAGGCCGCCGTGAACCTCAGCAGGGTCGACCGGTCGGGCTTGAGGAACCCCAGCCCCGGCATCGGCGACAGCTCGTAGGCGTCGGGTACGCCGAGCACCGTGCGCGACTCCTGGGCCGAGAACGTCCGCAGCCCGACCCGGTAGGACAGGTGCGACTCCAGGCCGCGGAGCCGACCCTCCTCCAGCCGCTGCGAGGCGAGCAGCAGGTGGAGGCCGAGCGACCGGCCGAGGCGGCCGATGGCGACGAAGAGGTCGATGAACTCCGGCTTGGCCGAGAGCATCTCGGAGAACTCGTCGACCACGATGAACAGCGACGGCAGGGGGGCGAGGTCCTCGCCCGCGGCCCGGGCGCGCTCGTAGTCGCGCACCGACGCGTAGTTGCCGGCGTCGCGCAGCAGCTCCTGGCGACGCACCATCTCCCCGGAGAGCGCGTCCTGCATGCGGTCGACGAGGGTCAGCTCGTTCTCGAGGTTGGTGATCACCGCGGAGACGTGGGGCATCCCTGACATGCCCGCGAACGTCGCGCCGCCCTTGAAGTCGACCAGCACCATGTTCAGCTGCTCGGGCGAGTGGGTGATCGCGAGGCCGAGCACCAGCGTGCGCAGGAACTCCGACTTGCCGGAGCCGGTCGCGCCGATCACCAGCCCGTGCGGGCCCATGCCCTGCTGGGCGGACTCCTTGATGTCCAGGTGGATCAGCCCGCCACCGTCGCCGAGCCCGATCGGCACCCGGAGCCGGTCGCGGGCGGGGCGGGTGCGCCACGCCGAGCCGGGGTCGTAGCGGTGGACGTCGCCGAGCCCGAGCAGGTCCATGAAGTCGGACGGACCCTTGATCTCGCCCGCGCCGGCCGGCTCCGCCTCGACGCCGGCCGTGACGACGGACAACGGGGCAAGCCGGCGGGCCAGCGCCTCGGCCGTGGCCAGGTCGCACTGGTCGGCGCCGGCACGCACCGGTGCCTCACGCAGTCGCAGGGCGTTGATCGTGGGCCGGCCGTCGTGGGTCTCCGCGCCGTCCTCGAACAGCAGCCGCAACCGAGAGCCGTCCTCGAGCTCGTCCCAGCGGCTCGGCAGGTCGAGCACGGTCATGCCGTGCAGACCGTCGGCCGGGATCACGTGGTCGTCGGGTGGCAGCACGCCGCCGTCGACGACGAGGAGGAGGTGGGGGTCGGGGGGACGCTCGTCGGCACCGAAGCGCGGACGCTCGGCCAGGTCCGGCGGAAGCAGCGCGGCGAGGTCGGCGAGGTCGGTGGACACCATCCGCCGCGGTCCGACCGCGTCGGCGTCCTGCGCCGACAGGGCGTGGGGCAGCCACTTGACCCAGTCCCACTCGGCCAGCGAGTCCTCCGAGGCCAGGACGGCGATCGCGAGCTGCCCGGGTGACCAGAACGCGGACGCCGAGCAGATCATCGCCCGCGCCAGGGCCCTGGCCTCGTCTTCGGCCCCACAGAGCTCGATCCGGTCGAAGGCACGCAGGTCGGCAACCGCGGGCAGGTTCGGCTGCACCCGGTGTACGGCGAGCAGCCGGTGCAGCGCCGAGGCGGCCACCGGGTCGACCTGGTCGATCGGGCCCGGGTCGGGAGGCACGAGCTCGAGCGACAGCGGCCGGCTGCGCACGCCGTACCTCACCTGGAACTGCCCGTCGGTGACCCTGTGCTCCCAGACCCGCGACCGCTCGTCAGCGAGCGCGGGCAGGGCCGACGGCTCGGGGTGCTGCCAGAGCAGGGCCGCGCGCTGCTGGGCGGCCGCGTCGCGGGCGATCTTCCGGACGGTGCCGAGGTAGCGGAGGTACTCGGTACGGGTGCCGATGACGGTCCGGGTGCGCTGTTTCCGCTGCCGATCGACTTGGACGACGATGAAGCCGAGCGTGGCGAACAGGAACATGCCCGCGGCCAGGAGGCCGCGCCCCTGCCCACCGGGCGTGGAGCTGCCCATCGTCGCGACGAGCACGATCGAGCCGAGGCTGCCGAGCATCGGGATCGCGTTCATCAGGACGCCGCCGGCGTCCTCCGAGGGTGGGAGGAGCGGAGGCGGACGGAGTGCGATCTCCCCGTCGGGCGGCGACGGTGACGGTGGCACGAAGGCCCCGAACCGGGTGTCCAACGGCCCTCCTCGACGACGAGATGATCAGACGTCGGACGCTAGGAGGGAACGGGTGCGTCGTCCAGGCGGCCCCGGTCCAGCTGTGGATGCGGGCGTCCATGATGCGCACCTGGCGCGCCTGTGGAAGAGCGGTCGCCCGCATCGCGCAGACGGGGTAGACCTGGTTCCTCGTAGCGGCGGCCGTCGGCAGACCCACCGCACCCGAGGAAGGAGCACTCCATGTCATCAGCACCCGAGATGGGCCAAGGGCTGGGGGCCCTGTCCGCGGCCGCCGCCATGGTCTCGGAGGCCAGGCACGACTTCGACCGGCTCGACCGCGAGCTCGGGCAGCGCCTCGTCGCGGCCAAGACCACGTGGGGTGGTCAGGGCAGCTCGGCCTTCCAGGCCGTGGGCCTGGCCTGGTCGGAGAAGCAGCACACGATCATCGGGGCTCTCGATCGCTTCGAGGAAGCACTTCGCGCGACCGAACACGACAACACGAGCACCGACGAGTCCCAGTCGGCTGCCTTCGCCCGCACTCAGCAGCGGCTGGGTTGAGCCCGGCCAGGTCACCACAGGAGGAAGACTCATGGAGCTGGACGGACTCAGGGTCGTCCACAGCGGTCTCGATCAGGCCGCCGACGACCTGATGGCCATCGTCAGCAGGATCGATGCCCGGCTGCAGCGTCTCGAGCAAGACCTCGCGCCGCTGCGCAGTGCCTGGATCGGTGAAGCCCAGGAGGCCTACTCGGGGGCCAAGCTCAGGTGGGAGGCAGCGGTCACCGAGATGCGCGACCTCCTGCGTCACACGTCGCAGCAGGTCACGCAGGCGAACTCGTCGTACCGCGCAGCCGATGCCCGTGGCGCTCGCGCCTTCGGCGTCTGACGCACGCCGACCGTCGGGCTCCGTGTCCGGACTCGTGCGCGTCACCGTGACCTCGGGTTCGCGTCGGGTCGACCTCGCGCTCTCGGGTGACGTGCCCGTCGTCGAGCTCGTCCCGGAGCTCGCACGCCGCCTCGGGCTTCTCGACGTGGTCACGGCGTACGCCGGCTACCGCGCCGTGACCCGTGACGGCCGAGTCCTGCGTCACGACCTGGGGCTGACCGCACAGGGCGTCGGGCACGGGGCCACGATCGCGATCGTGGTGAACGCCGCGGACCCGTTACCGACCGTCCACGACGACCCGGCCGAGGCACTCGCGGACGTCGTCGCACGCGGTGTCGAGCCGTGGGGTCCCGACTGGAGCGGACCGATGACTCTCTGCTCGGGAGTCGTGATGCTCCTCCTCGGCGCGGGGGCATTGGTGGCCCAGCACGCCACCGACGCGGCGTCGAGTGCTGCGACGGTCGCCGCCGTCCTCTCGATCGTGCTCGTGGTCACTGCCATCCTCTTCTCCCGCGCCCGGCACGAGACGGTCGCCGCGGTGGCCTTGGGCAACGCGGCCTGCGTGTACGCCGCGGCCGCCGGCCTGTCCTGGGGCTGGCGCACGTCGATCTCGGGCACGCCCGTCACCCTGGCCGGTATCGGTGTGCTCGGGATCGGCATCGTCGGCGCGCTGGGGATGGCGAGGTCGCGGCTGCTGCTGATGCCGGCCATGGTCGCGGGCGCCCTCTGCACTGGCACCGGTCTGCTGATGCAGTCCACGACACTCGACCCGGCTCTGCCCTTGACCACGGTGCTCGCGCTGGTCCTGATCTCGAGCGGTGGCTTCCCGACGCTCGCCCTGAGCGCTTCGGGTGCTGGGAGACATGCCTCGTCCGGTACGTCGATCTGCGAGGGCGACCCGGCCGCGATCGACATGGCCCGCTTGGCGGAGGATGCTCGTCTTGCCCGGGAGATCCTGACCGCGGCCTCCGCCACCGTCGGCCTCCTCCTGGTCCTGCTCGCCCCGGTCGCCGTGTCGTGCGGCCCGGCGAGCGCCGCCGTACCCGTCCTCGGGTGCGCTGTGGTGATCGTGCGGACCCGTCGATACCGGTCGGCGCACGACGTGATGCTCGGCGTCCTCTCGGGTGCGCTCGGCTTCGTGTCGACCGTGGCGTCGCTGTTGTGGCTGCACCGGGAGTCGAGGTTCCTCGCGGCGATCGCGGTCGCGACCGTCGGCGTGGTGCTGCTCGGGCGGGCGTTCTGGCCACACGCCGACGTACGCCGTCATGGCCTGGCCGGCGACCGGATCGAGGCGGCTGCGGTCGCCTTTCTGCTCCCCGCACTGGCGGTGTCGGCCCTGTCTGTCGGAAGGATCTGGAGGTGAGGCCGGCGTGACCTCGTATCGCGACCTGGCAGAAGCAGATGCCTTCGAGCGGCGTCGCCTGGCGACCACGCTCGTCTCGGGCATCCGCGCCGGGCCAGCCGCAGAGCCGACCCGAACGGCGCGCCAGGTCATGGGCGGACTCGTGCTCACCGCCGTGCTCGTCGCCGTCCCCGCAGCGAGCCATGCTCTGACCGGCCACCCGGCCTTCGGCTGGGACCACGGCCGCGCACGGATCTCCCGCTGATCCGGCGGCCGACGCTCAGGCCCCGGGAACGCTGACCGACGCCGAGGCGGGTCCGTGCCGCTTCGTGGCGACCAGCCTCACGACGTACGTCGTGCGCGCCTTCCGGGCGGGAACGCCGAACGTCACCGAGCCACCCGCGCCGAGCGGTGCGTGGCGCATCCGGACCAGGCGTCCGGCGACCCGACGGAGCAGCACGACCTTGTCACCCGTGCGAGCGCCGGACGCGGTCGCGGTGATCGCGACGGTGCTGCCGTTGCGCTGCCCGGAGGCGCCGAGGGTCGGCAGCTCGACGACCCGCCAGGACGTGCTGTGCACGCGGTGGTCGGTCCGCAGCCGGAAGCGCGACGTGGCCAGGATCGGCGGAGTCGCGATCGAGACGTGGCCGGCGGAGTCGGAGACGGCTCTCCCCACGGGCTTTCACCGGGACGGGCCACGTCGCAGCAGCACGACCCGATGACCCGGCACCACGGCACCGGTCGCCGAGACCACCGTGCCGCCGATGACGGTGCTCGCGCCGTTGGTCACGCGCTCGGCTGCACCGGCGATGCTGAGGCTCGCGGGTGCTGGCGGCACCACGAGCACCCGGGGGCGACGGCGGCGACCACGGCGACGGGCGCCACGGTACGTCGCAGAGCGGTGAGGCGCATGGGGTTCCTCCTGGATCGGCGCCGAGCGGCGCGTGTGTCATCCAGGAAGCGGATCGCGGGTCCATCGCGTTACACGCCGACTCGGCGTTCCGCGCGTACCGGTCGCTGTGACGGCGGATGATCGCGCGCATCGCGGTGCCGCGAGTCACGCCGTACCGTCCCTGTGCGAGCGGAGGCTCAGCGATAATCCCGCACATGCGCATCCTGGTCTCCGGCGGCGCGGGCTACATCGGCTCGCACACCACCCTGCAGCTGATCGCGGCCGGTCACGAGGCGGTGATCGTCGACGACTTCAGCCGCAGCAAGCGCTCGGTCATCCCACGGCTCGACGCGCTGGCCGGAGCACCGATCGAGTGGTACGCCGTGGACGTCACCGATCGCGACGCCACCGAGAGCCTGGTCGCGGGCGGATCGTTCGAGGCGGTGATCCACTTCGCCGGGTTGAAGGCCGTCGGTGAGTCGGTGGAACAGCCGCTCGACTACTACCGGGTCAACCTCGGGTCCACCCTTTCGCTGCTCGCGGCGATGGGGCGGCACGGCGTACGGAAGATCGTGTTCTCGTCCTCCGCCACGGTGTACGGCGAGAACGCCGCGGTGCCCATGGAGGAGGACTTCCCCACGTCGGCCACCAACCCGTACGGCTGGACGAAGGTGATGCAGGAGCAGATCCTGCGCGACGCCGCCGTCGCCGACCCCTCACTGCGCGTCGCGCTCCTGCGCTACTTCAACCCCGTCGGCGCGCACGCCTCCGGCACGATCGGCGAGGACCCGTCCGGCATCCCGAACAACCTGATGCCGCTGATCGCCCAGGTCGCCGTCGGCCGCCGCGAGAAGGTGATGGTCTTCGGCGACGACTACCCGACCCCCGACGGCACCGGGCGCCGCGACTACCTCCACGTCGAGGACCTCGCCGCCGGCCACGTCGCCGCCCTCGACCGCCTCGGCACCACCGCCGACCCGGTCTCGACGTGGAACCTCGGCACCGGCACGCCCACCTCGGTCAGGGAGATGGTCGACGCGTTCTCGCGCGCGTGCGGCCGCGCCCTGCCCTTCGAGATCGCGCCCCGGCGGCCCGGCGACATCGCCGAGTCGTACGCCGACCCGTCGCGCGCCGAGACCGAGCTCGGCTGGACCGCCGACCGGACGATCGACCAGATGTGCGAGGACACCTGGCGCTGGCAGTCGCAGAACCCGGAGGGGTATCCCGACGATGAGTGAGGGTCTGACGGCGGATGCGGTGCCTGAGTCCACGAGATAGTCGGCACCTGTCCCGCGACCGGGGCCGCCGGTCCCGTCGGGGTGGGAAACGCGGCCGCCTCGCTCGAAAGAGGTCCACGTGGTGTCGCTTGCTCGCCGGTACGGTTCACCGCGACCACCGCCTCTGCCAACGCGGCGAGCGCGCGGTCTGGGTCCCGTCCCTCCGTGAGATGCGGCTGGATGAGCTTCCCGTGCCCCTCGACGAACCCGGCTCGTTTGAACGCCGACAGGGTGAAGTCCACAGGCGCTTCGCCACGCGAGCTCACGACACCACTTCCAGATTTCAGAGCCATTTGTCGGGTAACAGCCGGTCGCCCTCCTCCACGGTCTCAAGCGCCGGCCGATGGGAGGTCAGAACCCGCTGCTCGCGATCGCATGCGTGAGCATGAACGCCGAGATGGCGAAGTGCTGATCGGGCCAGGCCCACGACTTGGCCGACGGCTTGCCGTGCAGCGCGGCGATGGAGCGGTCCCAGTCCGAGGACTGCGCCGCGAACACCGTCCGGTTGCCGACCTTCGCCTTGGTGAGATGGGGGGTCTTCGTCGGGACCGGTGTGATCAGCGGGGCCTGTTCCGGCATGGACCGATGGTTGTACAGCCGGATTACTGCCGCGCTTGAGGGCACGCCCTTCTCCCAGTCGAGGAGATGGGGCATGAGGTCCTTCAGCACGAGGTTGTCGGGATCGAAGAGGTAGCACTCCTTGACCGTGCCGGTCAGGAACGGGTGACCCTTCCCGTTGTTGAGCAGATAGAGCAGGTGGATGTGGCTGGAGCTGAACGCCCCGAGTGCGACGCGGCCCAGCGACGTCGGCAGCGCAACGTGGCCACGCGCCGCGGCCAGAGCCTGGATCTCGAGAAGGATGCTCTGCATGAACTCCGCGTTGGTCCAGTCGCCGAACTGGGTTGACTTGTTGTTCGGTCGCGCGGTGGGGCAGGCGACGATCGTCACGACGTTCTTGCCGGCGGCCTCGATCTGGTATGGGATGCCTTGGCTGTAGGGCCAGAGGTCCGGCCGGATGGAGTACCACAGGCAGCTGAGCAGTGCGAAGTAGGCGTAGTCGAAGGAGTACGGGTAGGTCCCCAGCGAGTCGTCGTACAGCCCGAGCATCATGTTGCCGCTCTCCTGGGCCGGGGCGTGCCGGAAGTAGACGTACATGGGTGCTGGCTGGCCGCGGGGCACTGTGCCGGGCCAGCTCACGGCGATGGTCCTCGGCACGACGGAGTTTCCGGCCACCTCGACCACGAAGGTGTCGTTCGAGGGTGCGACGGGCCCGGTCTGGAAACGGAGCAGACCCCCCGAGACCGGGTGGGTGGGGTCGATCGTCGACAGGCTCCGGGGCGGAAGCTGCAGCGCCGTGCCGGAGATGGGCGTCGTTGGGCCGAGGAGAGCGTCGACGGCGAGCTGTCGTTCGCGGTTGGCGCTGTCGAGGATGAGCCGGACGTGCGCGTCGGTTCCGGGCTCGACGCGGATCAGCGGAGGAACGTGCCTGAGCGCCGCGACGATCTGGTCGGTGACCACTTTCACCCGGGACAGGCGCAGGATGACCTTCGCCCGTATGAGGGTGCCCTCGTTGGGAAGCTGCTGGATGTCCACCGCGACCGCGTCGCCGCGATCCTTGAGGCTGAGTGTGCCGTCGGGCTGGACGCTGAGGACGACGTCCGCGCGCCACCACTCCGGGGGCACGGGGAGTGCGGTGATCTTGACCTCCTTCACCAGGTCGGGCACGACGAAGACATCGGGGAGGCCGGGCGTCACCTGC
>NZ_DASXQG010000063.1:0-87223 GCF_036493135.1 Nocardioides sp. | reverse complement strand
CCGTGGAGACGGTGTGTGCCCCGGTCGCCGTCTGCGTCGCGGCCCACAGGAACAGCGCTGTCTCCAGGCCCTCGCGACCGACGGCCAGGGCGGCGACGAGGGCGAGCGACCAGCGACCGCCGTCGGCGGCGCGGTCGATCTGGCCGCGAAGCTCGCCGCTGAGACTGCGCGCGGCGCGCGCCATCCAGAAGATCATCCAGGTCACGAATGCCACCGCGACGATCGACAGCGAGCCGCCGATCGCCTCCTGGGCCTGGAAGGTCAGGCCTCGCGGTCCCCAGGTGAGCAGGGCTCCGAAGCCCAGGCTGACCAGAATCGCGAGCGCGACGCCGCCCCAGATGGGCGCAAGCAGCTGACGCCGCTCGGTCTTCACCAGGTACGCCACCAGGATCGTCACGACGAGCGACGCCTCGAGGCCCTCACGCAGGCCGATCAGGTAGTTGCCGAGCATGGACGCCACTGTACGACACCGACTTAGGTTTGCCTAACCTACCCTCGGTCGGGAGTCAGCGTCACCTCTTGTGGGGTTATCTTGGGGTTATAGTGACCTCCAGGAGGTGCCCATGTCGCCGAAGATCAACGTGTACCTGCCCGACGACCTCGCCGCCGAGGTGAAGGCGTCGGGGATCCCCGTGTCCGCGGTCTGCCAGCAGGCGCTCGCGGACGCGGTCGCCCAGGCACAGATCGGCTGGTCGGAACCTGCCGGACCCTGCGCCACCGACGACCTGTCGAGGAACTTCACCAAGCGCGCGTACGGCGTGCTGGCCGACGCGGAGAAGGCCGCCGAAGCGGCCGGGAAGAAGCCGACCACGGTCGAGCTGATGGCCGCCATCGTCGACTCCGGCGGCCTGGCCGTCACCGTGCTGACCGCCGCGGACCTCGACCCCGACGACGTGGTCGACGAGCTACGGGGACGCGCCCAGCGCGGAGGCAAGGCGGGTGCGCTCAACGCGGTCGCCGAGCTCGCCGTCGAGCAGGCGCGCGGGCTCGGGCACAGCTACGTCGGCACCGAGCACCTGCTGCTCGCCGTCACCGGCGGCCCGCAACGGGAGCTGGCGCGGCAGACGCTGCGCGACATGGGTCTCACCCACGAGGACGCGCTCCGGGGAGTGGCGACGGCGCTGTCGGCCTACATCTACGCGCGCGAGACCCTCACGTTCAGCGGCATCTCGGCGCCGATCCGGGCGGTCCTGGAGGACATCCGTTCGCGACTGGCACGGCTCGAGGAGCGCCCTTCGGGGTGAGGTCAGCCGATCCTGATCACCAGCTCGCCGTGGGGGATCGAGATCCAGCCATCGGGGTCGGCCGCCCAGGCGAGCCAGGCGTCGGCCAGCTCGCGCAGCTCATCACGGCTCGCCCGCCGCTCGCGCACGAGCTGGTCGGCGAGCGCCGTACCGGTGATCCGGTCGGCCCACATGCCGCCCCACCAGGCCCGGGTGTCGGGGGTGGCGAAGCACCAGGTGCTGGACGTCGCCGTGACGTCGTCGAGGCCCGCGGCGTGAGCCCAGGCGAGCAGGTGGCGCCCGGCGTCCGGCTCGCCGCCGTTGGCCCGCGCCGCGTCGCGGTACAGCTCCAGCCAGCGATCGAGCTCCGGCAGGCCCGGGTACCACGCGAACGCCGCATAGTCGCTGTCGCGCACCCCGACCACTCCCCCCGGCCGCGTCACGCGCGCCATCTCGCGGAGCGCCGTCACCGGGTCGGCGACGTGCTGGAGCACCTGGTGGGCGTGCACGACGTCGACCTCGTCGTCGGGCAGATCGATCGCGTGCACGTCGCCGACACGGACGTCGATGCGGGCGAGGCCCTGGCGGTCGAGCTCGGCCCTCGTCAGCGCCGCCGCCTCGTCGGTGATCTCGAGAGCGATGACCTCGCCCACGAGGCGCGCGAGGTCGGCGGTGATCGTTCCGGGGCCGGATCCGACGTCGAGCAGGCGGTGATCCGGCCTCAGGTACGGCAGGAGGTACGCCGCACTGTTCTCGACCGTGCGCGTGCGGTGCGACCGCAGCACGCTCTCGGCGTGTCCGTGGGTATAGGTCACGCGCTCAGCGCTCCGGTATGGCCCCGGGTGCGGGTTCCGGCAGAAGGTCCTCGAGACGAACGTCGAGCACCCGGCACAGCGCGAGCAGCGTCGAGAGCCGCGGGTTGAGTGGCGACCCGGGGCGCGACTCGCCCTTCTCGAACTTCTGGTAGGTGTACGACGCGATGCCGGCCAGGTGCGCCGTACGCTCCTGGCTCAGCCCGGCGCGCTCCCGCGCTCGCTGCAGGCGGATCCCGATCTCCCGCCCGAACTCTTCCCAGGTGGGCTCTCGTCGTCGTTGTGGCGCCACCCGTCGATTGTGGTGGCGACCGAGCCCGCACATGGTCATACCGGTATGGCAATTCCCAGATTGCTCTCCACTCCTGTGGACAACCGGCGTTCCGCACGCCGGGATGTCGGACATCGCCTCTAGGTTCCGAACGGGGTCCGATGGACGGGGGAAGGATGCAGGAGCACACCGACGACACCGCAGCGCTCGACGCGTGCCCGCCCTGGTGCGGGCGCGACCACCGAGCCGGGTTGCACCCCGACGACCAGCACCACGCGAGCCGGCCGCGGCGCGTCGCGCTGGTCACCGGGGACCCCGCTCTCGACCCGGACGACCTTGCCGTCCCGGGCGCGGTGGTCGCGCGACTGTTCCGCCGGACCGACTCCGAGCAGACCTGGCTGGAGGTGGTCAGTGAAGAAGGTCGCGACGTGCGGATGGTCGCCACGCTCGACTCGGCGGGCCGACTGTTCGCCGTTCTGCGCGACCTGCTGTCGGCCGCGTCACCCTGATATCCACAGCTCGGTATCCCATCTATACATGCCCATCTTGATATGGCAGAGTCCCGATATCGAAGACGCTCCGTCGATCTCGGGAAAGGACCCCACGATGACTCCCCCACTGCGCGCCGGCCGAGCGCGCGCCCTCCTCGCCGTGTCCGCGGCGGTGGTGCTGACCCTGTTGACACCCACGGTGTCGACGGCTCGACCGGCCGATGACGTGCCGAAGGCCCAGCACCGCATCCTCGGGTCGCACCTGACCAACCACCACACGCATGTAGAGACCTGGATCGTGGGCTACTACCACTACCGTCGGCGCGTGCGCATCCACGGCCACCTGCGAGCGAAGCGGTTCTACGGCCTCCGGGTCTCGGCGCAGCACTGCAACCGCCGCCACTGTTGGGGACGCACGGTCCACGGCAAGCTGTGGTCCCCCCACCAGCCGGGTCGACCTCTGCGCCATGCGCGGAACGCCACTGCACCGGCCGCCTCCCGGGCTCGGGCCGACCTGTGCCTGCAGGGCACGCCGTCGTGTGCCGCCCCCTGGAACTGGTTCGCGAAGTATGTCGACACCCGTCAGCGCGAGCTCGTCCGCCGATTCGTGAACCCGTGCGCCAAGGGCGGGCTGGAAGGGGGCGGAGTCGTGGCCGCCACCGATCTCTCGGCCCGGATCCTGCTCGAGGGTGGGGTCCTCACCGCTGCTCGCGCCGGATCGGCCTTCGCAGGTCCGCCCGGGATCGCCCTCGGTGCGGTCAGCGGCTGCATGGTCGGCGAGGCCGCCGGTGGAGTGCATACGGTGAAGGCCCTGCTCGACCATCTGAACCCGTTCATCCGCGAGGCACGTCCTCGTGGGTAGGCTTCAGCGGATCCGCGCGAGCCGGATCACCCTGGAGGTCGCGTCCTGGACGATCGGCATCCTGGTGATCGTCGGGCTCACCATCGCCGTCGTGGCTCTCGCGGACCATCTCGGCTGGTCGTGGCCCGGAGCGTGACCCGCGTCGGCTCTCGGCGGTTCAGCGGGTGGCGGTGCCCTCGGTGTAGTCGTCGTCGTGCGACTTCACCCAGGCCATCAGCTTGCGCAGCTCGCGGCCGGTCTGCTCGATCGGGTGCGCCTCACCCCTGGCACGCAACGCCTTGAACTCCGGGCCACCGGCGTCCTGGTCGTCGATGAACCGCTGGGCGAACGAGCCGTCCTGGATCTTGCCCAGGATCGACTTCATGTTCTCCTTGACGTGCTCGTCGATCACGAGCGGGCCGGAGACGTAGTCGCCGTACTCAGCGGTGTCCGAGACCGACCAGCGTTGCTTGGCGATGCCGCCCTCGTACATGAGGTCCACGATCAGCTTGAGCTCGTGCAGGCATTCGAAGTAGGCGACCTCCGGCTGGTAGCCGGCCTCGGTGAGCACCTCGAAGCCGTACATCACCAGCTGCGAGGCGCCCCCGCACAGGACGGCCTGCTCGCCGAACAGGTCGGTCTCGGTCTCCTCGGTGAACGTCGTGCGGATACCACCGGCACGCAGGCCGCCGATGGCCTTGGCGTAGGAGAGCGCGACGTCCCAGGCCTTGCCGGACGCATCCTCCTCGACGGCGACCAGCACCGGTACGCCGCGGCCGTCGACGTACTCGCGGCGCACCAGGTGACCCGGACCCTTGGGCGCGATCATGATCACGTCGACGCCGGCGGGCGGCGTGATGTAGCCGAAGCGGATGTTGAACCCGTGCCCGAACACCAACGTGTCCCCGGGAGTGATGTTGGGCTCGACGGCCTCGGCGTACAGCGTCCGCTGCACGTGGTCGGGCGCCAGGATCACGATCACGTCGGACTCCTCGACCGCCTCGGCCGGCGTCAGCACGCGCAGGCCCTCGGCCTCGGCCTTCTCGCGCGACTTCGAGCCCTCGGGCAGACCGACTCGGACGTCGACGCCGGAATCACGCAGCGAGAGCGCGTGGGCGTGGCCCTGGCTGCCGTAGCCGAGGACCGCGACGTTCTTGCCCTGAATGACGGACAGGTCGGCGTCGTCGTCGTAGAACATCTGGGCCACGGTGGACTCTCCTTCGGGTCGGACTGGGTGGGTTCTTGCGGTGAATCCGTCAGCTCCCAACAGCCGTCGGGACCGCGATCGGCCGGGGGGTTCGTTCGCTGATCGAGCGCGAGCCGCGACCGATCGCGACCATGCCCGACTGCACGAGCTCTCGGATCCCGAACGGCCCGAGCACCTCCCGGAAGTCGGCGAGCTTGTCGGCGTTGCCGGTCACCTCGATGGTCACCGCGTCCGGCGCGACATCGACGACCTTGGCGCGGAACAGCTGGACGGCGTCGAGCACCTGGCCGCGCGTCGCGGCGTCGGCGCGGACCTTGACCAGCATCAGCTCACGGTTGACCGAGAGCGGTCCGTCGAGCTCGACGATCTTGATCACCTCGACCAGCTTGTTGAGCTGCTTGGTGACCTGCTCCAGCGGAGAGTCCTCGACGTTGACCACGATGGTCATCCGCGACATCTCCGCGTGCTCGGTCGGGCCTACGGCGAGCGACTCGATGTTGAAGCCGCGCCGACTGAACAGGCCGGCGATCCGGGCGAGCACGCCGGGCTTGTCCTCGACCAGCACCGACAACGTGTGAGTGGTCATGTCAGATCTCGTCCTCGTCGAACTGAGGCGCCAGGTCGCGCGCGTACCGGATGTCATCATTGCTCGTCCCGGCGGCGACCATCGGCCAGACCATCGCGTCGCGGTGAACGCGGAAGTCGACCACGACCGGTCGGTCGTCGACCGCCATCGCCTTCTCGATCGTGGCATCGACGTCGTCGGGCGAGTCGCACGCCAGGCCCTCGCAGCCGTACGCGTCGGCCAGCTTCACGAAGTCGGGGATCCGCTTGGAGTCGAGGTCGGTGTTGGAGTACCGCTCGTTGTAGAACAGCGTCTGCCACTGACGGACCATGCCCAGCGACTCGTTGTTGATGATCGCGACCTTGATCGGGATGTCGTTGATCGCGCAGGTCGCGAGCTCCTGATTCGTCATCTGGAAGCAGCCGTCCCCGTCCACCGCCCAGACCGTCGTCTCGGGGCGGCCGACCTGTGCGCCCATCGCGGCCGGCACCGCGAACCCCATGGTCCCGAGCCCACCGGAGTTGATCCAGGTGCCGGGCTTCTCGAAGTCGATGTAGTGCGCGGCCCACATCTGGTGCTGACCCACGCCGCCGCAGTAGATCGTGTCCGGGCCGGCGATCGCGCTGAGCCGTTCGAGGACGTACTGCGGCGCCAGGCTGCCGTCGTCCGGCTGGTCGTAGGCGACCGGGTATCGCCGCTTGATGCCGACGATGTAGTCGACCCACTGCTCGTAGTCACCGGTGCGACCGGCCGCCGCCTCGGTACGCAGCAAGGTCGTGAGGTCGGTGATCACCTCGCGACAGTCGCCCACGATAGGGACGTCCGCGACCCGGTTCTTCCCGATCTCGGCGGGATCGATGTCCGCATGGATCACCAGCGCTCCCGGAGCGAACGAGTCGAGGTTGCCCGTCACCCGGTCATCGAAACGCGCACCCAGGGAGATGATCAGGTCGCTGCGCTGCAGACCGGCCACCGCAGCCACCGTGCCGTGCATCCCCGGCATCCCGAGGTGCTGGGGGTGGCTGTCGGGCAGCGCTCCACGGGCCATCAGCGTCGTCACGACGGGGATGCCGGTCAGGTTCGCCAGCTCCAGCAGCTCGCGCGAGGCGCCCGCGCGGATCGTGCCGCCCCCGACGTAGAGCACCGGCCGCTTGGCCTCGAGGATCAGCCGGACGGCCTCCTTGATCTGCTTGGCATGGGGGCGAGTCACCGGCCGGTAGCCGGGCAGGTGCAGCTCTGCCGGCCAGGAGTACGTCGTCATCGCCTGCAGCGCGGACTTCGCCACGTCGACCAGCACCGGGCCCGGTCGACCCGTCGCCGCGATGTGGAAGGCCTCGGCCACGGTGCGCGGGATGTCGGCAGGATCGGTGACCAGGTAGTTGTGCTTGGTCACCGGCATCGTGATGCCGCGAATGTCGGCCTCCTGGAAGGCGTCGGTACCGATCGCGGTAGCCCCGACCTGGCCGGTGATCGCGACCATCGGCACCGAGTCCATGTAGGCGTCGGCCAGGGGCGTCACCAGGTTGGTCGCGCCGGGCCCCGACGTCGCCATGCACACGCCCACGGCGCCGGTGGCCGCGGCGTACCCCTGGGCGGCGTGGCCGGCGCCCTGCTCGTGACGGACCAGGATGTGCCGGATCGAGGAGTCCATCAGCGGGTCGTACGCCGGGAGGATCGCGCCACCGGGGATGCCGAAGATGTGTCGGGTGCCCGCCGCCTCCAGCGACCGGATCAAGCTCTGCGCGCCGGTCATCGTCGCGCCCGCCTGCTCAGTCGTCACCGTGTCATCACCGTGCCATCACCGTGCCATCACCGTCTCATCACCGTGTCTTCACCTTGTCTTCACCGTGTCCTGTCTTTGACTTCTCTGCTGCCGTGTGGGGAACAAAAAACCCCTCGGCCGAGACGGCGAGGGGCGACGCGTGGACGAGCCTGGGCTCAACCCGCGCGTCGGGTGCGTACAAGGAGATCGAGCCACTCACTGCGCATGGGGACACGGTCCCCGTCCCGGTTCGGCGCCGTCAAGCGCGGGTGCCGGCCGTCCCAGATATTGGTACGCCCGTCCCACCACCTGGGCGCGGATCACCCGCGCCCCCGCCCGGTGGTGACGCACGCCTTGTTGCCCTGGGCGTCGGCGAGCACCCAGAACCGTGGTGCGTACTCGTCGGTGACCAGCGTCCCGCCCGCATCGAGCGCCGCGGCGATCCTCTGCTCGGCGACCTCGGCCGGCACCCGGATGTCGAGATGGAACCGCTGCCGCGGCTCGTCGTGCGGCTCCGTGTGCTGAAACCACACGGTCGGCAAGGAGCCCACGAGATCGAACAGCTGGGTGTCGGTCTCGGGGTCGTCGGTCAGTCCGAGGACCGCGCGCCAGAACGGCTTGATCTCCTCGTGGTCGGCGGTGTCGAGGGCGATCTCCACCACCGACAGCGACGACGGGTCGGCCTCGACGTCGAGGTCGGCGGCCGCTCGGCTGATCAGCCGCGCCAGGTCGACGTCGCGCGAGGTCACGCCGCCGACGTCGTGGCTCCACAGCGTGACGGCGACCGTCGGATAGCGCAGGTCGACGTCGGGATGGTGGTTCGCCTCCTCCGCGAGCGCGCCGATCCGGTTGACGAGCCGCAGGCCGGTAGCGAAGTCACCGGTGCGGTAACGCGCGCGCAAGGTGTCGAAGAGGCGACGCCAATCCGACAGACCTGCCTGTTCCACCTCGGTGAAGGACACGATGTCGGGTGAGGTCATGTCTCCACCCTGCACCCGGATCGGTGAAAAGTGCAGCCCGGGCCGTCAGACCGTCGGAGCCGGACCGATCCGACGGTGGTCGAAGTCGCGTCGCAAGGTGGCGACGTCGGCCTGCGGCAGGTGCCTCTCACCCAGATCAAACGTGTCGTCAACGAGGCTGCCGAGGCAGGTCACGATCATCGCGGGCGGTGCCACGACGAGCTCCCGGATCCGCTCGACAAGGCGCTCCGGCTGGTGCGGCAGCATGGTCGCCTCCCAGTCCAGCCACTTGTGGTGCGGATGAGGGCACCAGATGCGGTTGAGGCCGACGAGGGCGTCGGGTCAGAGCCCATCGAGCGCCTCGCGGACGCTGTCGATCCCCCGCTCCAGCTCGTCGTACGACGTCGACAGGGGCGACAGGCCGATCCGGAGTCCGCCGGGGTCTCGGTAGTCGGGGATCACGTCGCGCTCCCACAGGGCGTTGACGACCTCCTGCATCCGCGGGTGGTGCAGCGTCACGTGTCCGCCGCGGCGTGCGGGGTCGCGCGGCGACGCCACCGTCACGCCGTACGTCGCAAGGCGCTCGTCGGCGAGCTCCACGGCGTACGACGTGAGCTGTTCGGACTTCTTGCGAACGGCGTCGATGCCGGCCTCGTCGATCAGCGCGACCATGTCCTGGATCGCCAGCATCCCCACGACCGCGGGGGTGCCGGAGAGGAAGCGGCGGATCCCCTCGACCGGGACGTAGGCCAGGCCCATCAGGAACGGGTCGGTGTTGCCCATCCAGCCCTGGATCGGTTGGACGAACGTCTCGAGGTGACGCTCCGCGACGTAGCAGAACGCCGGGGAGCCCGGGCCGCCGTTGAGGTACTTGTACGTGCACCCGGCCGCCAGATCCACCTCCCACGCATCGAGCTCGGCGGGCACGGAGCCCACGGAGTGGCACAGGTCCCACAGCACGAGTGCTCCCGCATCGTGCCCGATCCGGGTGATGGCGGGCACGTCGGCGATCCATGCGGAGCGGTAGGAGACATGGCTCAGCGCGACCAGCGCCGTCTGCTCGCCCACGGCGGCGGCGACCTGCTCGACCGTCGCGCCTGCCGCGGTGTCCACGTCGAGCCACCGGATGGTCAGGCCGCACTCGGCCGCCACGCCCATCGCGAGATAGCGGTCGGTCGGGAAGTTGTCGCGGTCGATGACGATCTCGGTGCGGCCGGGCCGCGCGGCCACCGCCGTCCGCATCAGCTTATAGAGCAGCACGGTCGTGGAGTCGCCGACCACCACCTGACCCGCGCCCGCGCCGATGCAGACGCGGCCGATGTCGTCGCCCAGGGTGAGCGGCAGGTCGAACCAGCCCTCGTCCCAGCCACGGATCAGGCGGTCACCCCACTCGTGCTCGACGAACGAGCTGAGCCGCTCCGCGGTCACGGTGAGTGGCCGGCCGAGGGAGTTGCCGTCGAGGTAGACCAGGGGCGAGTCCGTGCCGACGAACCGGTCACGCAGCGGAGCGAGCGGGTCTGCGTCATCCAGGGCGTGCGTCATGGCTGAAGTCTGGCACTGCCGCGGGACATGCTCGGTCGCACTCCGCCTTGGTCCGGTTCATCTCCTCCTTCACGGTCCAGAGCAACATCGTGGTCCTCGCCTCGACCGTGGCCCCCGCCCGCGACCCGGCGTACGACGGGCCGGGCTGGCGCGTGGGGTCGGCTCTGCGCCCGAGTCGGTCATCGCCGGCGTCACTGGTAGCTGACGAAGCTGACCGCCGGCTGGATCCGGCGTACCTGCCGGGGCGTGAAGCGGCGGACATCCCAGTGGTAGAAGAGCTTGAAGCCCTGGCGGAACTGGTGCGGCCGCGTGATCGCGTGGTACGTGGCGAGCTTCTGGCGCTTCGTCCCGAAGCCGTCGGCATGCTGCACCATCGCCAGCCCCGGCCGGTCCACGATCTTGCCGATGTGGGGCAGCATCGAGAGCCGGAACTGGTGGAGCACGAACAGCTTCTCCGGGAGGCCGTCCCGGCGCACCAGGCGCGACAGCCACAACGACGTGCGGTTCACTTCGGCCGCGCGCACGTGCCCGATCACGGTGGCGGGAACCTGGTGCCGGCCCATCCGCCACTCGGGGTCGAGGGCGAGCCCGACCCACGGCTTCCGCAGCGCCCAGGTCCAGCGCTTGGCGACCACCGGGAACGAAGCACGTCCGGTCTGGATGTCCAGCAGGAGGAGTGCGCCGTTGCGATGGGCGGCCCGGACGTACTGCCGGACCAGGTCGCGGGGGATGTCGTGGCTGAAGTCGTGCTCGGGTCCGGGCGACCGGTCGGCCACGGTGACGATCAGCTCGTAGACCGGCTGGATGTGCTCTCCGGGCTCTCGGAACGGCCGGGCCGCGCGCATCAGTCGCCGCTGCATGGTGTCGGGGTCGGTGGCGCCGAGCACGCCCATGGCGCCGGTCTGGGCGGTGCCGTAGTAGGCGACCAGGAACCGGTGGTCGCCGAAGATCCGGTAGCCACCGCCGGGCAGCTGCGGCTTGCGCGGGATGGCCGGCGCTGCGGGCTCGACGTACGACGGTGGGTCGGCCGAGTCGGCCGGATCGTCTGCCGGCACGTTCGGCGGTGTGTCGGTCGCCGGCGGGTCGCCCACGGCCGGGGTCGCGAGTCGGTGGTTGCTCGCCGGCGGAGCCGCGCTCGCAGCCGGAGCGTCGTCGCCGACGTGTCCGACGATGCCGGCCAGAAGGACGAGCACCACGATCCCGACCAGAGCCAGCGACAGCGGTGAGCGCAGGCGTCGTCGCACGGCGGGACTCATCACGCCACTGTGACGCCCGAGCAGATCGCGGAGTTGTCGGCGCGCGGACACCTGGCGGAATCTCTCTCCCTCACGGGCCGACGACGCGGATGGCGGCCGGGTCGACCACGAGCCGCGGGTCCAGCATCGCACCCAGCAGGCGCCCGTCGGTCTTCACCTCCGGGCCGTCACGGAGATCGGCCACGAGACAGGTGACGTTGTCGCGACCACCCGCGGTCAACGCCAGTCCGACCAGGGTCTGGGCCGCCTCGTCGGGGTCCTCGAGGGTCAGTGCCTGGAGGATCTCCCCCTCGGCTACGAGGTCGGTGAGCCCGTCGCTGCACAGCAGCAGTCGGTCGCCGACCACCAGGTCGAGCTCGCGCAAGGCGGGCTCGGCCGGTTCGTCGCCGTTGACGGATCGGAGGACGACGTTGCGGAGAGGGTGGGTGGAGACCTGGTCCGGCCTGAGGTCTCCCTTCTCGACCAGCAGCTGCACCAGCGTCTGGTCGGTCGACAGCCGGTCGAGCGCGCCGTCGCGCACGAGGTAGGCGCGGGAGTCGCCCACGTGAGCCAGAGTCACCCGGTTGCCGCGGGCCAGCACCGCCGTGAGGGTGGTCGCCATGCCGTGCCGGGCTACGTCGTCCCGAGTGCCGCGCTGCAGCTCGCGATGGGCGGTCAGGACCGCCTCGGCGAGGAGCGTCGCGCCGTCCTGATCCGGACGCCCCATCGCCAGCGCGGTCACGACGTACGCCGTGGTGGCCGAGGCGACCTCGCCCGCGGCGGCGCCACCGACACCGTCGGCGACGAGCTGGAGGTAGGGCCCGGCAAAGCCGGCGTCTTCGTTCTGCTCGCGGACCAGGCCCACGTGCGAGGCGGCTCCGTAGGAGAAGTGCAGCACCACGGCTCCTTCCTCGATCGGAGTCGGACGGGCCCTGGGACTGCCCGTGGCCCGGAAAGGTTGTCGACTCGTGGCCCTGCCGACCGGGAGAGTGTCGCCCATGGAAGCCCGATCCGCTGCCCTGGACCGTGCTCGGGACCACGCCCTGACCTGGCTGGAGGCGCTCGACGAGCGCCCGGTGCCCCCTCAGATCGACGCGGACGAGGTGGTGCGCCGCCTCGGCGAGCTCCCCGAGGGACCCACACCGGCCGCGGAGGTCGTCGACCTCCTGGCGGAGGCGTGCGAGCCGGGACTGGCCGGCATCCCGTCCGGTCGGTTCTTCGGGATGGTGATCGGCGGGTCGCTGCCGGCCGCTCTGGGCGCCGACTGGCTGACCTCGGCGTGGGACCAGAACGTCGGGCTCCGCTCGCTCACCCCCGCCGGGGCCGCTGTCGAGGAGGTGGCCGGGCGCTGGATGCTGGACCTGCTCGGGCTCCCGGACGGATCGGCGGTCGGCTTCGTGACCGGCGCGACGATGGCCAACTTCACCTGCCTGGCCGCGGCGCGCGACACCGTCCTGATCAAGGCCGGGTACGACGTGCAGTCCGGGCTCGCGGGTGGGCCGGCGGTCCGGGTGATCGTCGGGGAGGAGCGGCACCCGTCGATCGACCTGCCGCTGCGGTTCCTCGGGCTCGGCGACCCTCTCGTCGTACCGGTGGACGAGCAGGGGCGCATCCGCGCGGACGCGCTCGGAGACGCGCTGAGGTCGACCGCTGGCCCGACGATCGTGGCGCTCCAGGCGGGGAACATCCACTCGGGCGCCTTCGACCCGTTCGCGGAGTGCGTGCCACTCGCGCACGCGCACGGCGCGTGGGTGCACGTCGACGGCGCCTTCGGCCTCTGGGGCGCGGTCTCGCCGCGATGGCGGGCGGCGGTGCGTGGCGTCGCCGACGCCGACTCGTGGGCGACCGACGCGCACAAGACGCTGAACGTGCCCTACGACTCCGGTCTGGCGATCGTCCGCGACG
Source organism: Nocardioides sp. (assembly GCF_036493135.1). GTDB lineage: Bacteria > Actinomycetota > Actinomycetes > Propionibacteriales > Nocardioidaceae > Nocardioides. The sequence continues at coordinate 74,410 of NZ_DASXQG010000063.1, read as the reverse complement.
CCGACGCGCTGGCATCGTCGATGGCGATGCACGGCGACTACCTGATCCAGGCGACCGGCGACCCCCAGGAGCGGACGCCCGAGCTGTCCCGCAGGGCGCGCGGCTTCGCGACCTGGGCGGCGCTGCGGAGCCTCGGTCGCGCCGGCGTGGTCGACCTGGTCGAGCGGCTGGCGGGCCATGCCCGCGCCTTCGCCGCCAGGGCCCGGGAGATCCCGGGCTGCGAGGTGCTCAACGAGGTCGAGTTCACCCAGGTCTGCTTGACCTTCGGCGACGACGACCGCACGCGCCGGGTCGCGGCCGCCCTGCTCGCCGACGGGACGACCTGGATGTCGGGATCGCGCTGGCACGACCGGGCCATCGTGCGGATCTCGGTCAGCAACTGGAGCACCACCGACGACGACGTACGCCGCTCGCTGGCGGCCCTGCGTCGAGCGGCCGCGTCCGTCCCCGGCTGAATCCGGTGTCGTTCCCGATGGGGGCCGGGTTGGATGGGCGGGTGTTCCCCACGCTCGCGCATCCGCCCAAGGTGCGGCCCGGCGACAAGGTCGCGGTGGTCTCTCCGGGGTTCGCCGCGCCGGCCGTGGCCCCGGCAATCCACGAGCAGGCGCTGACGCGGGTCAGCGAGGTGCTCGGGCTGGAACCCGTGGAGTACCCGACCACGCGGCGCCTCGACGCGAGCCCGGGGGCCCGGGCCGCCGATCTCCAGGCCGCCTTCGCGGACCAGGAGATCCGCGCTGTCCTGGCCACCATCGGTGGCGACGACCAGATCACCGTGATCCCCCACCTCGACCCCGCCGTCGTGCGCGCCGATCCCAAGCCGTACCTCGGCTACAGCGACAACACCAACCTGCTGAGCTGGCTCTGGACCAACGGCGTCGCCTCGTTCCACGGCGGCTCCACCCAGGTCCAGGTCGGCGCGGGTCCGGCGCTGGACGACGTCCACCTGCGATCGCTGCGAGCAGCCCTGCTCGACGGCGGCCGGCTCGAGATCACCGAGCCCGGCCAGGCCGAGGACTACGGGGCCGACTGGAAGGCACCCGCGGCGCTCACGTCGTACGGCGAGCGCGAGCCGACGCAACCCTGGACCTGGGCCGGACCCGAGCGCTCGGTCACCGGTCCGACCTGGGGCGGGTGCATCGAGATTCTCCAGTGGGTCCTCACGGCAGGGCGGTTCCCGGCCGACCCGTCGGTGCTCGACGGTGGCATCCTGCTGCTCGAGTCGTCGGAGGACCTCATCCCTGCCTCGGAGTTCGGCTACATCACCCGCTCGCTCGGCGAGCGTGGTCTGCTCGCCGCGGTGGACGCGGTCGTCGTCGCGCGCGCGACCGCCGCCACCCGCGAGGACCCGCGGACCCCGGAGTCGCGCGCGGCCCACCGTGCGGCACAGCGCGACGTCGCGATCGAGACCGTCCACAGCTACAACCCGGACGCCGTCGTGGTGGTCGGCGTTCCCTTCGGGCACACGCGGCCGCAGTGGATCCTGCCGTACGGCGGCACGATCACCGTCGACTCTCGGGAACAGAAGGTCTGGGCGGACTATGACTGAGCCGGCGACGTCAAGGTCGATCCCGGACGCGCGAGTGGGTCACGAGCGTCGAGGCGGGCTTAGCCGCAGACGGCGCCGTGGGCCGCGGACGTCACCATGGCGCGGTACTTGGCCAGAACGCCTCGCGTGTACTTCGGCGGGAGCGGTTCCCAGCCTTCCCGGCGAGACTTCCAGTCGTCGCCCTGCTCGACGTCGAGCAGGCGGTGGGCGACGTCGAGGGTGATCCGGTCACCGTCGCGGAGGAACGCGATCGGCCCGCCGTCAACGGCCTCGGGGGCGATATGGCCGACGCACAGGCCCGTCGTACCGCCCGAGAAGCGGCCGTCGGTGATCAGCAGGACGTCCTTGCCCAGGCCGGCGCCCTTGATCGCGCCGGTGATCGCGAGCATCTCGCGCATCCCCGGGCCGCCCTTCGGACCCTCGTAGCGGATCACCACGACATCGCCGGCGGCGATGGTGCCCGCCTCGAGCGCGTCCATGGCCGCGCGTTCGCCGTCGAACACCCGCGCCGTACCGGTGAACGTCGAGTCGTCGAAGCCCGCGGTCTTCACGACCGCGCCCTCGGGAGCCAGCGAGCCCTTGAGCACCGTCAGCCCACCGGTCTTGTGGATCGGCCGGTCGAGCGAGCGCAGGACGTCGTCGTCCAGATCCGGGGGTGACAGCTCCTCGAGGTTCTCGGCCATCGTCTTCCCGGTGACGGTCAGGGCGTCGCCGTGCATGAGCCCGGCGTCGAGCAGCGCCTTCATCACCACGGGGATGCCGCCGACCTTGTCGACGTCGTTCATCACGTAGCGGCCGAACGGCTTGAGATCGCCGAGGTGCGGGACCTTGTCGCCGATCCGGTTGAAGTCGTCGATGGTCAGGTCGACCTCGGCCTCGCGGGCCATCGCCAACAGATGGAGTACGGCGTTCGTGGAGCCGCCGAGGGCCATCACGACGGTGATCGCGTTCTCGAACGCCTCGCGGGTCATCACCTGTCGGGCGGTGATGCCGAGGCGGAGCAGGTTCACCACGGCCTCGCCGGAGCGGTGCGCGAAGCCGTCGCGTCGCCGGTCGACCGCCGGTGGCGCCGCCGACCCGGGGAGGCTCATCCCGATCGCCTCGGCCACGGCGGCCATGGTGTTGGCCGTGAACATGCCTCCGCAGGCGCCCTCCCCGGGGCAGATCGCGCGCTCGATCCGGTCGACCTCCTCGCGCGAGATCTTGCCGGCCAGGCACGCGCCGACCGCCTCGAAGGCGTCGACGATCGTGACGTCGTGACCGTCGACGCGGCCGGGCATGATCGAGCCGGCATACAAGAAGACGCTGGCGAGGTCGAGCCGCGCGGCGGCCATCATCATGCCGGGCAGGCTCTTGTCGCAGCCGGCCAGCAGCACCGACCCGTCAAGCCGCTCGGCCATCATCACCGTCTCCACGGAGTCCGCGATCACCTCGCGCGACACCAGCGAGAAGTGCATCCCCTCGTGGCCCATCGCGATGCCGTCGGACACCGAGATCGTGCCGAACTCCAACGGGTAGCCACCGGCCGCGTGCACGCCGTTCTTGACCGCCTGTGCCAGGCGCTGGAGCGAGAGGTTGCAAGGCGTGATCTCGTTCCAGCTCGAGGCGACCCCGATCTGTGGCTTGGCGAAGTCCGCGTCGCCCATGCCGACGGCCCGGAGCATGCCTCGCGCGGCGGACTTCTCCAGCCCGTCGGTGACGTCGCGCGAGCGGGGCTTGAGATCCGGCGTACTCATGCTCGGCAGCCTAGTGACGGCGACGGCCGGTGCTGCCGCGGTCTCACCCGCCACGACGTACGGCGATCAGATGACGGCGGCGCGGACGACGCAGACGTCGGGCAGGTCCGTGTGGATCTGTGCCCAGGTCTCGCCCGCATCGGGTGATGCCCACACGGCACCGTTGCGGCCACCGAAGTACAGCCCGTGCGTGTCGTGGGTGTCGACGCACATCGCATCGCGCATCACCGCGACGTAGTAGTCGTCCGGCAGGCTGCCGTCCCCCAGCGGGGACCAGCTCGCCCCCTTGTCGGTCGACCGCCAGACGCGGGCGTGCCCGTCGACCGGCCAGCGGGCACCGGCGTCGACGATCGGGAACGCATAGACGCTCTCCGGGTCGTGCGGGTGGACGACGATCGGGAAGCCGAACTCCGAGGGCAGGCCGGGGGCGATGTCCTGCCAGCTGTCGCCGCCGTCCTCGGACCGGTAGACGCCACCGTGGTTCTGCAGGTAGAGCAGGTCCGGGGTCGCGGGGTGGCGGGTCACCTTGTGCACGCACTGGCCGAACTCCGGGTAGGAGCGCTCGCCGGGGAAGAACTCGGCCTTCACCCCGGTGTTGGACGGGTACCACGAGTCGCCGGCGTCGTCGGTGCGGTAGACGCCGCCCGTCGAGATCGCCGCCAGGACCTTCTCGGGCTCCTCGGGGTGGGGCAGGATCGTGTGGAAGGCCTGGCCGCCGAAGCCGGCGTTCCACTCCGTCCGCTGAGGGTTGTCCCACAGTCCGCGCTCGAGCTCGAAGCTCTCGCCGCGGTCGTCGGACCTGAAGATCGCGCCGGGCTCGGTGCCGGCGTACACCACTGCGTCGTCGACGCCGGGCACGAGCTGCCAGACGCGCGCGACGGAGGCGTCGGTGTCCTCGGGGAAGCGGACGGCACCGTTGGGCGTCTCCTGCCAGGTCTTTCCGAGGTCGTCGGAGCGCCAGACCTGCGGTCCGAGCCAGCTCGAGCTGGCACCCGCGAGAAGCCGCGGCCGGTCGCCGCGGGTGTCGACCATGCAGGAGTAGACCTCCTCCATGGGGAAGTGCGGACCCGTCCAGCTCCACTCGCGGCGGCCTTCGTCGGATCGCCCGATCCACAGGCCCTTGCGGGTGCCGACCATCACCAGGGTGGTGTCGCTCATCAGGATGGTTCTCCCTCCGTGTGCCGACCCCTCACTATTCCTAATTGGAAGAGTAGTCTGGTCTCCCGATGAGTCAAGACCTGCCTACGGAGAGTCCCGACCTGCCGGTGACGGCGTACGCCCTGCTCGGCCTGCTGACGTTCGGCGACCAGCTGACCGGCTACGAGCTCAAGCAACGGGCCGACAACACCTTGCGGTTCTACTGGGTGGCGCCGGCGATGAGCCAGATCTACACCGAGCTCGGGCGGCTGACCGAGCACGGGTACGTCGAGCCGGTGACGACGCAGGGCGGGGGCCGGCGCACGACGGCGTACCGGATCACGACGGCGGGCGCGCGTGCGTTGCGCACCTGGATCGACGACTCGCGGGTCGGCTTCCCGACGCTGAAGCACACGGTGCTGCTGCGGCTGCTGATCGGCCACGCCTCGGACCCGGGACGGATGCAGGAGATGCTCGAGGAGTACGTCGCGGAGCTCGCCGAGGCACTACGCGATCTTCGCCAGGTGCGCGAGTCCCTCCGCGGCGCCGATGCGCCGGGCGAGCTGTTCCACTACCCGTCGGTGGTCGCCGACTGGGGGCTCGACTACTTCACCGCAGAGACGCGGCACACCCGGCGAGCGCTGGCGCGGCTGGCCACCCCCGGTGAAGGGGAACGATGACCGCACGCGGATAGGTTGCGTGGGTGCTGTCGAGGGTCCCGCCGGTCTGGTTGGTGGTCGTCGGCATCGCGTCGGTGCAGCTCGGCGCCGGGATCGCGAAGACCGTGTTCGACGACGCGGCACCGTTGACCCTGGTCTGGCTGCGGCTGGCCACCAGTGCCCTCGTGCTGGGCGCGCTCGTGCGTCCGACGCTCCGCGGACGCACGCAGGACGACTGGCGGGTGGCGATCGCGTTCGGGGTGGTGCTCGGGACCATGAACTGGGCGATCTACGAGTCGTTCGCCCGGATCCCGCTGGGCATCGCGGTGACGATCGAATTCCTCGGCCCGCTCGGGCTCGCCGTCGTCGGCAGCCGTCGCCCCCGCGACCTGGTCTGGGTCGCCCTGGCCGCGATCGGGGTCGGGCTGCTCGGCATCGGGCGCGGTGACCTCAACGTGGCCGGGGTCGCGTTCGCCCTACTCGCCGCCGCGGCGTGGACGGCGTACATCTTGCTCAGCGCGAGCACCGGCCGCCGGTGGCCGGGGCTCGACGGGCTGACCGTGGCCAGCGTGGTCGCCACGGTGATGATGGCGCCGTTCCTCGTGGCGTTCTCCGGCCGGGGCCTCGACGACCCGCACGTCGTCGCCCTCGGGGCGCTGGTCGGCCTGCTCAGCTCGGTGATCCCCTACTCCTGCGAGATCACCGCGCTGAGGACGATCCGGCCGTCGGTGTTCGGCATCCTGATGAGCATCGAGCCGGCCGCCGCCGCACTGGCCGGGATGCTCGTCGTGGGTGAGTTCCTGACGCCCGTGCAGTGGCTGGCGATCGGCTGCGTGATCGCGGCGAGTATCGGCGCCACCCGATCCGAGTCGCGACTGGCCACCCCGGCCCTCGACTGACCGACCTCAGCCGGCGTGCACCAGGTCGATCCGGGTCTCGGTCTGCTCCCACCCGACGTCCGCGAACGCCCGCGCCATCGGGGCGTTGTCGTTGTCGGTGTCCGCGATCAGCGTCGTCGCGCCGCCGGCGACGAGCCGCTGGGTCTGCCAGGCGAGGAGCTGGCGCCCGAAGCCGTGACCGCGGTGGTCGCGGACCACCCCGACGAAGATCACCGCCGCACGTCGGTTGGACGCGACGTGTCCCGACACCATCCCGACCACCTCGCCGGCGAGGTCGAACGCGAGGTGGATGCGGTCGACCGGGTCGGCGGTGACCAGGTAGCCGAGGCTCTCCGCACACGCCTTCTCGAAGCCCAGCCGCTCGACCAGCTCGCGGTCGTGGGCGTCGAGGGTGTCGCGCATGACCTCGCGGTGGCAGGCCACCAGCCGCGGGTCGGCGCGGTCGTTCAGCCGCTCGAACACCAGGTCGGTCGTCATGCCGGCGGCCAGGCCGGGCGGCGGCTCGAACTCGTAGTGGCGCCGCTCGACCAGCAGCTGCCAGCCGGCGTCTCGCAGCGGACCGACGAGGTGCGCGATAGCCGGGTCGTCGACGGAGGTGCCGGGTGGAGCGAAGAGGCACACCTCCGCCTCCTCATCACTAGGCAGCGCGAGGACGTCGGCGGTCGCCCGGGCGACCAGTGCTCGCGCGACGTCCGGTTCCTCGGGGACGCCGACGACGTCGATCAGGTAGAGCCCCGATCCGGTGCCGAACGCGCCGACGACGCCGAGCGGTCTCGGGTCTCCCTCGCGCCGGACACCCCAGACCCACTCGGGTCGTCGGCGCCCCGTGGCGAAGTACTCCAGAAGGTTGTCCTGGGTGCGGATCCGGCGCTGCGTGAGCGAGTCGACGGGCATCGGGCTCGCGGCGAGCAGTGCGCGTGCCTCCTCGACGGAGGCGGGATGGAAGAGGTCCAGGTCGGTCAAGAGGTTCCTCAGATCTGGGAACCGGCCTCGCTGCGGAGGCCGGAGGACGGTGTGGACATCGTGGCCTCCTTCCCGTGCTCGTCGGAGCACCCGACGCTAGGGGCGCCGACATCGCCCGGCAACGTCTTTTCCACGTTGCCGGTGACGACGACGCGGCGAGCTGCTCGACGCAGCGTCGTCAGCACGGCCGGCCCGAGCACGACGATCGCGACCGCGTTGGTGATCGCCCGGCCGGTGTCGAACGAGCCGGTCGAGGTGATCAGCGTGTAGACGAGGAACCGGTGCAGGTTCTCCGAGAGCGGGTCACCCGGCACGAACGACAACCCGGTATGGCCGGGCTCCGCGATCCCGAGCACGAACGGCCACGAGGAGAGGTTCAGCAGCAACCCGAAGACGTACGCCGCCACCACGCCGTACGCCGCCAGCATCGCGATCTCGGCGCGGCCGGTGAACCGGCGAGGGAGCAGTCCGGCGCCCATCCCGACCCACGCCGAGACGAGCATCTGGTACGGCAGCCACGGACCCACGCCGCCGGTCAGCAGTGCCGACGCGAACAGGGACGTGCACCCGAGCACGAAGCCGAACCCCGCGCCGAACACCCGACCGCCCAGGATCAGCAGGAAGAACACCAGCTCCACGCCGGCCGTGCCGGGCGAGAGGCCACGAAGGACGGCGTTCACCGCCGACAGCACGCCGAGCACGGCCAGCACTCGTGGATCGAGCCCGCCCTCGGTGACCTCGGCCAGCACCACCACGATCACGACCGGCAGCAGGGCCAGGAAGACGAACGGCGGACCGACCTGACCGCCCGCCGACTGCCGGACCAGGAGCGGCCACATCAGCATCATCAGGCCGCCGACCGAGGCGACGCCCATCACCATCATCGACCGCCGCGAGAGCGGCACCGCGCGACTCATCGGGGCACCTCCGAGACGCGCAACCAGCCCGGACCGAGGATCTTGGTGACCTGCGGGGCGAACGCCGGAGACGCCGCGAGCACCTCGCGGGTCGGTCCGGACGACACCACCTCGCCCTCCGCGAGCACCACGACCTCGTCGGCGGCCTCGGCGGCGAACTCCACGTCGTGCGTCGCCACCATCACGGCGTGCCCGTCGTCGGCGAGCCGGCGCAGCACCTCGGCGAGTTCCGCCTTGGCCGGATAGTCAAGCCCCCTTGTCGGTTCATCGAGGAGCAACACCGGTGGCGACGTCACCAGCACGACCGCGAGCGCCAGCGCGAGCCGCTGCCCCTCCGACAGGTCGCGGGGGTGCATCTCGTCGGGGACGCCCGGCACCAACCGGTCGAGCAGCTTGCGGCACTCCCCCGAGCCGCCGTCCGCGGCGCCACACTCGTCGGCCACGGACTCGAGGTACAGCAGGTCGACGGCGGTCTGCGGTACCAGGCCGACCAGCTCGCGCCGACGCCCGGCTGGCTCGGCCGCCGGGTCGACCCCGTGCACGGCGAGCGTGCCCGAGCGCCGGGAGCGAGTTCCCTGCATGGTCCAGAGCAACGTCGACTTGCCCGAACCGTTGCGGCCCATCAAGGCGGTGACGCTGCCCGGCCGCAGCGTCACGGACACCTCGCGCAGGGCGACGGTCGTGCCATGGAGAACGGTCAGGTCCGCGCCGACCAGGACGGGCTCGTCACCGGACGCGGGCGCGACCGCCGGCGGTTCTCCGAGGTCCAGGTCGCGCGCCAGCCGGCGCGCCTGGCGGACGGTCATCGGCAGCGGGGACCAGCCGAGCCTCCGGCCGAGCTCCACGATCGGCGGTACGACGGGCGAGCCGGCGAGCATCTCCACGGGAGTCCCGGTGCGCACGGTCCCGTCACCGGCGAACAGCGCGATCCGGTCGGCGAAGGGCACCACCCGTTCGAGACGGTGCTCGGCCAGCAGCACCGACAGCCCGAGGTCGTCCACGAGCCGGGTCAGGGTCGCCAGCACCTCCTCCGCCGCGGTCGGGTCGAGGGCGGACGTCGGCTCGTCCAGCACCAGTACCTGCGGGTGCATCGTCAGCACCGATCCGACCGCCACCCGCTGCTGCTCACCGCCGGACAGGGTCCGCAGGTCTCGAGCACGCAGCGACGCGATGCCGAGGAGGTCGAGGGTCTCCTCGACGCGACGGCGCATCGTGTCGGCGGGCAGACCGAGCTGCTCCATCCCGTACGCGAGCTCCTCCTCGACGGTGTCGGTGACGAACCCCGACGCGGGGTCCTGCCCGACGTACCCCACGACGTGCGCACGCTCCCGCGGCGGCTGGTGGACCACCGACCGGCCATCGATCCGGACGTCGCCGACCAGCGAGCCGCCGGAGAACCGCGGCACCAGTCCGGTCACCACGCCCAGCAGCGTCGACTTGCCGACGCCGGTGCGACCCGACACCAGCACCATCTCCCCTTCGTCGACGATGAGGTCGACGTCGCGGAGGATGGGTTTGTCGTCGTAGCGGAACCCGAGATCGCGCAGCTCGATCACGCGACACCCCCCGTCGGAGAGGCGGTCGTGGCGGGATGCGGGGAGCACAGGGCTCCCGCCACGGCGATGATCACCGTGACCAGCGCGAGCAGGCTCAGCGTGGGCGCTACGGAGAGGGACGGGTAGGCGATCGTCAGCTGGTGGCGGGAGATCCACCAGCCGGCGGCGCCGACCAGGACCCCCGAGGTCGCCACGACCAGCTCCGGCCAGCGCCAGCGGTCCGGGCGGTAGCGGCTCCGCCCGACCCGCCGGCCGGCCAGCCGGACGGCGACGACCGACACCACGACGCCGAACAGCAGCATCGGCCGTCCGAGCCAGGCCGGCGTCGTCTGGTCGAGGCCGCCGTACACGCCGACGGCGAGCGCACACAGACCGAGGAGCATCAATCCCCCTGTGGTACGGCGTTCGCGCGGCGTGGCCCCGGACGTGCGGCCGTACCCGCGGGTGTCCATGCCGGCCGCGAGGGAGAGCGATCGCTCCAACGCGTCCTCGAGCACCGGCACCAGCAGTCGGCGGAGTCCGCGCACCCGGCCGGTGTCACCACCACGCAGCGTCTGGGCCGCGCGCACCCGACGGAGGCTCTCGGCGAGCTGTGGCAGCACGGTGACGGCGACCACCAGGGCGCTGCCGATCTCGTACAACGCCGGCGGCACCGAGCGGAGCAGGCGCTTGGGGTTCGCCAGCGCGTTGGCCGACCCGATGCAGATCACGATCGCAGCCAGCCGAAGTCCGTCGTACAGCCCGGCCAGCAGCGCCTCCTGCGTGACCGAGCCGAGCAGGCGGAGCCCGAGCGTCCAGTGCGGCAGCGGGAACGCCGGCAGGTGCAGCAGCACCCGGCCGCCGTCACCGCCGCCGAGCAGGATCCGGAACAACACCCGGATCACCACGATCGCGACGCCGAGCCAGAGATAGATCCGGAACGAGTCGGCCCAGGGTTGTGCGCTGCGCCGGGCCGCAACCACCAGGCACGCCACCCCGATCAGGGCGAGCAGAAGATAGGGGTTCGTGGTGAACGACGCCGCCGCCGCAAGCCCGAGCGCCCAGATCCACCACGCCACCGGGTGGAGGTCGCGTGGCAGCCGGGCGGTCCCGAGCTTGGCGAGGCGGGCGCGCATCACCCGCCGCCGCTGCCTCTTCGGCGAGCCACCACGATCGTGCCCGCGCCCAGGAAAAGCACAGCGATCGCGACCGGGGCGACCCAGCCGGGTAGCCCGTCGGAGCCCGACCCGCCGGAGCCTCCCGAGCCGTCGGAGACGTTCGCCGCGGGGCCGACGGCGTGGGTGTCGTCGGACCCGTCGCTGCTCGGTTTCGGCTTGGTCGAGTGCTGGTCGTGCGTGGTCTTGCCATGTCCGGGGTGCCGGCTCGCGGTCGGCTCGCTGCTGGGCGCGGACGGCGAGCCGGCACCCGGGTCACCCAGCGCCGACGAGGTCGGCGGAGCCGGGCCCGTCGACGTGGACGGATGAGAGGACGGCGGATGCGTGCTCGGGCTCGACGTCGGCTGGGTTCGGTGAGCGCTCGGCGGGGCACCGGGCGGGGACTTCGCGTCACTGCCCTGCCAGGACATGCCGACGTACCCACCGGCCGGGACCTTCAGCGAGCTCGCAGCCTGGGAGGAGTAGGTCCACTTCCCGGACTTCCCGTCCGACCACCACAGCGACCAGTACGCGTCGGCCGGCGGAGTGTTGAGGCACGGGTCGTCGTCCCGCGAGGGCAGACCGTCGATGCGGCAGACGAATCCCGGCGTCCGCTGAACTTCGTCCATCCGATGGCCCACGTCCTTCAATTGGGCGTACGCCGTCCTGCCGGCCCCGCCCGCGTCGCAGGCCGTCTGCACCCCCCCGCCGAGCTGGTTGAAGTCCACCACCACGGACACACCCTTGGCGCTGTTGCAGGTGGCCGCCTGTGCCGACCCGGACAGGCCGAGCCCCACCGCCGCGGCCACGAGGACCGCGACGGCGAGGCGTACGACGAGCCGAGGCACGCGCGTCAGGACCGGCAACGGGAGAGGGCGAGAAGGGCGGGAGCCGCCTGGGCTCCGGCCCGGCGCCACTGGTCACGCGTCGTCTTGTCGATGCCGTCCCGCTTCGCGAGCTTCATGGTGGCTCGGTCGTAGGCGATCGCACCGCGCTCGCCGGCCAGCGGCGTCCCGGAGACGTTGCCGGTGACCTGGAGCCTGGCCACCCAGCGGGCCGCGTCGCGGGCGGCCCCGCACTTCCCCTCGGCCTGGAACGCCCACCCCGCCAGCCCGGTGCTGTTGGCGTTGGCTGCCGACGTCGAGGGACCTCCGCCGAAGCTGCCGTTGTCCTTCTGGTGCCGCTTGAGCCAGCGGGTGGCCTTCGCCAGATCCTTCTTGAGCCGGCCGTGCCCCTTGGCCACCGGGGCCAGCTCCACCACGGCCAGGGCGGTGACGTCGGTGTCGGCCGGGTCCCCCTTGCCGCAGCCCTGGTCACGCGCGGTCTTGTCGGTGTTGAAGTTCAGCCGGAAGTAGCCGTTGCCGCACTGCTGGCGGAGCAGGAACTTCAGCGCCGACCGACCTGCCGGATCTCCGGCCTTGAGGAGCCCGCGCACGGCGAAGACCTGGCCGATCGTGTTGGCGAAGTCGCCGGAGGTGGACCTGTCCTCGATCCGGCCCGCGATCGGGGCGCCCGTGGCAACTCGCTGGGCCAGGCGCTTGACCAGGTTGATCCCACCGAAGTGGCGCGCGTCGCCGCCCGTCTGCTGGGCCACGACGGTCAGCTTGGCCGTGGCGCCGGCGTACCGGTCGGTGCCGAAGGTCGTGTAGTCGACGGCGTGCCTGGCGAGCGCGTGACGCGCGTGTCGGACGTCCTTCTTGTGTCCGCCGATCGCCCTGAGAGCGAGCGCCGTGTCAGCGGTGAGGCCGTAGTCGTCGAACTTGAACTGACGGTTGTGGATCAGGCCCTTCGAGTTGAGCTGATGGGAGAGCCAGGTCGCTCCGTGACCCGCGGGCGACGACGACGAGACGGCGTGGGCCGGGTCGCCGCTCGCGACCAGGGAGGCCGCCAGGGCTGACGCGACGAGCGCCGTACCGGCGCGTCGTGCGACTGAGAGGGTGGACATGGGTTCCTTCCCGCTGCGACAACGGGCAGGAGCCCCTGGTCGGGGCGGGAACCCACCCGCTGCGTTCCTCGACAGCGTGTGTTAGGGACGCGTCGTGTCGGGTGCTCCGGCTCGTCGCGTCCCACGAGAAGGACACGACCTACGGTTGCGGGTCAGCGCCGGACTTCGACCGGCTTCCCCCGCCACGGGCGTAGCTGGATGTGATCACCGGCAGGCTATCCCCTCCGCACACCGTGGCCACAACCCCGGTCGGACAACACCGTGATATCGGGCCATCCATAGACGGTTCCGGGAAGCAGATGGCCCTCTTCCTCGACTTCCTGTTGGCCGATCTCACGTCCCCCCATGGCTTCGTAGAACGCCCGGGCCGGGAGATTGGCGGTCAGTACGACGAGATGGAGCGATGTGAATCCCCGGTCGGCCAGAGCGCCGGCCGCCGCCCGCAGCAGCGAGCCGCCGAAACCCTGGCCACGACGATCAGGCAGGACATAGAGGGCGCCGATCTCGGCGGTCGAGCCTGAGGGGTCGTCGTCGGCTGCCGTCCCCGACACCAGCGCGCTGAGAACTCCTACGTCGTCTTCAGCAACGAGTACGACGTCACGCGCGGCGTTGCCTTCAGCGTGGGCCGTGAGCGCGCGGGCCCATCCTCGCGCCGAGACCTCGGGCGTCCATTCGTCCGCGCGCTGCTGCCACGCCGCGTCGGGCAGCTGACCCCGATGTGCCGACAGAAATGAGTCGACCATCACGCGCCCCATGGCCGGCGCATCTGCGGGAACCGCCACCCGGATCTTCATCGTCGGCGCAGGTCCCGCCCGTCGACGCGGTCAGAGGGTCTCGGCGTACCAGACCTCGTGGATGCTCTGGCGCATGAGGGCCCGCTGCCTGGCCTGGATGAGGATGCCGCCGATGGCGAGCACCAACAGGAGCAGGGACCAGCCGAAGCTGTTCGAGACGGTGTCGGTGAAGTCGCCCCTGCTGAAGTCCGCGGAGTTCAGTGAGCCCACCAGCAGCATGATGCCGCCGGTCACGCCGACAGCACCGGCGATGGAGCCGATGAAGACGAGCAGGATCATCGGCACGTTGGTGAGCACCGACACGAGTCCGACGAGGAGACCGACGACCAGGCCCACCAAGACAGCCACCCAGTTCCAGGAGATCCCGAAGGCGACGACGATGCCCGAGCCGATCGCGAAGCCGGCCGCACCCATGGCGAGGACGATGGCGACGTAGTAGTAGAAGTAGGCGAAGACCGCGAAGACCAGGGCGAGGACCAGCCCCAGCACCCAGCCGAGCACGGTGCCGAGGAAGCGATCGTTGCCGAGGTCGGCGACCAGGCCGGCGCCGACGGCGAACCCGGCGAAGAAGCCCCAGATGGGGATGATGAGGCGCAGCACGAACTGCCCTGCGACGAGCATGGCGCCCCCGGCGATGATCGCCAGGAGGCCCAGGATGATGTCGGCCATGTCAGCAATGTAGGGCTTGAGACCGCTTCGTCCCGGGAAGACACGTCGTCCCGACGAGAGCCTGGTCGGGAGCGGGTCAGCTGACCAGCGCGGTCAGGTAGTAGCAGCCGACCGCCGGCGTCCCCCCGTAGCCCTCCGGCAGGTACGGGGCCGGGCCCGTGATCTCCAGCGGCGTCCACACGCCCTCGTCCCGTAGCCGGTCGACCACGGCTTGGCAGTGACGGCTGTGCCACAGGTCCTCGCGCTGCGTCGCGACAACGAGTCCCCCTGGCCGGCCCACCCTCGCGAGCTCTCGCCACACCGTCTCGACCTCCGGCAGGTAGGTCATCACCCCGACACAGACGACCACGTCGACGCTGTCATCCTCGACGGTCAGTTGCTGCTGGAGGTCCACGTGCAGAAGCGCGTCATACGCTCCGTGCTGCTGGGCGACCTCGAGAGACGCGTGCGAGATGTCGAGCCCGACGAGCTGCCCCGCGAACCCTCGTGCGCGAAGCGCTCGGCCGACCAGGCCGGTGCCGCACCCTACGTCGAGCGCCGAGCCCGCTGCGGGGTGCTTGGTGACGACGGTCTCCGCCACCACCGAAGGAGCCTGGTAGGACCACGAGGTCAGGTCGTCGTCGTAGCTCTGCGCCCACTCGTCGTACCGGTCGGCGACCTCACGAGCATCGCTCGTGCCCTGGTGCAACCAGCCGGCGATGGGGTCGGCGTCGGGAACCACCGCTCCAGCGTCTCACGCGACAGCCATCTGGCCCCTCGATGAGTGAGCCGGGACCGGCGCGAGCTCATAGCCCCGGGCATCGGCCCAGAACCGAGCGAGCAGATCCGGGTCGGAGCAGTCGAAGACCAGCTGGAAGCGGACAGGCACCGTCAGACCAGCTCCCCCACGAGGTCGGTGAGGGCCGCGAGGTAGGCGTCGACGTCCTCGTCGGTCGCGGCGACCGAGCAGGTCGGCCCGGCGCCGACGATGGCCTCCCAGACACCTCGGTTCGCGAGGTAGACGCGCAGCAGCCGCCGCAGCGGCACGTCGAGGGTCTCCATCGCCTCGGTCGCCGTGCGCGGCATCGAAGGGCTGAACGACAGCCCGCTCCGCGGCCAGAACCGGTGCGTCGTCCATCCGAGCCCCGACCCGGCCACGACCTGCGAGATGCCGTCGGCGAGCCGGGTACCGAGCCGTTGACTGTGCGCGTAGGCGTCGTCGGTCAGCACCTCGCTCATCGTCGCCCGGGCCGCCGCCATCGAGACCGGGTTGCCGAACAGCGTGCCGCCGACGGCGACCTGCGGCTTGTCCTCGTCGCGACCACCGGGCCGCTGCAGCACGGCTGCCACCTCTTCGGTCATCCCGTAC
This sequence comes from Nocardioides sp., assembly GCF_036493135.1. Lineage (GTDB taxonomy): Bacteria > Actinomycetota > Actinomycetes > Propionibacteriales > Nocardioidaceae > Nocardioides. The sequence goes on along the minus strand of NZ_DASXQG010000063.1, from coordinate 59,108 downwards.
GCACCCAGTGGAATGCCCGCGGCGATCGACTTGCCGACCGTCACGAAGTCGGGCGCGAGCCCCCACCGCCGGGTGAGTCCGCCGGGACCGACGACCTGCGTATGGGTCTCGTCGTACGCCAGCAACGTGCCGGTACGGCGGGTCACCTCACGCAGTCCGTCGTGAAAGCCGTCGTCCGGCATCAACAGGCCCACGTTGTTGGTGAGCGCGGGCTCGGTGATCACCACCGCCACCTCGCCGCCCGCGAGCACGCGCTCCAGAGCTTCGAGGTCGTTGAACGGCACCACGACGGTCCGCTCGGTGACGTCGTGCGGCAGGCCGTCCTCCTCCGGCACCAGACGACCGTCCTCGAGCTCGACCAGGACGTCGTCGAAGTGGCCGTGGTACTTGCCGTCGAAGAACAACACCTTCTCGCGGCCGGTCATGGACCGGGCGATCCGGATCACCTCGGTGTTGGCGCTCGTCGCCGCCAGCGTGAACTGCCACAACGGGAGGCCGTAGCGCCGCACCAGCTCGCCCGCGACCCAGATCGAGTCCTCGGTCGGCAGCAGGTACTGCGATCCGAGACGGACCTGGCGGCTCACCGCCTCGACCACAGGAGCCGGGCCGTAGCCGGTGAACATCGACATGTCGGCGATGTTGAAGTCGGCGTACTCGTGGCCGTCGACGTCACGCAGGCGTGATCCGGCGGCCGACTCGATGAACAGCGGCGGGTGGTCGTACGACGTGCGCAGCCAGCTCATCGGCACGCCGTTCGGCATCACCTGCTGCCCGGAGGCCCACAGTTCCTGGCTGCGCGGGCGCATCCGCACGAACGCGGCGTCCTCGCGCTCCTTGAGCGCAGCCACCCGCGCCGCGTCCACCCCCGATCCGCCCACGCTCGGAAGCGTAGAGCACCAGTGCACCAGAGGGTCAGCCGCTCAGGTCAGCCGCTCCAGGACCAGCTCACGCACGCGGTTGGCGTCGGCCTGGCCGCGCATCTCCTTCATCACCGCACCGATCAGCGCACCGGCGGCGGCCACCTTGCCGTCGCGGATCTTGTCGGCGACGTCGGGGTTGGCGGCGATGGCGTTGTCCACGGCAGCGCTGAGCGCACCGTCGTCGGAGACGATCGCGAGCCCTCGTGCCGCGACGATCTCGTCGGGTGTGCCCTCACGGTCGAGCAGGCCGTCGAAGACCTGGCGCGCGAGCTTGTCGTTGAGGGTGCCGTCATCGACCAGCGACTGCACGCGGGCCACGTCGACCGGCGTGACCCCGAGGGCCCCGATCTCGGTCTCCGTCTCGTTCGCCCGTCGGGCCAGCTCGCCGAGCCACCACTTGCGTGCTGCCTGCGGGGCCGTGCCGGCCGCGATGGTCTCCTCGACGAGTCCGAGCGCGCCGGCACCGAGGGTGTCGCGCATCTCGAGCTCGGAGAAGCCCCATTCCTGCTGGAGCCGCGCGCGCTTCTCGTGTGGCGGCTCAGGCAGCCTGGTCTTCAGCTCGGCGACCCACTCCCGGCTCGGCGCGACCGGCACCAGGTCGGGCTCGGGGAAGTAGCGGTAGTCATCGGCGTCGGACTTCTCCCGGCCACTGGTGGTGACGCCGGTGTCCTCGTGCCAATGCCGGGTCTCCTGGAAGACCCGACCTCCGCCGGCGAGCACGGCGGCATGACGCTGCACCTCGTAGCGCGCCGCCCGCTCGACGGACCTGAGCGAGTTGACGTTCTTGGTCTCGGTCCGGGTGCCGAGCGTGCCCGAACCCTTCGGCGCCAGCGAGAGGTTGACGTCGCAGCGCAGCGACCCCTGCTCCATGCGTACGTCGCTCACGCCGAGGCCGAGGAGCAGCTCGCGCAGCTGTCCGACGTACGCCCGGGCGACCTCGGGTGCCTTGTCGCCGGTGCCGAGCACCGGCTTGGTCACGATCTCGATCAGCGGGATGCCGGCACGGTTGTAGTCCACCAGTGAGTAGTCGGCGCCGTGGATGCGACCGGTGCTGCCGCCGACGTGAAGCGACTTGCCGGTGTCCTCCTCCATGTGAGCGCGCTCGATGCCGACCCGGTACGTCTCGCCGTTCACCTCGACGTCCATGAAGCCGTTGAACGCGATCGGCTCGTCGTACTGGGAGGTCTGGAAGTTCTTCGGCATGTCCGGGTAGAAGTAGTTCTTCCTCGCGAACCGGCACCACTCCGCGATCTCGCAGTTCAGTGCCAGGCCGATCCGGATCGCCGACTCCACGCCCTTCGCGTTGACCACCGGCATCGAGCCGGGCAGGCCGAGGCAGGTCGGGCAGGTCTGGGTGTTCGGCTCGGCGCCGAACGTCGTGGGGCAGCCGCAGAACATCTTGGTCTCGGTGTTCAGCTCGACATGCACCTCGAGCCCGAGCGCCGGGTCGAACTGCGCGAGCGCGTCGTCGTACGACAGGAGGGTGTCGGTCATGCTCCGGCTCCTGTCAGCTGCGGTGCCCGGTCGAGCAGCGCGCCGCCCCACTCCTGGCCGAGCAGCGCCTCGAGCGCGGCACCCACGCGGTAGACCCGGTCGTCGGCCATCGCCGGCGCGAGGATCTGGACGCCGGCCGGGAGTCCGTCCTCGTCGGCCAGCCCGCTGGGTATCGAGATGCCGGGTACGCCGGACAGGTTGGCCGGGATCGTGGCCAGGTCGTTGAGGTACATCGCGAGCGGGTCGTCGACCTTCTCGCCGATCTTGAACGCCGTCGTCGGTGCGGTCGGGCTGACCAGCACGTCGGCCAGCCGGAAGGCCGCCTCGAAGTCGCGCGTCACGAGGGTGCGCACCTTCTGAGCCTGACCGTAGTACGCGTCGTAGTAGCCGCTGGACAGTGCGAATGTGCCCAGGATGATCCGGCGCTTCACCTCGTCGCCGAAGCCGGCCTCGCGGGTGGCGCGCATGACGTCCTCGGCGCTCGGATCGCCGTCGGGAGTCACCCGCAGGCCGTACCGCATCGCGTCGAAGCGGGCCAGGTTGGACGACGCCTCCGCCGGCAGGATCAGGTAGTACGTCGCCAACGCGTGCACGAAGCTCGGGCACGAGACCTCGACGACCTCCGCCCCCGCCTTCGTCATCAGCTCGACCGACTCCGCGAACCGCGCGAGCACGCCGTCCTGGTAGCCCTCGCCGCCGAGCTCGCTCACCACGCCGATGCGGACGCCGGTCAGGTCGCCGTCGGCGCCCCGCCGAGCCGCCTCGACCAAGGCGGGCACCGGCTGGTCGATCGAGGTGGAGTCGAGCGGGTCGTGGCCGCCGATCACCTCGTGGAGGAGCGCGGCGTCGAGCACGCTCCGGGTCACCGGGCCGGCCTGGTCGAACGAGTTGGCCAGCGAGACGAGCCCGTAGCGCGAGACCCCGCCGTACGTCGGTTTCACGCCGACCGTGCCGGTGACGGCGCCCGGCTGGCGGATCGAGCCGCCGGTGTCGGTGCCGATCGCGAGCGGTGCCTCGTACGCCGCTACCGCGGCCGCGCTGCCGCCGCCGGACCCGCCCGGGATGCGGTCGAGGTCCCACGGGTTGTGGGTCGGGCCGAAGGCGCTGTGCTCGGTCGACGAGCCCATCGCGAACTCGTCCATGTTCGTCTTGCCGAGGATCGGCAGGCCGGCCGCGCGCAGCCGGGCGACCACGGTCGCGTCGTACGGCGGCACCCAGCCCTCGAGGATCCGCGAGCCACAGGTCGTCGGCAGCCCGCGCGTGGCAACCACGTCCTTGACCGCGATCGGGACCCCGTCGAGCGGCCCGGCGGGCGAGCCGGCAGCGCGCCGCGCGTCCGACGCGGCGGCGTCACGCAGCGCACCCTCGGTGTCGACCTGGAGGAACGCATGGACCGCTCCGTCGACCTCGGAGATGCGGTCGAGGTGGGCCTGGGTGATCTCGACGCTGGTGGTCGCACCGTCGTCCAGCGCAGCGGCCATGGCCGCAGCGCTCGCTCGCAGCGACGGTGCCGGCCGCTTCGTGCTCTCCCCGGTCACTGCTCCTCTCCAAGAATTCGCGGCACCTTGAACCGCTGCTGCTCCACCTCGGGCGCACCGCTCAGCGCCTCCTCGGCGGTCAGGCCGGGCCGAACCACGTCGTCGCGGAAGACGTTGGTCAACGGCAGCGTGTGGGAGGTCGGCGGCACGTCGTCACCGGCGACGCCCTGGATCGACGCGATCGAGTCCAGGATCACGCTCAGCTGCGGGGCGAGGTGGTCCAGCTCGGCGTCGCTCAGGTCGATCCGCGCGAGATCGGCGAGGTGCGCCACCTGGTCGCGCGAGAGGGTCGGCTGCTCCACCGCCGCGCGACCGTCCTCGGGCGCGCCGGGGTGCTCGGAAGTCTCGGGCATGAGTTCATCCTAGGGAGGCTTCCGCCGCGACTCCTCATCGGTTTCCGGCCGGAATGACCCACGGGGAGGTCAGGACTGCCTAGGATGCCGCCGCGATGGTCACCGTCCGGGAGAGTGAGGTCGATGGCGTCCCGTGCTTCTGGGTGGAGACCGGACGCCCCACTCTGGCTGCGCGTCTGCTCTTCCGCCAAGGCACGGCCGACGAGCCCTTGCACGAGAGCGGCTGGCTCCACCTCCTCGAGCACATGGCGCTGCACGGCACCGGGAGCGGTTCGCTGCACGTGAACGGTTCCGTCTCTCCGCTCATCACCACCTTCGAGACCCACGGTCCCCCGGAGGCGGTCGCCCGCCACCTCACGCGGCTCGCGTCCTGGCTGGGCGACCCGGAGCTGCGCGGCGTCGAGCGGGAGCGCGGGGTGCTCCGGGCCGAGTCGGAGCTCCGCGGCGGCCCGTTCGTGAACTCCCTACGGTGGCGGTACGGCGCGCAGGGACCCGGCGTCGGTTCGTACGCCGAGCCGGGGCTGGTCCGCGCGACTCCCGAGGTGTTGTGGGAGAGGTGCCGGCGAGTCTTCAACCGCGGGAACGCCGTCCTGGTCCTCGACGGTGCACCCCCGCACCGCCTGGGGCTCGGACTGGCGGACGGCTCCTTCCTCCCACCCGCACCGGCGGTGAGTGTCGAGTCGGAGTTCCCCGCGGCGTACCAGGAGAGCGCGGGCCTCGTGCTCAGCGGCGTCGTCGAGCGCAGCCAGGGCGCCGGGGTGGCCGCCTCGCTTCTGGAGAAGGCGCTCCGACAGGAGGTACGTGAACGCGCCGGTGCTGCCTACGCGCCGTGGTCCGGCTACGAACCCGTCGATGCGGACACCGCGGTGATCGCGGCGGGCTCGGACCTGCGACCCGACATCCTGCCCACGATCCTGGAGAAGTCGCTCGTCGTCCTCGAGCGGCTCCGGAGCGGGGCACCTCAGGGCTGGATCGAGGAGCAGGTGGCCGCCCGACTGCAGGCGCTCCGCGATCCGTACAACGCGATGGGTGTCGCGCTGCGCGCCGGTCACGAGGTGCTCGGCGACAGGCTGCCGTTGACCTACGACGACCTCATCGCCGAGACCGAGCAGACCGATCGCGAGCAGGTCAGGAGGGCCTTCGACCAGCTGCACTCCACGCTTCTGCTCGGTGCCCCCGCACCGACGAAGCTCCCGAAGCGGATCCCGCGGGTGGAGTTCCCGATCACCCGGCCCTGGCGTGACACACGCGGGCACCGCCACCGGAACTGGCCGAACGACGGCAGGCGTTTCGGCGCCGGACCTGCCGGCGTCGAGCTGATCCACGACCACGACGCCCAGCAGGTGCTGCTGGCGGAGGTGACCGCTCTCTTGACGTGGCAGGACGGCACCCGACACGTCGTCGGTCGCGAAGGGTGGGGCCTGACCATGTCGCCTGCGCAGTGGCACGGAGGTGCCGACCTGACCAGGACGATGGACGACAGGGTCCCCAGCCACCTGCACCTCCCGCTCGAGGGAGACGGCAGCGGTGCCTTTCGACGGTTGTCCCGGTGGAAGCGCTGGTCCCCCCGTCTTCGCCGATCGCTCGTCTCGGCGCCGGGACTGGCCCTGCTGGCCGTCGTGCTCGCCCTGGTCGGGATCATCGCGGCCAGCCGGCACGTGGCCATCGCCGCGCCCTTCGTGATCCTGGCCCTGCTCTGCCTGATCCGCGTCCCGAAGGCGTACTTCCGCGGCCGTCGCAGGCTCTGGTGAGCGGGCGGCCACGCCGGCTTCCTGGTCGGGGTCGGTGGGGTCGGGTGAGGTACCAGGTTGGCCAAACCGCCTACACGGGCCCCTTCGCGGGGCTACCGTGCTGAGCGAATAGACCCACGCCAGCCCCACGCCAGCCACCCCCCAGGCCGACTATGAACACCGCTCTCCGCACGGTCCAAGAGACCGATGTCGACGGCGTCCTCTGCTTCTTCGTAGACATGGGACGCCCGGCTTCTGCTGCCCACCTGCTCTTCCGTCAGGGCATGGCCGACGAGCCGCTGCACGAGACCGGATGGCTGCACCTCCTGGAGCACCTCGCCCTCCTCGACCGCGAGACCCTGGAGCGTCCGATCGAGGGCCGACTCTCGATGCTGCTCACGCACTTCGCGGCGTTCGGCGGGCCCGAGGCGATCACGGAGCGCCTCGGCGCACTGGCTCGGTGGCTGGGCGAGCCCGACCTTCGTCTGCTCGCCCGCGAGCGCGGCGTGCTGCAGGCGCGAGCCCACGGACCGCGCGACGGCCTGGTCAGGTCCCTGACCTGGCGGTACGGCGCACGAGGGCCGGGCGTGGCCAGCTACGCCGAGGTCGGTGCCGTGCGCGCCAACGAGCACGCGCTGCTCGAGCGGTCGCGACGTGTCTTCAGCGCCTCGAACGCCGTCCTCGTGCTGGACGGACCACCTCCCGCCGGGTTCTCGGTGCCGCTACCGGCAGGCGAGTACCTGCCCACTCCCACTGCTACGCCGCTGGACCGGGTCGTGCCGGCGGCCTACCGCGACGAGGCCGGACTCACGCTCAGCGGCACGGTCACTCGCACGCACGAGGCGAGTTTCCTGTCGGACATCCTCGAGCGCTCCCTCCACGACGGGCTGCGCCGGCACAGCGGTGGTGCCTACGGACTCTGGTCCGGCATCACCGAGGTCGACAACCAGCACGCGGTCGTGGGCGCCGGCGCGGACGTGCTCCCCGAGATGCTTCCCAGCCTGGCTCGCGCCTCGCTCGAGGTCACCCAACGCCTGGCCGACGAGGGAGTTCCGCGTGAGTGGGTGCAGGAGGCGGTCGAGACACGGCTCCGGGTGCTGGAGTCTCCGGCCGCCATGGTCGAGACCGCGCTCGAGGCGGCATACTCCGTCCTGCGCGACCAGGTGCCGGTCAGCTACCAGGATCTCCTGCAGCAGCTGCACGACACCGACCCGGCTCGCGTCGACCACGCTGCCCGGGAGCTGCACGCATCACTGCTCGTCGGGCTGCCCGAGGCGGCGCCGCTGGGCCGCACGATCCCGGCCGTGACGTTCCCCGACTCCGGCCCGGTCGGCACCGGCCAGAAGCACAGCCACGTGAACTGGCCCGCCGACCTGACGACGTTCTCCGTCGACGAGCACGTCGCCGAACGCGTCACCGGCGCCATGTCCACGTCCATGCGGCTGGAGGACGTCGTCGCCCTCCTCGCCTGGCGCGACGGCGCGCGGCGACTGATCGGGCATGGCGGCAATGTGATGGAGATGGAGCCGCGTGAGTGGATGCGCGGCAAGGACCTGAGCAAGGCACTGGACGACGCGATCCCGGCCGACCGGCACGTCCCCATGCCCGACCGGACCGTGACCTTCCGACGGATGAGTACGACCGAGCGCGCCGCCGTCGCGTTCGGCCGCGTCGCCAACACCCGGATCGGCCTGTTGTCGATGCTCGGGTTCGTCGCCATCCTGGCGACGTGGTCCCTGGTCACCGGTCACCACATCGTCGGCGTCGTCTTCCTCCTGCTCGCGGGCGCCCTCGGCACGCACCTGTGGCGCACGGAGATGGACAAGACCCCGGGTACGCCGTCGTCACCAGCCAGCTCGGCCACGACCTAGTCAGAGGCCGTCCGGCCCGCTCTCGAGCAGCACCTTGAAGCCGCCCTCGTCGAGGACGGGCACACCGAGCTGCTCGGCCTTGTCGGCCTTGGTGCCGGCGTTGTCACCGACGACGACGTAGTCGGTGTTCTTCGACACCGAGCCGGCCGCCTTGCCGCCGCGGGAGACGACCGCCTCCTTGGCGGAGTCGCGCGAGAAGTCGACCAGTGAGCCGGTGACGACGATGGTCAGGCCCTCGAGGGTGCGTGGCGTCGACTCGTCGCGCTCGTCGGCCATGCTGACCCCGGCCGCCTCCCACTTGTCGACGATCGCGCGGTGCCAGTCGACGGTGAACCACTCGATCACCGACTCCGCGATGGTCGGACCGACGCCCTCGGTCGCGGCCAGCTGCGCCTCCGACGCCGCCCGGATCGCGGCCATCGAGCCGAACTCCGTGGCCAGCGCCCGGGCCGCGGTCGGCCCGACGTGTCGGATCGACAGCGCGACCAGCACCCGCCACAGCGGGACCGACCTGCGCTCACCGAGGTTGGCCAGCAGGCCCTCGCCGTTGGCGCTGAGCTGCGGGCCCTCCTCGCCCTTCTTCGGCGCGCGCGTGAACAGGTCGGTCCTGAGCAGCTTGGCGCGGTCGAGGTCGAACACCTCGCCCTCGTCGGAGAGCACCCCGGCATGGAGCAGCGCGTGCGCCGCCTCGGAGCCGAGGCCCTCGATGTCGAACGCGCCGCGGCTCGCCACGTGGTAGACCCGCTCGAGCAACTGGGCCGGGCAGGCCCGGGTGTTGGGGCAGCGGAGGTCCTTGTCGCCCTCCTTCTGCTGGACCAGCGTCGTGCCGCACGAAGGACACTCGGTCGGCATCACCCACTTCTTGAGGCCCTTCGGTCGTAGCGCCGGCACCGGACCCACGATCTCGGGGATGACGTCGCCCGCCTTGCGCAGCACGACGGTGTCGCCCGGCCGGACGTCCTTCCGCTTCACCTCGTGGGCGTTGTGCAGGGTGGCCCGCTCGACCGTCGAGCCGGCGACCTTGGTCGGCTCCATCACCGCGAACGGCGTCACCCGGCCGGTGCGGCCGGTGTTGACCTCGATCGAGAGCAGCTTGGCGTTGACCTCCTCGGGTGGGTACTTGAACGCGATCGCCCACCGCGGCGCACGCGAGGTCGAGCCGAGCCGACGCTGCAGGGCCACCTGGTCGACCTTGATCACGACGCCGTCGATCTCGTAGGGGACGATCGTGTGGCGATGCTCACCGACGTTGTCGATGTAGGCCTGCACCTCGGCCAGCGACGGCAGCACCTCCACCTTGTCCGACGTGGGCAGACCCCAGGAACGCAAAGCTCCGTACGCCGACGACTGCGACAGCGGGTCGAACCCCTCGCGAGCACCGATGCCGTGGCAGACCATGCCGAGGTCGCGACCGGCCGTCACGCGGGGGTCCTTCTGCCGTAGCGACCCGGCCGCGGCGTTGCGCGGATTGGCGAAGACCGGCTTGCCGGCATCGGTCATCGACACGTTGAGCCGCTCGAACGCCTCGGCCGGGAGGAACACCTCGCCGCGCACCTCGAGCAGGGCCGGGACCGGGAAGTCGTCAGTGCCGGTGAGCCGGTGGGGCACGGAGTCGATGGTGCGAACGTTGGGCGTGACGTCCTCACCGGTGCGGCCGTCGCCCCGCGTCAGGGCCCGGCTCAGCCGGCCCTTCTCGTAGAGCAGGTTGATCGCGAGCCCGTCGACCTTGAGCTCACAGAGCAGCGCGGGATCGTCGACGCCGTCGCGCGACAGCCGTGCGTGCCACGAGGCCAGCTCGGCGTAGGAGAACGCGTTGTCGAGACTCTCCATTGGCCGCAGGTGGTCGACGGCGGTGAACTCGGTCGAGACGGCACCGCCCACCTTCTGTGTCGGGGAGTCGGGGGTGCGCAGCTCCGGGAACTCCTCCTCGAGCGCCTGCAGCCCACGCAGGCGACGGTCGTAGTCCCCGTCGTCGAGGGTCGGGTCGTCGAGCACGAAGTAGCGCCAGCGGGCGTCCTCGATCTCCTCGCTCAGCTGACGGTGTCGGTCCTTGGCCTCGGGAGTCGCCGACTGCGGTTCGCCCATGGCCCCTATCCTGCCAACGACCCCCGACACCGACGACCCCCGGAGGACCGTGACCGAGCCTGCATCGAGTCCGACCCTCACCGTGCACGACTCGGTCGACGGGCCCGCAGCGATGGTCCTGGTGCTGCACGGCGGGAAGGACCGTTCACGCGCCGAGGTCACCCGCCGCAGCCTGTCGTGGCAGCGCGGAGCCGCACTGGGCCGAACCCTCGGGCGGCAGCTGCACGTCGCGCGGGTCGGGGTCCGGCTGCTGCGGTATCGCTCGGTCGGCTGGAACGGCGACGGCGCGGACAAGATCGCCGATGCGCTCTGGGCGCTCGACCGGATCAACGACGAGGTCGGCAAGGTCCCGGTCGTACTGGTCGGGCACTCCCTGGGCGGACGTACGGCGTGCCACGCGGCCGACCATCCGCTCGTCCTCGGCGTCGTCGCCCTCGCCCCTTGGCTGCCCCCGGACGAGTCCGTGGCCGCCCTGGCCGGCAGGGAGCTCCACGCCGCGCACGGTCGTCGCGACCGGATCACCCGCGCCCGCGACACGCGCGCGTACGTCGAGCGCGCCCGCACGGTCGCGAGCGCTGCGTCGTTCACCGACATGGGCGAGCGCGGCCACTACCTGCTGAACGGCATCGGCGCGTGGAACGACTTCGCGGTCGACCGGGTCCGCCGGATCCTGAGCTGACCGGAGAGTTCCTCCGGACTCCGGATGAAACTGATTTGTTCCATCCGCCCGCGTCCGCTACCGTCGCTGACGGAACGAAACCGTTTCGTTTCATCTCCGCGAAGAACAGGTGCCCGACGTATGACCCCCGAAGCCGCCGCCGCCGCCCGACCACGCGTCGAGGGCGACCGGGAGCAGGAGATCCTCGATGCCGCGCTCGAGGTGCTCGCCGAGCACGGCTACGACCGGCTCACCATGGACGCGGTCGCCCAGCGGGCGAAGGCCTCCAAGGCGACGCTCTACCGGCGGTGGAACTCCAAGGCGAAGCTCGTCGTGGAGTCCCTGGCCCGGATGAAGACGACACCGGAGGAGCTGCCCGACACCGGTGACCTGCGCACCGACCTGATGACGGCGTTCTGCGGCATGGGTGGCCTCACCGACCACGACACCACCTCGACGTTCGGGGCCGTGATTACCGCGGTGACCACCGACCCGGAGTTCGCCGCGGAGTTCCGCACGCAGGTCGTCGGGCCGAAGTCGCAGGTGTCGCGCACCCTCTTCGAGCGGGCCCGCGACCGGGGCGAGCTACGCGCCGACATCGACCTCGACATCATCGTCCCGGCCCTCTCCGGGATCGTCCTGCACCGGGTGTTCGTCCTCGGCGAGCGGCCCGACGCGGCGCTCATCGAGCGCGCCATCGACCAGATCATCCTGCCGGCTGTCAGGCCGCAGGTCTGAGACCCGTCAAGAAGTCAGAAGCCAAGAGAAGTTAGGAAACCCATGTCCGACCTGACCGAAGCCGAAACCGTCGGCTCTTCAGAGCCGGAGGCGACCGCCTCCGGCCCGAAGCAGCACCTCGGCTGGGCTCTGGTGCTGATCTGCATCGCCCAGCTGATGGTGGTGCTCGACGCCACCATCGCCAACATCGCTCTGCCGTACATCGGCCGAGACCTCCACATGTCCGGCACGAACCTCACCTGGATCGTCACCGGCTACGCACTGGCCTTCGGCGGCTTCCTGCTGCTCGGAGGTCGCCTCGGTGATCTCTACGGCCGTCGCCGCACCTTCATGATCGGCCTCACGGTCTTCGCGGTCGCCTCCCTGGCCGGCGGGCTCGCCCAGAGCGAGGCCCTGCTCCTGACCTCCCGAGGCATACAGGGGCTCGGTGCCGCGCTCGCCTCGCCGGCCGCCCTCGCCCTGATCACCACGACCTTCCCCGCCGGGCCCGCACGCAACCGCGCCTTCGCGGTGTACGCCGCGATGTCCGGTGCCGGCGCGGCCGTGGGCCTGATCCTGGGTGGCTGGCTGACCGGTCTCGACATCTCGATGTTCAACCCGCAGGACGGCTGGCGCCTCACCTTCCTGATCAACGTCCCGATCGGCATCGCCGCCGCCCTGCTCGCGCCCCGGCTCCTCAAGGAGTCCGAGCGCCACAGCGGCCAGCTCGACGTTCCCGGCGCGGTCGCCGGTACCGGCGGCCTGCTCGCGGTCGTCTACGGGCTCACCCGCGCGGGCAACGCGGCGTACGGCTGGCACGACGGCCTGACGATCGCGAGCCTGATCACCGGTGTGGTGCTGCTCGGACTGTTCATGCTCGTCGAGCTCCGGGTTGAGCACCCGCTGCTGCCCTTCCGGGTCTTCGCCAACCGCTCTCGGGCCGCGAGCTTCGCGGCGATGATGCTGCTCCCGGCGGCGATGTTCTCGATGTTCTTCTTCCTGAGCCTGTTCATCCAGAACGTGATGGGCTACAGCCCGCTCAAGGCCGGGTTCGCGTTCCTGCCGTTCAGCATCGGCATCATCATCAGCGCCACGATCGTGTCCAAGCTGGTCGCCCGGATCGACCCGCGCTACATCGCGGGCGTCGGGACGCTGACGGCCGCCGTCGCCCTCTACGGGTTCTCCCGGCTGTCTGTGCCGGACAGCGGTCAGGATGTCCTGAACGCCGTCAGCACCGGTCAGAGCCTCGGCTCGGACGTCAGCTACTGGACCCAGATCCTGCCGTTCGTGTTTCTGATGGCGCTCGGCATGGGCGCGGTGTTCGTGCCGCTCACCCTCACCGCCGTCCACCACCTGCGTCCGGAGGACGCCGGGGTCGGCTCCGGTGTGCTGAACACGATGCAGCAGGTCGGTGGCGCCTTCGGCCTCGCCGCCCTGTCGACGGTGGGCAGCCACTTCACCAACGCCCACATCTCGTCGATCGCACCGACGATCGCCCATGGCCTGCAGTCGCTACCGCAGCACGTGACGTCGGCGCTGATGGACCGGCTCGGGGCCGCCTCGCCGGAGGCCCTCGTCCAGACCCTGGCCTACCTCGGCGGCTTCCCGACGGGCGCGACCCACGCGTTCCTGGTGGGCGTCTTCATGATGCTGGCCGGCTCCGCCGTGGTGTGGCTGTTCCTCGACGTCAAGCACGAGGAGCTCGCCACCGAGTCGCCCGAGGAGCAGCAGGTCCACGTCGGCTGACCAGCCGTCCGACGTACGACGCCCCCGGAGCGCTGCTCCGGGGGCGTTGTCGTGTCTGTGATCAGCGCTTGCGGGCGAGGCTCACTCCGTCACGTACCGGCAGCAGCACCACGTCGACCCGGTCGTCGGCGACCAGGGCCCGGTTGAGCTCGTCGATGGCGCGGTCGTCGTCGTTCTCCGGGGCGAGCACGCGCCCGTCGCGGAGCATGTTGTCCAGGACCATCAGCCCGCCGGGGCGCATCCGCGGCAGGATCTCCTCGACGTATGCCGGGTAGCCGACCTTGTCGGCGTCGATGAACGCGAAGTCGAGGGACGGCTCCCCCGGCAGCGCCTGCAGCGTCTCGACGGCCGGTGCGATCCGGAGCTCGATCTTGTCGGCCACGCCCGCTCGCTCCCAATAGCCTCGTGCGATCGAGGTCCACTCCTCGCTGACGTCGCAGCACAACAGGTGACCGTCGTCGGGCAGTCCGCGCGCGATGCAGATCGAGGAGTACCCGGTGAACGTGCCGACCTCCACCGCCCGCCGCGCGCCCGTGAGCCGCACCAGCATCGTGAGGAGCTCGCCCTCGTCCTGGGTGATCTGCATGCCGGCCCGGCCACCGAGCTCGCGATGGGTCTGTTCGGCGAGGTCGCGCAGCACCTCGTCGGCGGGCTCGGAGTGGGCGAGGAGGTAGTCGTTGATGGCGGGGCTGACGATGTCCATGCCGCCCAGTCTGGCGGCTACCGGGTGAAACCCCCCACGTGGCCTCCCTGCTTGTCGTGCCAGGGCACGTACGGTCCCGCCGCCGACGACTGGGTGTGGATGCCGTCTGAGCCGACGTCGTCCGGATCGACCTCGGTCATCGGACGGCCCGACAGGTCGCTGACCACGATGTGCGCGGAGGCATCGGCCCCATGCCCACACATCTCTGCGATCGCGACCAAGGAGCCGCTCTCGACCTGTGCGGAGGACAACGTCATCGACCGCAGGCGTAGCCCTGGTTGGCGCGCGGGTTCGCACCGGCCGCGAGCAGGCCGGTCTCCGGGTCGCGCGAGACTGCGCACAGCCGCCCCAACGTCCACGGGCCGGCCCGGGTGATGTCGTGCCCACGCCCGGCCAGCGCCCCGATCACGTCGTCCCCGAGCCGATCCTCGACCACCAGCTCACCCGGCGTCATCTCGCGGGGGTAGAAGGAGCTCGGCATGGACGTCGTGTGGAACGTCGGTGCGTCGATCGCCTCCTGCAGGTCCTGGCCGCCGACCAGGTGGCGCAGCAGGAACGGAAGCTGCCACTGGTCCTGCTGGTCGCCACCGGGCGTCCCGCAGGCCAGCACCGGTCGACCGTCACGGAGCACGAGCGTCGGCGAGAGCGTGGTCCGCGGACGTCGCCCCGGCGCCAGCGAGGAGGCCAGCCCCTCGTCGAGCCAGAACATCTGCATCCGGCTGCCCAGGCAGAAGCCGAGCTCCGGCACGGTCGGCGAGCTCTGCAGCCAGCCGCCGCTCGGGGTCGCCGAGATGACGTTGCCCCACCGGTCGACCACGTCGATGTGGCAGGTGTCGCCCTTGGTCTCGCCGGTCCAGGACACGGTCGGCTCGCCGAGCCCGGCTGCGTCCTCCGCTCCGGACTCACGCAGCACGTGCTGGGACAGCCGCGGGGTCCGGCCCCCGGGCGACCCGGGCCGCAGCTCGGCCGAGGCGGTGTCGCCGACCAGGGCGAGGCGCTCATCGACGTACGCCGGGTCGAGCAGCTCGGCGACGGACACCGGGCTGCCGTCGCCGTACCACGCCTCACGGTCGGCGAAGGCGACCTTGAGCACCTCGGCCGTCACATGCGCCCCTTCGACGGTGGACGGGTCGAGCACGTCGTCGGACAGCCGGTCGAGCATCGCCAGTGACTGAAGGAGCATCGGGCCCTGCCCCCACAGATCGGTCTTCGCGACCTCGAAGCCGCGGAACGCCTGGGTGACGGCGGGTTCGTACGTCGCCGACCAGCCCGCCAGGTCGGCACCGGTCAGCACGCCCGCGTGGGGCCCTCCGCTGGAGTCCTGGAACGGCCTCCGCTGGAAGGCGTCGACCGCCTCCGCGACGAAGCCCTGACCCCAGGCGCGGCGGGCGGCGGCGTACTGCGCCGAGCGATCCGGCCCGCCGGCCTCTCCCTCGGCGACGAGGCGGTCGAGGACGTCGGCGTAGGCGGCGTTGACGACGAGCTCCCACGCCCGTGGCAGCCTCCCCTGGGGGATCCAGTGCGCCGCCGAGGTCGGCCAGTGCTCGGAGAACATCTGCTCCATCGCCGCGACCGTGGAGGCCGCGCGCGGCAGCAGCGGGTGTCCGTGCCGCGCGTAGCCCGCGGCGTACGAGAGGACCTGGCGCAGCGACCGCGTGCCGTGGTCGCGGCCAAGCATCAGCCAGGCGTCGACGGCCCCCGGGATGGCGGCCGCGAGCGGTCCTGACCCGGGCACCAGGTCGAGGCCGAGCCCGCGGAAGTGCTCGAGCGTGGCGCCCGCAGGCGCTGTCCCCTGCCCGCAGAGGACGGTCGGCGTCGGGTCGCCGGCGGTGGCGAAGACCGCCGGCACCTCGCCGCCGGGACCGTTCAGGTGCGGCTCGACGACGTGCAGCACGAACGCGCCCGCGATCGCGGCGTCGAAGGCGTTGCCACCCGCCTCGAGCTCCGCCATCGCCGACTGTGACGCCAACCAGTGGGTCGACGACGTCATGCCGAAGGTCCCCCGCAGCGTGGGACGGGTGGTCAGGTCTGTCACGTCGCATCACCGGGGGGCGTCGTCGACAGGTTGCGCGCGACCGCGCGGCACAGTTCGGTGGCCCGGCGCGCCCACGCCGGCGACGCTCCGGCGAGTCCGCACGCGGGGGTGATCACCAGCTGGTCGGACACCGTGTCGGGTTCGAGGCCGAGTACGTCGAGCAGTCGCAGGACGTGCTCGGTGACGGCCTTCTCCGTCGGCTCCGGGTCGGGGTCGGTCGCCGGGACGATGCCGAGCGCCACCCACTCCCCTGCCTCCAGCGCCTCGGCGAACGCGTCGAGGTCATCGGCCCCCATCACTGACAGGTCACCGCTCAGACCACGAGCGCCCGCGCTCCGCAGCAGCCGCCACGGGGCGTCGCGCCCGCACGAGTGCACCCAGGGTTCGACGCCGGCCCGCTCGAGGACCCACCCGAGCGCCTCCGACACCTCCGGTGGGTGCACCGTCCGGTGCCGGCCGAAGCCGGACGCCGTCGGGACCGACCCCGCGAGCACGGCCGGGAGCGCCGGCTCATCGAGCTGGACCACGACGCGTTCGGCGTCGACCCGCCGGCGTACGTCGTCCAGGTGCGCGGCGACGCCCTCGGCCAGGGCCTGCGCGAGCTCGCGCCGCGCGCCGTGGTCGGACAACACCTTGTCGCCGCGCGGCTTCTCGACGGTCGCGGCGAGCGTCCACGGCCCGGCCAGCTGCACCTTGAGGACGCCGTGGAAGTCCTGCGTCTGCTCCTCGAGGTGATCGAGGTCGTGGGCCAGCAGGGACCGCGCTCGCCGGTGGTCGATGCCCGGCGTGTCGGTGAGCCGCCAGCCGGCGGGCTGGAGGTCGAAGCCGAGGTCTCCGATCGTGGCCAGCGTCCGGCCGATCATGCCGGCCTCGGCGCCCCGCTCGGGCAGCTCGGGAAGGTAGGGCAGGTCCGGGGCCTCGCCGAGGACGACGCGCACCGCCTCGGCGTACTCCTCGGCCTCCGAGCCCGGCCACGACCCGACGCCACTCGAGACGGTCACGCGGTCGCGCCGACGCGCGCGGTGGACACGATGGTGGCCGAGCCGACGACGCGGGTGCCGTCGTAGACCACCGCGGCCTGGCCGGGGGCGATGCCTTGGGCCGGGTCGACCAGCTCGATCTCGACCCGGTCGTCCGCGACCGCGATCCGTGCCCGGTGCTGGTCGCCATGGGCGCGGAGCTGGACCGTGCCGTCCAAAGGCGCCTCGGGCGCGGCTCCGCACCAGCGCGGCCGGTCGGCGGCGATCCGGTCGACGGTCAGGGCGTCGCGCGGCCCGACCGTGACCGTGCCCGTGACCGGCTCGATGTCGAGCACGAAGCGCGGCTTGCCGTCGGGTGCCGGCGTGCCGAGTCGCAGGCCCTTGCGCTGGCCGATGGTGAAGCCGAACGTGCCGTCGTGGCGACCGAGCTCCGTGCCGGTCCCGGCGTCGACGATCGCGCCCCCGTGGTTCGGAGCCCGCTGGCCGAGCTTCTCGCGGAGCCAGCCGGCGTTGTCGCCGTCGGAGACGAAGCAGATGTCGTGGGAGTCCGGCTTGTCGGCGACCAGCAGCCCTCGGGCGGCGGCCTCCTCGCGCACCTGCGGCTTCGCGGTGTCACCGAGCGGGAAGAGCGAGTGTGCGAGCTGCTGCTGGGTCAGCACCCCGAGCACGTAGGACTGGTCCTTGCCGGGGTCGACCGCCCGGTGGAGCTCGGTGCTGCCGTCGGCCGCGCGGCGTACCTGGGCATAGTGCCCGGTGGCGACGGCGTCAAAGCCCAGCGCCAGGGCACGGTCGAGAACGGCCGCGAACTTGATCTTCTCGTTGCAGCGCAGGCAGGGGTTGGGCGTGCGGCCGGCGGCGTACTCGTCCATGAAGTCCTCGACGACGTCCTGGTGGAAGCGCTCGGACAGGTCCCAGACGTAGAACGGGATGCCGATCACGTCGGCGGCGCGCCGCGCGTCGTTCGCGTCCTCGATCGTGCAGCACCCGCGCGCCCCCGAGCGGTACGACGCTGGGTTGCGGGAGAGCGCGAGGTGGATGCCGGTGACGTCGTGGCCGGCCTCGTGCGCCCGAGCGGCGGCCACGGCCGAGTCGACGCCGCCGGACATCGCGGCGACGACCTTCATCGGGTCCGCGCCCCCCGAGCACGTTCGACCGCTGGGCCGATCGCCTCGACGAGCGCGTCGACGTCGGACTCCGACGAGGTGCGGCCGAGGGTGAACCGCAGCGAGTGCCGCGCTCCCTCGTCGTCGAGCCCCATGGCCAGCAGCACGTGCGACGGCTGCGGGACGCCGGCGGAGCAGGCCGAGCCGGTCGAGCACTCGATGCCGCGGGCGTCGAGCAGCATCAGCAGCGAGTCGCCCTCACAGTCGGGGAAGCCGAGGTGGGCGTTGCCCGGCAGGCGGTTCTCCGGATCGCCGTGCAGGTGGGCGTCGGGCACGACCTCGACGACCCGGCGTACCAACGAGTCGCGCAGGCCTGCCATCCGCTCGGCGTACTCCGGCTGCGCCTTCACGGCGTGCTCGACGGCGGTCGCGAATCCGGCGATGGCCGGCATGTCGAGGGTGCCGCTCCGGATGTCGCGCTCCTGCCCGCCGCCGTGCAGCAGCGGGGTGAGCGTGAGCTCGCGCCGGAGCACCAGCGCGCCTACGCCGTACGGGCCGCCGAGCTTGTGGCCGGTCAGCGTCAGCGCGTCGACACCACTCGCGGCGAAGTCCACCGGCACCGCCCCGACGGCCTGGACGGCGTCGGTGTGCACCGGGATGCCGTAGGCGGCAGCGACGGCGACGACCTCCTCGATGGGCTGGACCGATCCGACCTCGTTGTTCGCCCACATCACCGAGATCGCGGCGACCGATCCGGGGTCGCGCTCGACGCTGGCTCGGTAGGCGTCCACGTCGAGCCGGCCACGGCTGTCGACCGCGAGCAGCTCGACCTCTGCCTGCTCCTCCTCGGCGAGCCAGTGGAGGGCGTCGAGCACCGCGTGGTGCTCGATGGACGACGCCAGGATCCGCACGCACGCAGGGTCGGCGTCGTGCCGCGACCAGAACAGTCCCTTGAGCGCGAGGTTGTCGGCCTCGGTGCCGCCGGAGGTGAACACCACCTCGCCCGGCCGGCAGTTGAGCGCCTGGGCGATGGTCTCGCGTGACTCCTCGACGATGCGCCGGGCCGCTCGGCCGCTGGCGTGGAGCGAGGACGGGTTGCCGACGTCGCCGAGATGAGCGGTCATCGCCTCGACGGCAGCCGGGAGCATCGGAGTCGTCGCGGCATGGTCGAGGTAGACGGTCTGATCGGGGGCGTCGTGCATGTCGCACCCAGCGTACGGCGCGCGCCCTGGCGCCGCGAACCCGCAGCCACCTCGTGGCTCAACCGAGATCGCCCTCGTCCAGCGCCGCTCGCGCCTCGAAGAGGAGCACCGCGGCCGAGGCCGCCACGTTGAGCGAGTCCGCACGACCACGCATCGGGATCGAGACCCGGGTCAGACCCGCGCCCCACTCGTCGCTCACACCCTCCCCCTCCGAGCCGACGACGACTGCGGTGCGGCCGGCGCCGAGCCCGGCGGAGCGGTACGGCATGGCGCCCGCCGGGTCCGCGACGTACGTGGTGAAGCCGGCGTCGGCGAGTCCCGCCTGCGCCTCCGCGACCGTCGCGTAGGTCAGTACGGGCGTGGTCAGCACCGTGCCGCGGCTGGCCGCGAACACCTTCGGGTGCGTCACCCGCGCGGTCGCCCGGGTGAGGACGAGCGCGTCGGCCGCACAGGCGTCGGCGGTCCGGACCAGGCTACCGAGGTTCCCGGCGTACTCGATGCCGTCGGCGACCAGCACCAGAAGAGCCGAGCCGGTGACCACCCGGGCCGGCTCACATCGTGGCAGCCGCACCACCGACAGCAGCGCCGGCGCGGTCGCCTCGGGCTGGATCCGGGCCAGAACCCGCTCGGAGATCCGGTGGGCGCGCATCGCGCGGGCCGTCACCCGGGCGGCGGTCGCCTCGAGCCCGGGGTACGGCCGGTCCCCGGGGCACCAGAGCGCGACCTCGACCGGAGCGTCGCTGCGCAGGACGACGTCGTGCGCCCAGCCTCCGGTGACCGCGGTGACGTGGTCGGCGCGCGGCAGCACGTTGCGCCGCGCGCGGGAGTAGCGGCGTACGTCGTCGTGGGAGGGCCCGACGGGCTGGAGACGCTCGAGCGCGGCCGGACTGGTCGCGCGCGGGACAGAGAGGTGCGTGGTGGTGGGCATGGTGGGCTCCGACGAGCAGGAGTGACGTCCCGACCGCCGTCCCCGCTCCTGTGCCAGAGGGGTGGTGGGGCGCGGTCGTCAGGCCGCCGGTCGGCGCCTGGCTGAGGTCACTCCTGGATACCCATGTCGAGAACGGTAGGGAGCGCGCGCCCCGGCCGCACCCGAATTATCGTCGGCTCAGTCCGATCAGGTCGAGCCAGGCGTGGTCGGGGTAGAGCATCGCGATCGACCCCCGGAGCCAGGTGCGTTGCCGGTCGTCGAGGAGCGGCAGAGCGCGGTCGAGATCACGTCGGTCCTTGCGCCGGTCCGGTAACGCCTTGTGGAGCAGCACGATCTCGACGTTCGCGACCCGGATCCCGTCGTCGGTCACCCAGGTGACCTCGTCCAACGGCGCGACGTGGTCCGACATCCGCTTGCTCTGCCACAGACCGTCGACGTCGGGCGAGATCGGCATGTCGATCACCCACGGCGAGCCGGAGTCGCGCCGGACCCAGATCTGGCACTCGGGATGCGGGAGGTCGGGCCAGCGCTCGTTCAGCGGGCGGAGGGTGCCACCGAGGTTGGTCCACAGGTGCCAGCGGTCGCCGACGAACTCCCGGAGCGCCGGGACGTCGCAGGCCAGCATCGAGACGTCGACGTCCTCGTGCTCGCGCTCGGCGCCGGTGAACGCCTCGATCGCCCAGCCGCCGACCAACCACCACGGCCGGTCGAAGCCGTCGAAGAAGTCACAGACGCCGTCGACGTCGAACGACGCCCAAGGACCGAAGAGTGCGTGGAAGGCGTGCTCCTCGGCGAGCTCCTCGGGGGTGAAGTCCAGCGGCTCACGCACCCGCGAGACCCTACCCAGAAGCGGGTCAGTGCCGGTCAGTGGCGGTGGCCGTACATCTTGTTCATGCCGATCCAGTCGCCCAGGCCGAGCGTCCGGGCATACGTCGAGCACGGGCTCAGGATGGCCTGCATGGTGAGGTTGTCGTGGCCGGACCCGGAATGGGCCAGTCCGTAGGCGTGCCCCCACTCGTGGGTGACCGTGCCCTCGAAGTCCCACTTGTTCGTGCAGTTCTTGGGCAGGTTGGTCACGAGGTTCGGGCCGTTGTCGATGAGCATGTCGGAGCCCGCCATCCGACTCCCGAAGAACCAGTAGCAGGTCCAGCCGAGCAGCCCACCGGGAAGGTTGCCGAACCCGACCACGTTCTGGGAGTTCCCCTTCCGGCACGAGGGGCCACCGGCTCCGATGTCGGGCTTCGCCTTCGTGCGGCCGAGGTAGACAGACGCCGGCGTCCTCAGGCGCGGCTTGCCGCAGGTGTTGCGCCCCGTGCGCATGTTGCCGTTGGCCTTCCTGATCTGCTTGACGACCTTGCTCTGGTGGAGGCGTCCGGGCAGCCCCTTCAGGTTCACGTGGTAGCGCAGCCCTGTCTTCCACTTGGGACCCTCGAGGTTGGAGGTGCGGTCCTTGCAAGCGGGCGGCGACCCGCGCCGGGCCGAGGTCGTGTGCCCGAGCGACACCGCACCGGCCGAGTCGCGGACCGCGCGCACCGTCGTCCCGGTGTTAGTCACGGTGAGGCCGCGGACCTCACCATGGGTGCCGACGCCGTCGCCCGCCACGCTCATGCCGGCGGGGGGCACCATCACCGAGATGCGGCCGTCGGTCACCATCCGGCCCACGAGCGAGCAGCCCGAGCGCACGGCGGCGGCGAGCGAACCGATCGGGATCGCGCCACTCCCCGGACAAGGGTCCGCGGCACCGGCAGCCGAGCGGGCGGAGGCCGGGGTCACGGTCGTCGCGGCGACCAGGCCGGCGACCGTCAGGGAGGCAGCCAGGGCGAGCACGCGTCGAGGACTCATGGTCCGATACTGCCCAAGACCACCGACGCCAAACCAGCGGGGTCAGCCGCGGCCTTGAAGGAGCACGAGGTCGTCGCGGTGCACCACCTCACGCTCGTACGCCGCGCCCAGCTCCCGCCGCAGCACGGCCGAGGTCTTGCCGACCAGCGCGGGGATCTCGTCGGCGTCGAAGTTCACCAGTCCCCGCGCCACCGCGGCTCCGTCGGGTCCGGCAAGGTCGACCGGGTCGCCGGCCGAGAAGGAGCCGGTCGAGCCGGTCAGCCCGGCCGCCAGCAACGACGCGCGGCGCTCGGTGACGGCCCGGACGGCGCCCTCGTCCAGCAGCAGCACACCCTTCGGCTCGGTGGCGTGGGCCAGCCACAGCTGGCGGGTCGGCCGACGCCGGGCGGCGGCGTGGAACCAGGTGCCGACCGGCTCGCCGGCGAGCGCCTCACCGGCCTGTGCCGCGGATGTGAGCACCACCGGCGTGCCGGCACCGGTGGCGATCCGGGCGGCATCGAGCTTGGTCCGCATGCCGCCGGTGCCGATCCCGGCCGCGCCCGACTTGCCCACGCGGACCCCGGCCAGGTCGTCCGCGAGCGCCACCTCGGCCACCAGGCGGCTGCCCGGGGCGGTCGGAGGCCCGTCGTACAGACCGTCGACATCGCTGAGGAGCACGAGCAGCTCCGCGTGGACGAGGTGGGCGACCAGTGCCGCGAGCCGGTCGTTGTCGCCGAACCGGATCTCGCTGGTCGCCACCGTGTCGTTCTCGTTGACGATCGGGAGCACGCCGAGCTCGAGGAGCTTGGCCAGCGTCTGGTGGGCGTTGCGGTAGTGGCTGCGTCGCGTGACGTCGTCCGCGGTGAGGAGCACCTGCCCGGCCACGATCCCGTGGTCGGCGAGGTCCGCTGTGTACCGCTGGACCAGCAGCCCCTGTCCGACCGCGGCGGCGGCCTGCTGAGCCGGAAGTGCTCGCGGACGACGCTTCAGGCCGAGCGGCGCCAGTCCGGCCGCGATCGCTCCCGAGGAGACCAGCACGACCTCGACGCCTCGCCTCCGGGTGTCCGCGAGGACCGCGGCCAGGCGGCGTACCCGCTCGGGGTCGATGCCGCCCTCGGCCGTGGTGAGCGACGTCGAACCCACCTTGACGACGACGCGGCGGGCCGCGGCCACCCGCCCGGCGCGGGATTGAGCCTCGCTCACGCGTCGCGCTCGTCGTCGAGGCGGTCGGGGTCGTCGTCCGACCCGATCTCGTAGCCCGTCGGGCGTGCGGGCCGCTGCACCTCGTCGATACGGCGTGCGACGTCGGCCCGCGCCTCACTCTCGGCGCGCTCGGGCATCGCAGCGTCGATCTCCCGGCGTCGGCGGGCGGCCGGCCGCGTCTCCTCGAAGCGCTGGTCCTCCCCGCGACGTCCGAGCATCTCGACCCCGGCGTCGACGGCCGGCCGGAAGTCGAACACGACGGCGTTGTCGGGGTGACCGATCAGGACCGTGTCGCCCTCGGCCGCCCCGAGATCGATCAGCCGCGACTCGACGCCCAGCCGGTTGAGACGGTCGGCGAGGAAACCGACCGCCTCGTCGTTGCTGAAGTCGGTCTGGCGCACCCAGCGCTCGGGCTTCTGACCGCGCACGCGCCACCCATCGCTGGTGTCGGTGACGGTGAAGTCGTCCCCGCCGTCGGCCGACGGCGGCCGGATCACGATCCGCTCGCGCGGCGACTCCGCCTGGTCCGCCCGGGCCGCCTGCACGATCTCGGCCATCGCGAAGGTGAGCTCGCGCAGCCCTTCCTCCGACGCGGCGCTCACCGCGAAGACGCGCAGCCCGCGCTCCTCGAGGTCCGGACGGACCAGGTCGGCCATCTCGCGTCCGTCGGGGACGTCTATCTTGTTCAGTGCCACCAGGCGCGGACGGTCGTCGAGTCCGCCGTACGACGCGAGCTCCTGCTCGATCACGTCGAGGTCGTCCAGCGGGTTGCGGCCCGGCTCCATGGTGGCGGTGTCGATGACGTGCACGATCGCGGCGCACCGCTCGACGTGGCGGAGGAACTCGTGCCCGAGCCCGCGGCCCTCGCTGGCGCCCTCGATCAGGCCGGGCACGTCGGCCACGGTGTACGTCGTGTCGCCCGCGCTGACGACGCCGAGGTTGGGCACCAGCGTGGTGAACGGGTAGTCCGCGATCTTGGGTCGGGCCCGGGAGATCGCGGCGATCAGGCTGGACTTGCCGGCGCTCGGGAAGCCGACCAGACCCACGTCCGCGACGACCTTGAGCTCGAGGGTGATCTCCAGCTCGTCTCCCGGCTCGCCCAGGAGCGCGAAGCCCGGTGCCTTGCGCTTGGAGCTGGCCAGCGCGGCGTTGCCCAGACCCCCGCGACCGCCCTCGGCCACGACCAGCTCCGTGCCCAAGCCGACCAGGTCGGCGAGCAGCTCGCCGTTCGCGCGGCTGACCACGGTGCCGTCGGGCACCGGCAGCACGAGGTCGGCGCCATGGGAGCCGTTGCGATGGCCACCGGCACCGTGCCCCCCGTGCTCGGCCCCGCGACGCGGGCTGTGGTGGTAGGCCAGGAGCGTCGTGACGCCCTGGTCGACGCGCAGGATGACCGATCCCCCGGGGCCGCCGTTCCCGCCGTCCGGCCCGCCGAGCGGCTTGAACTTCTCGCGGTGGACGGAGGCCACGCCGTTGCCACCGCGCCCCGCGGCGACGTGCAACGTCACCCGGTCGACGAACGACGGGATGGCCATGACTGCTCCTGGAAACGACGAAGGGCGTCCCGGAACGGGGACGCCCTTCGGTCAGTGGTCGGTGCGGGCGTTACTCGCCGGCCGGGACGATGTTGACCACGCGACGGCCGCGCTTGGTGCCGAACTGCACGTTGCCGTGGACGAGCGCGAACAGCGTGTCGTCACCACCGCGGCCGACGCCGTCGCCCGGGTGGAAGTGGGTGCCGCGCTGCCGGACGATGATCTCGCCGGCGTTGACGAGCTGACCGCCGAAGCGCTTGACGCCGAGGCGCTGGGAGTTGGAGTCCCGACCGTTCTTGGTCGAGGCCGCACCCTTCTTGTGTGCCATGGGTTCTGTCCTTGTCTGGAGACTCGCGAGAGCGGTGGGGCCGGTCAGGCCTTGATGTCGGTGACCTTGACCTGGGTGTACTTCTGCCGGTGGCCCTGGCGCTTCTTGTACCCGGTCTTGTTCTTGTACTTCTGGATCACGATCTTGGGACCCTTGGTGGCGCCGAGGACCTCGACGGTCACGCCCGCCTTGTCGAGACCGGTCGCGGAGACCTGGTCACCGTCGACGGTCATCACGACGGGCAGCGTGAGGGTGTCGCCTACGGCCGCGTCGGTCCGGTCGATCTCGATGACGTCGCCCACGGCAACCTTCTGCTGCCGGCTGCCAGCGCGCACGATCGCGTACACCGCGGTCTCCTTCGTAGGTCCGTAACAAGCTCTGGATCTCCCGGCCCGAGAACGTCGGCCCCGGCAGGGCTCGCACGAACGGCCGGACAGAGGGCACCGCTCGTCGGACGAGCGGGCACCGAGGATCCATGGTACGGCGTGCGCGGCACCCACGGCAAAACGACCGCAACCACGCATCGGCCGCCGTCGTCCAAGAGATGCCGGTGCGCCACCACCACTCACAGGGGATCACGACATGAACACACCCACCCGCCTGGTCGGCGCCGCCGCCGGCTTCGTCCTCGCGGCCGCCGGACTCCTCGCGCCGGCGCCCCTCGCCGCCGCGGCCACCCCGGCCTGCACCAACAGCGACCTGACCGCGTCGTACCACCACGGCGACGCCGGCATGGGTCACTCCTACGGCTGGATCGTCCTACGGAACACGTCGGGCCACGCCTGCCACACCGGCGGCTACGGCGGGGTCTCGTACGTGGGCGACGGCAACGGCACCCAGATCGGCGCACCGGCTGTCCGTCTCGACGGCAAGGTCGCGACGTACGTGCTCGAGCCCGGTCAGCGCTTGCGCAGCCCGATCGACGAGGGCACCGCCCTGGACTACCCGCGCAAGGTGTGCCACCCACGGCACGTCGACGGCTTCCGCGTCTACGTGCCGAACGCGACGGCCTCGCAGTACGTCGTGCACCCGACGACCGGGTGCCGCAACCACCACGTGAAGCTGATCCACCAGAAGCCGTACCGTCGGCCGTGACCACGAGTGGCGTGGTCCTTCTGGGCCACGCCCCTGCGGCTTCGTTCCTCTCGATCTCTGCCCGCGCTCCGCGCGGGGAGAGATCTCGGGTCAGCGCTTTCGCGCACCCTTCCGCTTGACCGGGACGTGCAGTGCCGGGGTCTCGTCGGCCGGCTGCTCGGGTGCGCCGTCAGCTCCTCCGCCGGGGTTCGAGGCAGGTGGCCCGGCCGGACGGCTCGCCGACCGGCGCCGGGTGCGGGTCACGACCCGTGGCTTCTCCGGCTCCTGGGGCGGGACCGGCTCGAGGTCGACCGCCTCGGGCTCGACGGGCGCCTCGGGCTCGGGCCCGGACTCGACCTCGACCTCGGCCTCGGTGCCTTCGGTGGTGTCGTCGAACGGCTCGACCTCGGCCAGCAGCTGGTCCGCGGCCTGGTCCTCAGCGAGATCCTCGGCCTGGTCCTCGGGGTGCTCCTCGGGGTGCTCCTCGGGCTGCCTGGCCATGGCAGCCAGGTCCTTGGGCGATGGCGGCTTCGGCGGCTCGGGCGCCGAGGTCTCCTGGGTCCGGCCACGGCTCCGGTTGCGGCGGGCGCGCCGCGGCTCCTCCTCGGCCTTCTTCGGCTCGACCGGCGCATCCTCGATGATCACGCCACGGCCGTGGCAGTGCGGGCAGTCGTGGGAGAAGGACTCCAGCAGACCGGTCCCGATCCGCTTCCGCGTCATCTGGACCAGCCCCAGCGACGTCACCTCCGCCACCTGGTGGCGGGTGCGGTCGCGGCCGAGGCACTCGACCAGGCGCCGCAGCACCAGGTCGCGGTTGGACTCCAGCACCATGTCGATGAAGTCGACGACGATGATCCCGCCGATGTCGCGCAGCCGCAGCTGGCGGACCATCTCCTCGGCCGCCTCGAGGTTGTTCTTGGTGACCGTCTCCTCGAGGTTTCCGCCGGAGCCGGTGAACTTGCCGGTGTTCACGTCGACGACGGTCATCGCCTCGGTGCGGTCGATGACCAGCGAGCCGCCGGAGGGCAGCCAGACCTTGCGGTCGAGCCCCTTCTTGATCTGCTCGTCGATGCGGTACGCGGCGAAGATGTCCTGGTCCTTCTTCGGGACATAGCGCTCGAGCCGGTCCTCGAGGTCGGGCGCGACGTGCACGACGTACCCCTGGACGGTCTCCCAGGCCTCGTCGCCCTCGATGACCAGCTTCGTGAAGTCCTCGGTGAACAGGTCACGGACGACCTTGAGGGTCAGGTCGGGCTCGCCGTACAGGAGGGAGGCGCCGGCGCTCTTGTTCGCGGCCTTCTTCTCGATGTCGTCCCAGCGGGCCGTGAGCCGCTCGACGTCGCGGGTCAGCTCCTCCTCGGAGGCGCCCTCGGCGGCGGTGCGCACGATGACGCCGGCCTGCTCGGGGACGATCTCCTTGAGCAGGGTCTTCAACCGGTTGCGTTCGGTGTCGGGCAGCTTGCGTGAGATACCGCTGGTGGTGCCGTCCGGGACGTAGACCAGGAAGCGGCCGGCCAGGCTGATCTGGCTGGTCAGGCGTGCGCCCTTGTGACCGATCGGGTC
The DNA here is from genome assembly GCF_036493135.1 of Nocardioides sp. GTDB lineage: Bacteria > Actinomycetota > Actinomycetes > Propionibacteriales > Nocardioidaceae > Nocardioides. The sequence goes on along the minus strand of NZ_DASXQG010000063.1, from coordinate 31,521 downwards.
CTTGGTGACCTGCACGAGCACGGTCTGGCCGGAGGAGAGCACCGACTCGATCTTGCGCGGCTGGCCCTCCTTGTGGCCGAGGGCCGACCAGTTCACCTCGCCGGCATAGAGCACGGCGTTGCGCCCCTTGCCGATGTCGATGAACGCCGCCTCCATGGACGGCAGGACGTTCTGGACCCGGCCGAGATAGACGTTGCCGATCAGCGACGTCTGGCTCTCGCGGGCGACGTAGTGCTCGACGAGGACGTTGTCCTCGATCACTCCGATCTGGGTGATGTCGTCGCGCTGGCGGATCACCATGACCCGGTTCACCGACTCGCGGCGCGCCAGGAACTCCGCCTCGCTCACGATCGGAGCGCGGCGTCGGCCGGCCTCGCGGCCCTCGCGCCGACGCTGCTTCTTGGCTTCGAGCCGGGTGGAGCCGCTGACCGCGGTGATCTCGTCGGCGGCGCTGCGACCGCTGCGGACCCTGGTGACGGTGTTCGCCGGGTCGTCGTTGGAGTCCCCGCCGTCCTCGCCGGTGCGGCGGCGACGGCGGCGACGGCGCGACGAGGTGGACTCACCCTCGGCGGGCTCACTCCCGGAGTCGCCCGGCGCCCGGGCTTCGGAGTCGTCGGCCTGATCGGACTGCGCATCGGCGTTCTCGCCGCTGCCGGGCTTGCGACGGCGACGGCCGCCGCGGCGACGCTTGCGCCGCGCGGGCCCGTCGCCCGTGTCGTCGCCCTCCTGCTCGTCATCCTCGCCGGCGTCGGCGTCGTGACGTACATCCTGGTCGCTGGTGGCGGCCTTCTTCGCCGTGCGTCGCGCGGGGGCGGCGGCCGCGGCATCGGGCGCCTGGAACACGGCGGCGATCGACGGCTGGGCCGTCTCGTCGCCCGCCCCGTCCGCCGGTGCGTCCCCGGCCGGGGAGGACCCGGCCTTCTTCGTGGTCTTCTTGCGGGTTGCCTTCTTCGCCGGCTTCTCGGCCTTGGCGTCGCCGTCGGCCGTGCCATCCCCGTCGCCGGCGGGCGTCTTCTTGGCGGAGGCCGCCTTCGCGGCCGTGGTCTTCTTGCCGGCCGACTTCTTCTTCGGCTTCTCGGCCGAGGCAGCGCCCTCGGGCTTGTCGCCCGTGGTGTCCTCGGCCGGCGCGGCGGTCTTCTTGGTGGTGCGCTTCCGGGTCGCCTTCTTGGCGGCCGGTCCCGCGGCGTCGCCCGCGGAGTCGTTGGTCTCGGGGGTCGCGGAGCCGTCCGCGTGATCGTCGAGCATGTCGCTCCTCGGTCCGGACGCTGGGTGCAGCCCCGGACGTGTCCGACGCCGGCGACCCGCGTGGACAGGGCCAACGGCGCAAAGCCTTCGTTTGGCGGCGACACCCTCCGCAGGTGCGTCACAGTCGTCCGGGAGCCATCACCAACCGCGGTCGCAGGGCCTTGTGCAACTGCCTCGCTGTCACCGATGCAGCCAGCCGCGTCGCGGTCGGGTGATGCTTGGACTCAGCGTGCCGGACCACCTAGGAGAGATGGACCCGGCAAGAACGTCGTCGGATCAGTCGCAACGGCAAGCCGCACTTCCGATCACCTCGAGTATCGCACACGGGACCACCGATCCCCGCACTGTCAACCGGATAACGGGTCGCCGATCGCACCGGTCGCCTCGTCGTACGGACCCTGGGCGAGCCGCCTGACCAGCGGTGCTCCCGCGTCCTCGAGCCGGCCCACCTGGCGCAATCCGGTGAGCACGTCGTCCGGCCGCACCGCCGGCACCGTGTGCCGGAGCACGACCGTGAGCCGCGACCCCACGTCGCACGTCGTGACGTCCAGGGCGAGCACAGCCGCGCGGCTGTCGAACGCGCGCAACCCCTTCTTCGTCATCCGCTCGACGGTCACGGACGCGCAGGCCCAGAAGGCCTCGGCCGCCGAGGTGACCGTGGCCGGCGGCACGGGGAGGTCGATCTCCCACCGGCTGACCTCGAGGCGGTCCGCCAGGCTGCCGGGACCTGCCTCCACGACCTCGAGGACATCGAGTCCGTCCGGGAGGGAGCGGTCGAGGTCGTCCGCGAGGCGAGCCGGGTCGACGGTCTCGGCGAGACCGATCTCGAGGTACTCCGCCTCACTGGCGGCGCCGGTCGGCGACGCGCCGGCGTACGAGATGCGGGGATGCGGGTTGAAGCCCGAGGAGTACGCCATCGGGATGCGCGCCCGCACCAGCGCACGCTCGAACGCGCGACTGAAGTCGCGATGACTGGTGAAGCGGAGCCGACCTCGCTTGGCGTAGCGGACGCGCAGTCGCTGGACCGGCGGCGCCTGCTGCTCGGGCTGCTCTCGCACCGGCTCAGGCTAGTGGGGTGGCCCAGGCGTTCGCGGCGAGGTGCTCGCGCGCGAGCGGGGAGAGGTAGATCGACCGGACGACGTCACCCTCGAGCCAGGTCGTGAGCTCGGCCGCCTCGGCGTCGAGGGCTCGGCGCCCGGCGCGCGGGACGTCCTCGGCAAGCACGACCTCGACGGTGCCGTCGTCGCGCTGGCACCAGACACCGACGACGCGACCGCTCCACCAGGCGGTCGGCCCGCCGTTGCCGTTGCGGTCGAAGACCTTCTCGCCGTGGGCACCGAGGTGGAAGGCGCGCTCCTTCCAGCCCATCGTGGTCGGGTCGAGCGCCGGCAGCAGGGCTGCCCACGGGCCGGGGTCGGCGACCGGGTCGAGGTCGTCGGGCAGCACCCATCCGATCGCCTGGCCGTCGAGGGACACCGGGACGGCGCCGACCTCGGCCAGGGCTTGTCGCACCGCCGCCTTGGTGGCGCCCAGCCACCAGACCAGGTCGGCCTCGATGCCGGGTCCGAACGCCCGCAGCCACCCTGTCACCAGTGCGGCGTACCCCTCGGCCTCCGGGAGCGGCTCGGGCAGGTTCCCCAGCCACTGCTCGGTCGCCGTCCACCGCGGACGCGAGATCTTCCAGCCGCCGTCGTTCTCGCCGCGGACGATCGCCCCGGAGGCGGCGAGGGTGACGATCACGGTCGCGGCGACGGCGACGTCTGCTTGGTACTCGCCCCTCCCCCGGGTGACTCGCGCGTCGAGCGCCGGCAGGGCCGCGCGCACCTCGGCGGTGGTCAGGGGCCCGTCGTCCGCGATCAACCGGTGGACGAGCGCGAGGTGATCCTCGGCCCACGCCATGCCATCCGTCGTGATCCCGCTGGTCTCCATCTCCTTGGCCATCCGGCGGACCTGCTGGCCGGCGACCCTGGCACTGGCACTCCCCCAGACCGCCGGGAGCAGTTCGCGTGGGAACGCGAAGACGGTCCGCCGCATCGCGAGCTGCTTGACGACGGAGCGCTGGACGTAGAGGGCGCGGTCGACGTCGTCACGGCTGACACCGGCCCTTGCCCGGGCGGCGAGGTGGACCGAGGCCGGCTCGGTCGCATGCAGGCACATCACGGCGCGGGCGACGGCGAGCGTGTCGGACACCGGTACGGCGAGCGCGTGGCGCACACCGAGCCGGGCCCGGCGTTCGTCGTCGTCGATGTGCCGCGCCACCTCACCCACATCACCATCCTGCCCGAGCCCTCGGACACTGCGCGGGGATGTGACCACGGCCGTGACCCGGTGCGAGGATCCGGCGGTGTCCGCCGCTCGTCGTACCGCTCTGGTCGTCGTCGGGCTGGTGCTCCTCTCCTTCAATCTCCGTCCCGCCGCGGTCAGCGTCGGACCGGTGCTCGAGGAGGTCCGCAACGGACTGGGGCTGTCGGGTCCCGAGGCCGGGCTCCTCACCTCGCTGCCAGTGCTCGCGTTCGCGGTCTTCGGCGCACTGGCTCCGACGTTCGCCCGCTTGGTGGGCCTGCACCGCAGTGCGGCCGCGTCCCTGGTGGCCGTCGTCGTCGGTCTCGGGGGCCGGGCAGCGGCCCACGACGACGTCGCGTTCCTCGCTCTCTCGGCGTTGGCGCTCGCCGGGATGGCGACGGCCAACGTGCTGATCCCGTCGCTGGTGAAGCTGCACTTCCCGGACCGCGTCGGGTGGGCGACGGGTGTCTACACCACGGCCCTCGCCGTCGGCTTGACCTCGGCGTTCCTGCTGACGGTCCCGGTGGCCCACACGACCGGCAGCTGGCGCGGTGGGCTCGGCATCTGGTCGCTGACCGCGCTGCTCGCCCTCGTCCCGTGGGTGGCGCTCGGCGCTCATGACCGCCACCTCGAGCGCGACTCCCGCAGCATCTCGTTCGGCGCCGTGGCTCGCACCCGGCTCGGCTGGGCGATGGCCCTGCTGTTCGGGCTGCAGTCGCTCCAGGCGTACTCGATCTTCGGCTGGTTCGCCCAGCTGTGGCGCGACAACGGCTACAGCCCCGAGCACGCCGGACTCCTGGTCGGCATCGTCGCCGGCGTGAGCATCCCGTTGTCGCTGTGGCTGCCTGCCCTGTGTGCCCGGCTCGAGAACCAGGTCGGCCTGATCCTCGCGGTGCTCGCCAGCTACCTCGTCGGCTACTCGCTGCTCCTGCTCGACGCGCACTCCTTCGCGATCCCCGCGGCCGTGCTGATCGGCATCGGGTGCTGCGTGTTCCCGGTCGTCCTGACGTTGATCGGCCTGCGCGCACACACCCCCGACGGGACCGCGGCGCTGTCGGGCTTCACCCAGTCGCTGGGCTATCTCCTGGCGGCTCTCGGACCGTTCCTGGTCGGCATCTTCTACGACTCCACCGGCGGCTGGACGACCCCGCTGTGGCTGCTCGCCGTGCTGGTGCTGCCGCTGATGGCCGTCGGTGCGTACGTCGGGCGCCCGGCGTACCTGGAGGACCAGCTGCGCTGACGGGCGCTCCGGGTGGGCCCGGGATGAACGGCCGTCGGGCACAGTTGTCGCGTGCCGGACGACCAGCCTCAGCAGGGTGAGCCCCTCCTCGATCGGTCGTGGCGCAGCGCCTGGATCGCCGGGGTAGTGGTGCTCGGGCTGGTGGCGGTGCTCGCGGTCGCGGTCTGGGTGCTCGGGTCCCCAGGAGGAGCCCCGTCCGGCAGCCCCGGGACCTCACCGACGGTCGTCACCGCGCCGACGTCGAGCGCACCGACCGCGCGACCCCCGCACCACCGGGTGCGCGACCCGCTCCAGCCGGTGAAGATCCACCGCGACCCGGGCTGCCCGATCCGCCCGCCCCAGATCATCCGGGTGATGCAGTTCAACATCCATGCAGGCGTCAGCCGGTACGGCGGGGTCGGCCTGGCCCGGATCGCGGAGGAGATCAGGGCAGCGCACCCCGACGTCGTCAGCCTGAACGAGGTCGACAGCGGGACGATCCGCAGCGGCCACGTCGACGAGGCGGCGTACCTCGGCCGGGCCACGGGACTGCGCGCGGTCTACGGACCCAACCTCTTCGGGTACGACGGTGGCCGGTTCGGCAACGCCATCCTGAGCCGGTACCCGATCCGGGAGTCGCACAACACCCGGCTGCCGCGACGTCCGCACTCGGAGCCGCGCGGGCTGCTCGCGGCGACGCTGCGCGTCGGCAACCGGACCGTGTCGTTCTACTCGGTCCACCTCAGCCAGGGCGGACGCGGCGCCCCGCAGCGCGTGCGCCAGGCCGAGGCCATCGCCCGGGTGATCCGGACCTCACCCCATCCGACGATCCTGTCCGGCGACCTGAACTCCCGCCCCGGAGATCTGCCGGTGCGGATCCTGCGGCAGTACCTCCTCGACGCGCAGGAGTACGGCGGTCGAGGCCCGGGCCTGACCGTGCCCGAGGCCGACCCGCACAGCCGGATCGACTACATCCTCTACGACAACCACTTCGCGCCCGTCCGTGACAGCACCCAGGTGCTTCCCTCGGGGTCGAGCGACCATCGCGCCGTCTGGACCGAGCTCGTCCTCCGCGCCCCGGGCCAGTGCTAGCAATGCGAGTTCATCAGGGCAGGATGGCGTCGTGTCTCGTCGCGCGATGCTGCTCTTCCTCACCCTCGGCGTGGCCTGGGGCATCCCCTATCTGCTGATCAAGGTCGCGGTCGAGGAGCTGTCGCCGGCCGAGCTGGTCCTCGCCCGGACCGCCATCGCCGCGCTGATCCTGATGCCGATCGCGCTGGCCAGGGGCGCCGTACGACCGCTGCTGACGCACTGGCGCTGGCTGCTGGTGTTCGCCGTCGTCGAGATCGCGGTCCCGTGGGTGCTGCTCGGCAGGGCCGAGACGCGGCTGCCGAGCTCGACCACCGGGCTGCTGATCGCGGCGGTCCCGCTCGCGGGTCTGGCGATCGCGTTCGCGACCGGGCGCGCCGAACGACTCGCGCCGACCGCGTGGGCCGGACTGGCGGTCGGCATCATCGGGGTCGGGGCACTGGTCGGGCTCGACGTCCACGGCTCCGACCTCGGCGCGGTGGCCGAGGTGGGCGTCGTGGTGGTGGGGTACGCCGCAGGCCCGGCGATCCTCGCCCGTCCGCTCAACGGGCTGCCCGGGATCGGGATCATGGCCTCCGCGCTGACGGTCACGGCCCTGGTCTACGTGCCGGTCGTGCTGGTCTCCGACGGTGTCCCCGGTCCGCTGCCGTCGGGCAAGGTGGTCTGGTCCGTGGTCGCGCTCGGCGTGATCTGTACGGCCGCGGCGTTCATGCTCCTCTTCGCCCTGGTCAACGAGGTCGGGCCGGTGCGGGCGACCACGATCACCTACCTCAACCCCGCTGTCGCGGTGGTCGCGGGCGCCCTCGTCCTCGACGAGCCGGTCACGGTCTGGACCGTGGTCGGGTTCGTCCTCGTGGTCACCGGGTCCTACCTGGTCAACCGCGGCGGCCGCCCGCAGGCCCCGGTCGAGGCCGAGATCGTCGGCGAGACCGCCAGCAGCTGCGCCTGAGGCGGTTCGGCGGGCGCCACCACCACGCCCACGGGGGCGCGCGACCTCGGCCAGTCGCCCAGGCCTTCCTAGACCACCGAGAGCGGGAGCAGCTCGCGGCCGGTGGGGCCGATCTGGATCTCGGTGTGCATCTCCGGGCAGACGCCGCAGTCGTAGCAGGGCGTCCACCGGCAGTCCTCGACGTCGGGTACGGCGTCGGGGTCCGCGGCGACGGCGAGGGCGTCCTCCCAGTCGGACCAGAGCCAGTCCTTGTCGAGGCCGGAGTCGAGGTGGTCCCAGGGCAGGACCTCGTCGTACCCGCGCTCGCGGACGGTGTACCAGTCGAGGTCGACCTCCGTGCCGGCCAGGGCCCGCTCCGAGGCCGCGACCCAACGGTCGTATGAGAAGTGCTCGCTCCAGCCGTCGAAACGGCCGCCGTCGCGCCAGACCTCCTCGATGATCCGGCCGACGCGACGGTCACCGCGCGACAGCAGTCCCTCGATGATGCCGGGCCTGCCGTCGTGGTAGCGGAAGCCGATCGCCCGGCCGTACCGCTTATCGGCCCGCACGACGTCGCGCAGCTGCTTGAGTCGGTCGTCGGTGGTCTCGTGGTCGAGCTGGGCCGCCCACTGGAACGGCGTGTGCGGCTTCGGCACGAAGCCACCGATCGAGACGGTGCAGCGGATGTCGTTGCGGCCGGTCACCTCACGACCCGTGGCGATCACCTTGGTGGCCAGGTCGGCGATGCCGAGCACGTCCTCGTCGGTCTCGGTCGGGAGACCGCACATGAAGTAGAGCTTCACCTGCCGCCAGCCGTGGGAGTACGCCGCGGCCACCGTGCGGATCAGGTCGTCCTCGTTGACCGCCTTGTTGATCACCTTCCGCATCCGCTCGCTGCCGCCCTCCGGAGCGAACGTGAGCCCGGAGCGACGGCCGTTGCGGGAGAACTCGTTGGCCAGCGTGATGTTGAAGGCGTCGACCCGCGTCGAGGGCAGTGACAGGGAGACATTGGTGCCCTCGTAACGGTCGGCGAGCCCGTGCGCGACCTCGGCGATCTCGGTGTGGTCGGCGCTGGACAGCGAGAGCAGCCCGACCTCCTCGAAGCCGGACCTCCGGATGCCGTTCTCGACCATCGAGCCGATCGTCTCGATCGACCGCTCGCGCACCGGGCGGGTGATCATGCCGGCCTGGCAGAAGCGGCAGCCGCGGGTGCAGCCGCGGAAGATCTCGACGCTGAAGCGCTCGTGCACGGTCTCGGCCAACGGCACCAGCGGCTTGGCCGGGTACGGCCACTGGTCGAGGTCCATCAGCGTGTGCTTGCGCACCCGGAACGGGATGCTGGGCCGGTTGGGCACGACCGCCTCGATCGTGCCGTCGGCGGCATAGGTGACGTCGTAGAACTTCGGGACGTAGACGTTCTCCGAGACCGCGAGCCGTCGGAGCAGCTCGTCGCGACCGCCCGGCTCGCCCTCGCCCTTCCACTCCCGGACGACCTCGGAGATCGCCAGCACGACCTCCTCGCCGTCGCCCAGCACGGCAGCGTCGAGGAAGTCGGCGATCGGCTCGGGGTTGAACGCCGCATGACCACCGGCGATCACGACCGGGTCGTCGTCGCTGCGGTCGACCGCGTGCATCGGGATTCCGGCGAGGTCGAGGGCGTTGAGCAGGTTGGTGTAGCCGAGCTCGGTGGAGAAGCTGATGCCGAACAGGTCGAAGTCGCGCACCGGCCGGTGGGCGTCAACGGTGAACTGCGGGATCCGGTCCTCTCGCATCACCCGCTCCATGTCGGGCCACACGGCGTACGAGCGCTCGGCGAGGATCCAGTCGCGCTCGTTGAGCACCTCGTAGAGGATCTGGACGCCCTGGTTCGGCAACCCCACCTCGTATGCGTCCGGGTACATCAGGGCCCAGCGCACGTCGACCGACGCCCAGTCCTTGACGGTGGAGTTCAGCTCGCCACCGACGTACTGGATCGGCTTGGACACCGACGGCAGTCGGGGCTCGAGCCGGGGGAAGACGCTCGTGGACACGACGGAACCTCTCGCATGCCTCGTGGTCGCGGGAAGCCCCCAGCGTACGACGCAGGCGGCCGCTTCCCGGCATCGGTGAGGCGGCCGGCTATCCGTCCAGACGGCTCGCTCCCGGACTCGCGGCCGATCTGCTGGTGGTGGACGGCGACCTCGAGACCGACCTCACCGCCCTCTCGAGCCTGCTGGGCGTGTAGGTGCGCGGAGTCCGAGTCGACCCGTCAGAAGGTAACGCCCCAGAGCGCTGACCCGCCACAAGCGAACGCGTGAGAGCGTCGACCCGTCAGAAGCGAACGGGAACTTCCGACGGGTCGAGGTCGTCACGGCGCACACTTCTGACGGGTCAGCGTTACTCGGCGGTGAGCTGTTCGAGGGCGGCGCGGGCCTCGGCGAGGGACTTCTCCGCGTACCCGATCATCTGCTCGAGTCCCTCGGCGCCGAACCGGTTGGTGACCCCGTCGACGGCCTCGGCGATCACAGGGTCGAGGCCGGAGGAGCGCTCCGGCCGGTCGGGGATGTCGGTCGGGGCGTCGATCGAGTCCGAGCTGCTCATGCCGACCATCCAAACACAACCGGGCGCGGTGACACCCGCTCGTTCAGCCCTTGACGTAGGAGAGCTTCTCGCAGACCTTTCCGTCCCGGAACCGGAGCACGTCGGCCCCGCGGACGTGTCCCGGTGTGCCGTCGTCCCCGGTCCAGTCGAACCGCCAGCGGAGTACGCCGCGGTCTCCGCCGGCGTACGACTCCTCCTCGGTGAACGCCGCGTCGCGGGTCTGGCCGAACACCTCGACCCAGACCGCGCGGACGGCGTCCGCACCCTCCTGGCGTACGCCGTCCGGCGCCGGCCCGGTGGCCTCGAAGACACAGTCGTCGGTCATCAGCGCCATTATCGCGTCGACGTCACCGCTGCCGAACGCCGCCGAGAAGCGCGCCAGCGCCGCATGGGTCGCACCCCACTCGGCGTCCCGTCCGAAGGCCGCGAGCATCTCGCCCTGGGCTCCGCCGTGCGAGACGCCGCGCGGCCCGATCGCGCCGGCACCGCGGTACAGCTCCTCGCGCGGGGCGAACCAGGTCGCGACCTCGCTGACCAGGTGCGGGTCGAGACGAGTGTCGCCGCCGGTGGCGACGGCCAGGTCCCACGAGTGGACGAGGTGGTCGGTGGCCAGCTGGTAGACGTACTCGGTGAGCTGCTCCTCGCCGTACGAGAGCTGCACGGTGCCGCCCTCGGGCAGCCGCTGCGCGACAGCAGTGGTGGCTTCCATCGCCGCGTCGAGTGCCGCCCGCACCGGGTCGTCGCCGACCAGGTCGCCGTCGAAGCGGTCGCCCACCTCGGCGATCGTGCTGCCGTTCACCAGCGGCGCGGTCCAGAGGTCCTCGCCGACGACGTGGTTGGTGAGGTCGCTGACCGTCCAGTCGCGGCACGGCGTGGGCCGGTCCCACTGGTCGGGGCCCACGGCGTTCACGCGGTCGGCCCAGGCCTCGACGGTGCGGTGGTAGAGCGTGTTCAGGTCCATCACAGGACTCCTGTCTCCAGTGCGTCGCGTGCGCGGTCGACCCACCAGTCGAGGTCGGCTCTCTCACGTGCGCGGATCTGCGGGTCGGGATGCTCGACCGCGTCGAGCGCCTTGTTCCAGCCGAGCCACATCAGGCCGGCGAGCAGGGACAACCGCATCGAGTGCTCGTCGTACGCCGGCCCGGCCGCCTCCTGGTACGCCGCGATCAGGTGCTCGCGACTCGCGTCCACGACGGATGCGCACCCGGCGATGAAGCGGGCCACGTCGAGCGAGCCGGGCGCCGCCGTCGGCATGGCCCAGTCGATCAGGACGAGGGTGTCGCCCTCGATCGCCATGTTGACGGTCGCGAGGTCGCCGTGGGTCATCGTGACCGGGCCGGTCTCCAGCGCCCGGCGGAGCGGCGTGACGTCGTCGAGGAGCGTCAGCACGGCTCCCGCGACGTCGGCCGGCGCCTCCTCGACGAACAGCTCCCACCCAAGCAGGACGAGCCTCATCAGCTCGACGCCCTCGGCGGCCCATGGTCTGGCCGTTGCCGGGGCGAAGAGTGCGAGCGCCTGTCCGAGAGGTACGACGTCGGCCGGTGCCTCGCCGAGGAACGACCGGTGGAGCTCGGCGGCGCGCGCCATCACCCATGCGGCCCTCTCGGGCGACAGGCGGTCGTCCCACGTGAGCACGGCGTCGCCGAGATCGCGCATCACCAGCACGGTGGAGTCGTCCTCGACCCAAGCGTCCACCATGGCGTGCCCCACGCCCGCCGGCAGTCGATGGAGGACGCCGGATCGCCACAGCACGTACTCGCGGCCGGGCATCCCGCCGGTGGCCTCGACCGTGATGTCGGTCCTCGGCTCGATCCGCTTGACGACCAGGGTCCGTCCGTCAGCGAGCCGGACCCGCTCCAGTCCGGCTCCCGACTTGCCCACGTGCCCCGAGAGGACGACCCGCTCTACGGCGTCGCGCACCAGCTCGCGTGGTGCCACCCGCACATCGTGACATTGCCGGGGCGGCGTTGGAACCGCTCCGCTCAGACCTGATCTGTCACCGGCGCCGTCGGGGCCGCCTCGGAGCGGACGGCAGCACTGGCCGAGGTGGCGCGCAGCTCGACCTTCGGCATCAGCAGCAGGATCAGGAACGCGAGGACGCCCAGGAGCCCGGCAAGGATGAACACGGTGTCCATCGACTCGGCGAATCCGACCTTGAACGGGTGCGCGAGCGCCGGCGAGAGCTTCTGGATGAACGACGAGTCGTCGGTCGCCTGGCCGACGAACTGGCCGTGGCCGTGGCCCTGCAACGACTGCGCGAACTGGTGGTCGAGCGGGGTGACCGGGTGCTGGACCGCCTGCTGGAACGCGGGCGTCTTCGACTCGGACTCGAGCGAGTGACCGATGTGGCCGCTCACCTGGCCGAACAGGATCGACAGGAAGACCGCGACGCCGATCGTGCCGCCGATCTGCCGGAAGAACGTCGCCGAGGACGTGGCGACGCCGATGTCGCGAGGCGGCACGGCCGACTGCAGGATCAGCAGGAGCGGCTGCATGCAGTTACCGAGGCCGTAGCCGAGCAGCAACATCAGGACCATCACCACCGGCAGCGCGGTGTCCGCGCCGATCCGCGACAGGGCGAGCAGACCCGCCGCGGCCAGGGCCGAGCCGAAGATCGGGAACGCGCGGATGCGGCCCGTGCGCGAGATGATCTGGCCGGAGACGATCGAGGCGCTCATCATCCCGACCACCATCGGCAGCATCAGGAAGCCGGACCTCATCGGGGAGGCGCCGTGCACGATCTGCATGTACAGCGGGAGCACGAAGATGCCGCCGAACAACGCCATGCCGGTGACCACGTTGGCCGCGATGCCGACGGCAACGGGACGGATCCTGAACATCCGGAGCGGGATCATGGCGGCGTCGCCCAGGCGCCGCTCGACGGCGTAGAAGGAGCCGAGCCCGATCACGCCGATCACGTAGCAGGCCATCGCGCGACCGGAGTCCCAACCCCACTGGCGGCCCTGCTCGGCCACGGTCAGCAGCGGCACCAATGTGACGACGAGGGTGACCGCGCCCCACCAGTCGATGCGCGCCTCGCGGGGGTGGTGATGGACGTGGAGCGTGCGGTAGACCACGAACAGGGCCGCGATGCCGATCGGCACGTTGACCAGGAAGACCCAGCGCCAGCCGGTGAGGCCGAGGATCACCGCGTGCGAGGCGAAGAAGCCACCGATGACCGGGCCGAGCACGCTCGACGTACCGAACGTCGCCATGAAGTAGCCGGTGTAGCGGGCGCGCTCACGGGGCGACACGATGTCGCCGATGATCGCGAGCACCAGCGTGAACAGTCCGCCGGCGCCGATGCCCTGCACCGCCCGGAAGGCCGCGAGCATGGGCATCGACGTTGCGAACGAGCACAGCGCCGATCCGGCGATGAACACCGAGATCGCGAACATGAACAGCTTCTTGCGGCCGTACATGTCGCCGAGCTTCCCGTAGATCGGCGTCGCGATCGTCGAGGTGATCAGGTACGCCGTGGTCACCCAGGCCTGCGCCGAGAGACCGTGCAGGTCGTCGGAGATGGTGCGGATCGCCGTGGAGACGATGGTCTGGTCGAGGGCGCCGAGAAACATGCCCATCATCAGGCCGGTGATGATGGTGAGGATCTGCCGGTGGGTGTACTCCCCCGACTCGGAAGGAGTCGTCGGGGACTGGTGAGCGGTGGTCATCGCCGTCGATCCTATCGGTTGCCTGAGACAACCGATGAATTCCGGAGAAACCGGTGAGGCCAGACGGCGTGACCAGCCCTCGCGATCGACCGGCGTACCCGGCTCGGTACAGCTAGGACGGGAGGTGCAGCTCCGTCGACGAGGTCGAGGTGGCGACCACGCGACCGGAGGCCACGACGTACGCCGGCGGGTCGTGGTGGGCGAGCACGGAGCGCAGAGTGGGCTGGTGGTGTACGACGAGGTCGGCGTTGCCGCCGGCCTCGAGTCGGTGCCCGGTCACCCCGAGCACGGTCGCGGCCGTGGTCGTCACGGCGTCGTAGACCAGGTCGATACCGGCGGTGTCGACGGCCTCGAGCGCATGGGCGGCGAGGAACGCGACCTCGACCATGTTGTGCCGGCCGAACGGGTAGAAGGCGTCCTCGATGTCGTCCTGCCCGAGCGCGACGGGCACCCCCAACGCGGTCAGCTCACGCACCGGCAGGTGCAGCGGACCGGTGTGCGGGTCGCTCACGAAGCCGAGGCCGGCGCGCTTGGCCAGGCCAGCCAGACGTTCCAATGACGGGCGGGGGTACAGCCCGACGGCACGCGCGTGGTTGGCGACTCCACGCCCGACCAGTCCGTACTGCAGCATCGCCTCCGCGAGCATCTCGGTGGTCCGCAGACTCGGGTCGCCGGTGTCGTCGACGAGCATCGCGACCCGGCGGCCGTGGGACGCGGCCAGCGCGCACATCCGGTGGACGTGCTCACGCGCCTCGGCGTCGGTGTCCTCGATCCACGGGATGCCGCCCACGACGTCCGCGCCGAGCTCGATCGCCTCACGGACCAGGGTCTCGGCCCCGGGATCGCGGAGCAGGCCGTCCTGAGGGAACGCCACGACCTGCAGGTCGACCACACCGCGGAACTCCTCACGCAACGTGAGCAGCGGGATGACACCCTCCAGCTGCGCCGAGGTGTCGACGTCGGCGAACGCCAGCACGTGCCGGACGCCGTACCGCACCGCCTGCAGCACCGCCCACCGCGCGTTCGGCTCGATCCAGGAACGGTCGTACTCGGTCTTGACCGCCGAGGCGAGCTCGATCGCGTGCATCGCGGAGGCCATCCCGTCACCGGTATACGCCGTGAGCGCGGCGTCGCCGGCCCGGTCGAGCGTGTGCACCTTGTCCAGGTGCAGGTGACCGTTCACGTAGCTCTCGGTGACCAGCCCGCCGGCGGCATCGATCTCGTCCCGCCCGGTCAGGGGCTCCTGGGTCACGCTCGCGATGCGACCGTCGTCGATGCCGATCCGCCACCGCCCGGGGCGGTCGCGCAGCGACGCGTCCACCACCACGAGCTGGTGCGTGCTCACCCGCCAGTTATAGCGGCAGACGGACTCAACGGCCGACCAGGTGTCCCTGCCGGACCGGGCGGGCGTAGCGGGTGGGCTGGGAGGCCGTGGCGCGGAGGTGGATGTTCTGGAGCAGCCCGATGGCCAGCATCCCCGCGAACATCGACGATCCGCCGTACGACACGAAGGGCAGGGGTACGCCGGTCACCGGCATGATCCCCAGGCACATCCCGATGTTCTGGAACGCCTGGAAGCCGAACCAGCAGGCGATGCCGGCCGCCGCGACGCGACCGAAGAGATCTGTCGAGAGCGCCGAGATCGCCAGGGCGCGCCAGATGACGAAGCCGAGCAGGGCGATCAGGACGCCGGCGCCGACCAGGCCCAGCTCCTCCCCCGCCACGGTGAAGATGAAGTCGGTGTGCTGCTCGGGCACGAAGCCGGCGCGCGTCTGCGAGCCGTGGAAGAGCCCCTGCCCGAAGAGCCCGCCGTTGCCGACCGCGATCCGGGCCTGCTCGGTGTTGTACCCGGCACCCCGCGGGTCGAGGTCGGGGTTGGCGAAGGCCAGGAAGCGGTCGATCTGGTACGGCTTGAGCAGATGACCGGCGAGCACCGCCACCCCGCCCACCACGCCTCCGGCCAGCAGGAGCGCCAACCAGCGCCGCGGAGCACCCGCGACCGCGAGCACTCCGAACACGGTCGCCGACAGGACCAGCAGGGTGCCGAGGTCGGGTTGGAGCATGATCAGCGCGGCCGGCACGCCGGCGATGACGAGCATCCCGACCACCTCGGCCGCTCCCACCCGGGTACGGCGTCCCTCGTTGCGCTCGGCCACGAACAGCGCCATCCCGATCACCACCGCGAGCTTGGCGAACTCCGACGGCTGGATCGACATCCCGGCCAGGTCGATCCACGACCGTGAGCCGTTGATCGTGGTCCCCATCGTCAGCACCAGCACGAGCCCGCCGATCGAGGCGAGGTAGACGACCGGCGCGACGATCCGCACCCAGCGGTGGTCGGTGGCCATCACGACCACCATCAGCACCAGCCCGATGCAGACGTTCACCAGCTGCTTGCGCAGGTACGCCGTGGGGTCGCCTCCGGTGAGGTCGTCGCGGTGGGACGTGGCCGACCAGACGAGGAGCGTGCCGAGCACCAGCAGGCAGAGCACGGCGAGCATCAGGATCCGGTCGATCCCCGGGTTCCGCAGGCGTCCGTTCATCGCTGAGCTCCCGGTGCTCGGGGACGGGGCGGCAGGATCGAGCCGTCCGGCTGGAAGGACGGGAGGGCCTCGGGCGCGACGACCCCGGGGATCAGGGCGTTCCTGGTGTTCACGGCCTCGCCGTGCACGCCGTACAGGGACTCCCAGATCTTGCGGACGAAGGGACCCGACGTGCCGGATCCGGTGCCGCCCTGGGTCACCATCATCAGCACCACGTAGTTGTCGTCGTACGACGCGACCCACGACGTCGACTGCTTGCCGTACACCTCGGCGGAACCGGTCTTGGAACGGATGTGGATCCGGTCGAGCGGGAAGCCGAGCATCTTCCAGGCCATGGTGCCGGTCCTGGCCGTGCCGAGCAGCGCGTTGGTGACGTAGGAGATCGCGTGGGCCGGGTCCGTCACGTGACCCTGCACCTTCGGCCGGATCCGCTTCACGACCCTGCCGCTCGGGCTGACGATCGCCTTGGCGATGCGGGGCTCGTAGAGGGTGCCGCCGTTGGACAGCGCGGCGTACGCCCGGGCCAGCTGGAGCGGCGTGACCAGGGTGTCGCCCTGGCCGATCGCGAAGTTCACGGCGTCACCGGCGCGGTAGTAGCTGCCCTCGAGGCAGAACTCGTGCGCGAACAGCTTCAGGTAGGCGCTGGTGTTCGCCGGCGGCTTCTTGTCGATGCCGCAGTAGTAGCCCTTCATCGCCTTCCAGTAGGCGAGCTTCCAGTGCCGGTCGGCGATCCGACCCGCGGCCTCACCCGGGACGTCGATGCCGGTCGGCCGGCCGAAGCCGAACGCCTTCGCCTCGTTGACCAGCGGGTCGCGGGCGTTGACGTTCGTCGGGTCCTGACCGAACTCCTGCCAGAAGTGGTAGCCGACCCGGTAGAAGAACGTGTCGCAGGAGACCTGCAGCGCCTTGGCGAAGTCGATCATCCCGTAGGACTCCGACTCGTAGTTGTGGAAGAGCCGGTTGCCGACCTGGAAGCCCGACGAGCAGTCGAGTCGCGTGCCCGGGCCCATCCCGTTGTCGAAGGCGCCGACGGTCATGATCGGCTTCCACGTCGAGCCGGGCGCGAACTGGCCCTGGTAGGCGCGGGCGAGCAGCGGGTCGCCCGAGCGCGGCGAGTACAGCCGGGCCAGCTGCTTCTTGGTGATGCCACCGACCCACTGCCCCGGGTTGTACGTCGGCTGGCTCGCCATCGCGACGACCCGGCCGGTCTTGGCCTGGAGCACGATCGCGGCACCGGAGTCGGCCCGGTAGTTGCGGTGGGTCACCGGGTCGTACGTCGCGCGCGCGGTCGTGATCGCGTCGTGCAGCGCCTTCTCGGTCGCGGACTGCAGCCGCGCGTCGATCGACGTCACCAGCGTGTCTCCGGGATGGCCCTCGACCTGGCCCTCGTCACCGAGGACGCGACCCATCGAGTCCACCGCGACCTTCTGGTAACCGGGCCGGCCACGCAGGTAGCGGTCGTACTCCTCCTCGATGCCCGCGCGTCCGACGGTGCTCGCGCCGTTCACCGAGGTGTCGTGGTCCTTCTTGGCCTGCTCGAGCTCGCCGGCGCTGATCGGGCTGAGGTAGCCCACGATGTCGGCGAGGTTCACGCCGTACGGCTGGGGGTAGGCGCGGACGCTCTGCCGCTGCGCGACGACCGCCGGGTAGTCCTCCGGCTGCTCGAGGATCCGCAGCGCGACCGACTGGCGGACCTCCGTGGCGACCGGGACCGGCTGGTACGGCGAGCCGTTCCAGCAGAGCCCGCGCTTGCTGCCCGGGTCGCCGCACGTGACCAGCGCCTGCTCGATCTGCTTCGTGGGGGCGTGGACCGCGTCGGCCAGCCGGTTCAGGACGACCGTGCGGTCGTGCACCGAGAGCCTGCCGAGGAGGGTCCGGTCGACGGACACCGCCCACGCGGTGCGGTTGGCGACCAGTGGCCGGCCCTGGTCGTCCACGATGAGCCCGCGCTGCGGTTGGACCACGACCTCGCGCAACGACTGGCTGGCCGCCGCCTGGCGGTAGGAGTCACCGGAGACGACCTGGAGGTAGTACAGCCGCGCGAAGAGCGTGGCGAAGAGCGAGAACACGAGGACCCGCACCACGATCAGGCGCAGCCGCGAGCGATCGGTGGACGGGGTCATCGCGCGCTCGCGGGCTCCAGCCGGGTGAGCAGGCGCATCACGCCCGGCAGCACCAGCGGGGTGAGCAGCACGTCCCAGAGCAGGGCCACCAGGATCACCCGGAGCACCTCGCCCATGCTTCCGACGGCGTCGCCGAGCACGAGCCCGGAGAGCGCGTAGACCGACGTGCCGACGAACGACGCGGCCGCCACCGTCGCCACCACGGTGGTCGCCGGCATGCGGGTGTCCTGACGCATGAGCCCGGCGACGAACCCCACGACGACGAGCGCGAGCGCCCAGCGCCCCGCGACGTGGTCGGCGGGAGGGGCGAGGTCCAGCATCAGTCCGGCGAAGAAGCCCAGGGTGGCCGCGAAGGCCGGGCCGCGCACGAGCGCCGCGGCGACCACGATGAGCAGGCAGAAGTTGGGGACGATCCCCTCCCACGCGACGTGGGGGAAGACCGCGACCTGCAGGACCAGCGCCACCACGATCAGCGCGGCCGAGACCGGGATCCGGAGCGACCTCACTGGAGGCTCCCGTCCGCCTCGATCATGCCACGGTCGCTGCGCGTGCCCGAAGGCACCACGACACCGACCAGGTCGAGCGCGCCGAAGTCGACGTACGGCTGGATCACCGCGCGCTGCGTCGACTCGCGGAGGCTGGCGTAGACGGCGGTCACCCGACCGATCGGCACACCGGAGACGTAGGGCGCTCCGCCCTGGCTGCCCCAGGTCACGATCGGGTCGCCCTTGGCCGGCGCAGCGGCCTGGTCCACCAGCTGGAGGTCGAGGGCGCCGTGGTCGCCCAGCCCGCCACGCCCTCTGAGGAAGCCGACCTCCATCGAGGACCCGACCCTGCCCCCGACGACCGACTCGGTGTCCACGATGAGGAGGACGGTCGCGGTCGTACGGGTCACCCGGAGCACCCGCCCGACAAGCCCGTCGTCGTTGAGAACCGTCTGGTCGGGCTGCACCCCGGCTGCGGAGCCGGCGTCGATGGTGACCGTGCGGGAGAAGGACTGGGCCGGGCCGTAGGCCACGACGTGGGCCGGCACGAGCGCCTGGCCGAGGGTGTCGGCCGCAGAGGTGAGGCCTTGGTACTCGGCGAGCTGGTTGCGCTGGTACTGCGACGTCGACTGCTCGGCCTTGAGGCGGGAGTTCTCGGACTGCAGCGCCGCGATGTCGTGCTGCATGGCGCGGCGCGACGTGAACCAGTCGCCGATCGCGGTGACCGGGCGGACGACCGACGACGTGCCGGACTCGACCGGCCCGAAGACCGACCCCATCGCGTCGCGGGCCGGCTCGATCGGGGAGCCCGGGCCGGGGTGGTGATCCAGGGTCATCAGGGTCAGGCAGGCCAGGACCAGCGCGATCATCCGCGACCGGAGACGCGAGCGGTCGGCGCGCTGGTCGAACGAGTCGGGACCGGGTCGCAGAGGCCGATAACCGCGGAGGAGGCGGGGCAGGCGGATGGTCTTCGGCATCGATCGCCGGATCGGTCGCTGGAAGGGCATCAGTACCGCCGGCGCTCCGAGACCAGCACCTGCTGGAGTCCTTCGAACTCCTCCACGCACTTGCCGGCGCCCATCGCGACGCTCGAGAGCGGGTCCTCGGCGAGGTGGACGGGCATCCCGGTCTCGTGCCGGAGTCGTTCGTCGAGCCCGCGGAGGAGGGCGCCGCCACCGGTGAGCACGATGCCGCGGTCCATGATGTCGCCGGCCAGCTCGGGCGGCGTCTGGTCGAGCGTCGTACGGACCGCGTCGATGATCGCGTGCAGCGGCTCCTCGAGGGCCTTGCGGACGTCGGCGCTGGAGACGACCACGGAGCGGGGCAGGCCGCTGATCATGTCGCGGCCACGGACCTCGGCCTCGGGCTCGTCGTGCGTCGGGAACGCCGACCCGAGAGTCATCTTGACCTCCTCGGCGGTGCGCTCGCCGAGCATCAGGCTGTACTCCTTCTTCATCCACGCGATGATCGCGACGTCGAGGTCGTCGCCCGCCGTGCGGATGGACAGGCTGGTCACGACGCCGCCGAGGGAGATGACCGCGACCTCGGTGGTGCCGCCGCCGACGTCGACGACCATGTTCCCCGCGGCCTGGTGCACGGGGAGCCCGGCGCCGATCGCGGCGGCCATCGGCTCCTCGATGATGTAGACCTTGCGCGCGCCGGCCTGGTAGCCCGCCTCCTTCACGGCCCGCTGCTCGACGGCGGTGATCCCGCTCGGGACGCAGACGACCATGCGGGGCTTGGCGAGGTAGCGGCGGCGGTGGACCTGCTGGATGAAGAACCGGAGCATCTGCTCGGTCGCCTCGAAGTCGGCGATCACGCCGTCCTTCATCGGGCGGAGGGCGGTGATGTTGTCCGGGGTACGCCCGATCATCCGCTTGGCCTCGTGGCCGACGGCGAGGACCTCGCCGGTGGTGTCGTTGAGCGCCACCACGCTGGGCTCGTCGAGCATGATCCCGCGGCCGCGGACATAGACCAGCGTGTTGGCGGTCCCGAGGTCGACGGCCATGTCGCGGCCGATGATGCTGTTCGCCATCCGCAGTGCCTCGCAGGTTTGCGTCGTTCGGGGAAGGGTGGGGGCACACGCCTGCGACCCCGTGGACCGGCCTGCCCGATCCACGCGACACGACGACCCGCTAGCAGGTTAGGAGCGGGTCAGCCCCAGGCTTGGCTGCCACGCCGGGGCCCGGGCAAAGACATGGAGTCGGCTCTCGGCACGAATCAGGCGGGGATCGTCCTGCCGGCCGCGGCCATCAGCCGCTGGGTGTCGGTGGCGTCCGCGGGCGGCCGGGTCGGTGGCTTCACCAGTCCGAGCTCCACCGTGTGCTCGGTACAGGTCAGCTGTACGACGGCGGTCAGGCGCGGGATCCACTCGGCCGGGAACTCGATCGCGCGGCCGACGCTCGCGGAGAGGTCCCAGGCGTGGGCGGCGGCGTCGATGACGGCGAAGTTGACGACCACGGCGCCAGGCAGCTCACCGAAAGGTGTCTGGTGATGCGCCGTCATCACGCCCTCGGTGAGCCAGAGCGGCACCACCTGCGCGGCGACGTCGGCGGCGATCGGGACCAGGTCGCCGGGATAGGGCACGGCGGCCATGGCCTCGTCCTGCGGCATCAGGTCCTGCCCGGTGACGCAGCCGGCCCAGAAGAGCTGGTTCTTGAGAACATGGCTGGCCAGGCGGCGGACGGTCCAGGGCGGGCAGTTGGTGCCGGCGTCCATCTCGTCGCCGTCGAGCCCCGCGATGACCCGCTCCAGCTCGTGCACCGACCGGGTCAGCAGCGTCAGGTCGTCCATGGTCCCCCCAGGTCTGGGCGGGCCCAGACTACTCACGCCGGTGCGACACTGACCGCATGAGCCGGGAGGGACGGCGCGGCAACGTGCCGAGGTCCGCCACGACGCTCATCGGCCGCGACCAGGCGCTGCCGGAGATTGCGGCGCTGCTGCGCGCCCATCAGCTGGTGACCCTGAGCGGTGTCGGGGGGGTCGGGAAGACGCGGCTGGCCCTGGCGGCCGCCGCCGAGGTCGATGACCGGTTCCCGGACGGCGTGTGGCTGGTCGAGCTCGCGCCGGTCGGCGAGCCCGACGCCGTACCCGACGCGATCGCCGACGCCCTCGGGATCACACCGCAGGGCCACACGCCCGTCATCGACACCGTCGCGGACGCGGTCGCCGGACGTCGGCTCCTGATCGTGATCGACAACTGCGAGCACCTCCTGGCGGCGTCCGGCTCGGCGATCGGGCAGGTCCTCGCCCGCTCCGAGACGCCGCGGGTCCTGGCGACGTCGCGGGAGCACCTGCGGGTGGCCGGTGAGGCGGTGATGTCGGTCTCGCCGCTCGCCCTGGAGGGCGGGGTGACCTCCGATGCCGTGACCCTGTTCGTGCAGCGGGCGGGCACGGTCCGGCCCGGGTTCGGCGTCTTCGACGAACGGACCGCGACCGCTGTGGTCGAGATCTGCGAGACGCTCGACGGTCTCCCCCTGGGCATCGAGCTGGCCGCGGCGCGGATGGCGGCCATGAGCGCGACCGAGGTGCGCGACCGGCTCGGGGACCGGTTCCGGTTGTTGACCGGCCCGGAGTACGGACCCGATCGTCAGCTCACCCTGCGACACGCCGTGGCGTGGTCCTTCGATCTCCTGGACGACGCGGAGCGAGAGGTGATGCGCACGGCATCGGTGTTCGCGGGTGGCTTCGACCTACCGGCGTTGTGTGCGGTCGCGGAGACCAGCGACGACGTCGAGGCCCTGCGGCTCCTGGACTCACTGGTGCGCAAGTCCCTGGTCGTCGCTCACCATGACCCCCACCGGACCCGGTACAGCCTGTTCGAGACCATCCGGACGTTCGCCGAAGAGACGTTCGCGCAGGTCACCGACCGAGGGGATGCGCGAGACCGGCACGCCACCCACTTCGGGCGCGAGGCGGCCGCCCGATGGGAACGGTGGAACGGTCCCGGATGGCGTGACCAGGTCGACTGGGTGCAGGCCGAGCTTGCCAACCTGCGCTACGCCTTCCGGTGGAGCGTCGATCGAGGTCAGGTCGCGGTGGCGACCGACGTCGCCGCCCACGCTGCCCTGATGGGGTTCTCCGTCGAGCTGTTCGAGACGATCGGGTGGGCGGAGGCGCTGCTCGAGGAGGCGGCGCGTGCCGACGTACGCCGGCTGCCCCGGCTGTACGCCGCGGCCGGGTACGCCTGCTTCGTGGGGCGCGCCGAGGCCGCGACCGCGAACGCCCACCGTGCCACCGAGCTGGAGGGGCGAGCAGGGTACGAGTCCTGCGAGCCCGGCTATGCCACGTTCATCGAGGCGCTCGGGCAGGTTTACTCCGGCAACCTCGACCGCTACGTCGAGCTGACCGGCAAGATCGCAGCGCTGCCCGGCACCAGCCGGGCGTACGCGATCGCCGCGTACGTCGACGGTCTGCAGGCCGCGGGTCGGCTCGAGCAGGCGCTGGAGCTCACCGAGGCCGCGGTGGAGGCGGCGCGCGAGCTGGGCAACCCCTACTGGGTGGCGTACACGTGGTGGATCGTCGGGCTCGCTTGGTCGAAGGCGGACCCCCAGCGTGCCCTGGAGGCCTGGGACGAGGGTGTCGCCCACATCGGCCAGCACGACATCCGGTTCTTCGAAGGCTTCATGGCCCGCGACGCCGCGCTGCTGCACACCTCGGACGGCCAGCTGGAGACCGCACTGACGCTGTTCGACTCGTCGATCGAGACCTTCCTGCGCGCCGGCGCCGTCTCCCAGCTGATCATCACCCTGGCCAGCCTGCCGGCGTTGTTCGAACGCCTCGGCCGTCCGGCGGTCGCGGGCACGCTGCTCGGTGCCATGGCCCGCGAACCCGCGAGCTTCCACCACGTGCCCACGCTCAGCGATCTCGGTGAACGGCTGCGCGACGCCCTGGGCGAGGAGCAGTCGGAGCGCGTGGCGGCCACCGGCGCGGGGTTTGACCTGCCCGAGGCTGCGGCGTACGCGGTCCACCAGATCGACGTGGCCCGCAGCGCACTCGCGGCCGCGGAGGAGCGTCGCGGTCCGGCCGGCCTGACCGCCCGCGAGGCGCAGGTGCTCGGGCTGGTCGCCGAGGGGGCGACCACGCGCGAGATCTCCGAGCGGCTGTTCATCTCTGCCAAGACCGCCGACAACCACATCCAGCACATCTACATCAAGCTCGGGGTGACGAACCGTGCCGCCGCCACCCGGTGGGCGCTCGAGCGCCCGAAATGAGGAGATCTCCTCATGCGTCCGACCCTGCCGGCGGATCAGGATTCCCTCGATCCAGCCGACCAGTGCTGGGAGACCCGAGGAGAGACAGATGATCCTGGCAACGACGAAGATCAAGGACCTGGACCAGTTCCTGAAGGTGTACGGCGCGGCCGGCGCCGACAAGCGCGGATCGCACGGGTCGAAGGGCTCCAGCGTGTACCGCGACCCGATCGAGGAGGACCGCGTCTGGGCGGTCTTCGACTGGGACGAGGAGGGCTGGAGCGCCTTCGCCACCGACCCGGAGACCCCCGGGATCATGCAGGAGGCGGGTCACCTGGGCCGGCCGTCGCTGGGAGCGTTCCTCGGCACGTTCCGCGCCTAGGACGGCGTCCGCGTCGGGTCTCTGGCCGCGCCTCGCGCGGTCAGAGGCCCTCGAACCAGATGGCGATCTCGCGCTCGGCGGACTCGGGTGCGTCGGAGCCGTGGACGAGGTTCTGCTGGACCGCCAGGCCCCAGTCGCGGCCGAGGTCCCCGCGGATCGTGCCCGGGAGAGCGGCGGTCGGGTCGGTGGCGCCGGCCAGCGAGCGGAAGCCCTCGACCACCCGCTCGCCCTCGACGACCATCGCCACGACCGGTCCGGAGAGCATGAACTCCACCAGGGGCTCGTAGAACGGCTTGCCCTCGTGCTCGGCGTAGTGCCGGGCGAGCAGCTCGGGAGTGGCGGCGCGGAGCTCGAGCCGGACCAGCGCGTAGCCCTTGGCCTCGATCCGCCGGATCACCTCTCCGGTGAGTCCACGGCGTACGCCGTCGGGCTTGACCAGGACCAGGGTGCGCTCCATGGGCGGCACCCTATCCATGCTCACCAGTCGGCCAGCCGGTGCCTGACGTCGTCCGGAATCGGGCCGTCCTGGTCCGGCTCGACGGCACCGGCTCTCACCGTCAGCGGGACGACACCTGCCCAGGTGCCGGCCGCGAGATCCTCGGGCTCGTCCTTGGGCCCGCCGGTCCGCGCCTTCACCGACGCCTCGGCGAGGGCGACCGCGATCACGGTGGTCGCGACGAGCTCCTTGCGGGTGTTCGCACGCAGGGTCGCCGAGCGGCCGGGTACGACGTGGTCGACGATCAGTCGCAGTGCGTGGTCACGTTCGGCGGGGTCCTCCACGCGGCGCGCTGCGCCGTACACGACGGCGGAGCGGTAGTTCATCGAGTGGCTGAACGCCGCACGCGCCAGCACCACGGCATCCACGAGTGTGAACGTCGCGCACACGGTCTGCCCGGGAGCCTGCAGCAGCCACGGTGCGGCGACCGAGCCGTGGAGGTAGAGCGTGCCGCCCTCGTCGGGGCCGTCCGGATCGGCGGCGTGGATCGCCGGCAGCACGACGGGTTCGCCGTCGCGGACGATGCCGACGTGGCAGACCAGCGCCTCGGCGATGATCGCGTACAGGTCGGATCGATCCTCGCTCCCCCGCTCACGGTGGCGGGTGAGCCGGGTGCGCTGGGTCGACGACAGGGTCTTGCTCATGCTCCTATGCTGAACCGAAAGTGGCCTGTCCGCACGGGCCACTTGAGCGCCGATCAGACAGGACACTTGTGGCACGCAGCTCCCCCGTCCCGGTCACCCTCGACCGCGCGTCCGGCGTCCCGCTCGCCCGCCAGCTGGCCGGCGCGGTCCGGGACCAGGTCGTCGCCGGCACGCTGCCGATCGGCCAGCGACTCCCGAGCACGCGCGCCCTGGCCTCCGACCTCGCGGTCTCGCGCGGCGTCGCCGAGCAGGCGTACGACCAGCTCGCCGCCGAGGGCTGGCTCGAGAGCCGTCACGGCTCGGGGACGTACGTCGCGGCCGGCGCGGCACCGCGCCGACGGCACCGCCCGTCGCGACCGCGCCCGGGCGGATCCGATCTGCTGCGCCTCGACACCGGCACGCCGTGGATCGACCCCCGCCACCGCGCCGCGTGGCGCCGCGCCTGGCGTGACGTCTCGGTCGCCACGCCTCCCGCCGCGTACGACGACCCGGCCGGGATGCCGGAGCTCCGCATCGAGCTCGCCGGCCACCTCGGCCGCACTCGGGGCCTGACCTGCGAGCCCGACGAGATCCTGGTGACGACCGGGACGATCGGCGGCCTGAACCAGGTGCTCGCGGCCCTCCCATCCGGCCCGATCGCACACGAGGACCCCGGCTACCGGGCCGCCGCCGAGGCGATCCGGGCCGGCGGCCGGGAGATCCGCGACGTACCGGCCACCGAGCCGGTGACCGACCTCGGTGGGTGCGCCGCGGCGTACGTCACGCCCGCCCACCAGCACCCGCTCGGGCCGGTGATGTCGGGCGCAGACCGGCTCGCGCTCCTCGCCGCCGCCCGTCGCGCGGCCGCTGTGGTGATCGAGGACGACTACGACTCCGAGTTCCGATACGACGTGGCGCCGGTGCCGGCCCTGGCGGCGCTCGACCGCGACGTCGTCGCGTACCTCGGCACCACCAGCAAGACCGTGGGCCCGAGCATGCGTCTGGGCTGGCTGGTCGCTCCCCCGAGCCTCCACCGCGCGATCCTGGAACGCCGCGAGATCACCCACGACACCAGCGCGTGGCCCGTCCAGCGGGCGTTCGTCTCCCTGCTCAGGGACGGGTACGTCGACCAGGTGGTCCGCTCCGCCCGCCGGACGTACGCCGCGCGCGCCGAGAGGGTCGTGGCCGCGCTGAGTGGCGTGGCAGAGCCGATCCAGCCGGTGGCGGGGATGTACGTCACGGTCCTGATGCCGCATCCGACCGCGGTCCGGGTCGCCCGCTCCGCCCGCACGTCGGGCTTCGAGGTGCCGCTGCTGCGCGACTACTGCCGGACGGCCGACCTCACCGGGATCATCATCGGGTTCGGCGGCTGCACCGACGACGAGCTCGACCGAGCCTTGGCCGCGATCGCCCGTGGCCTCGGCTGACCGGATCGCGGCACCATGCGGTCGCCCGTCGTAGCTAGCCGGTCTGCTGTTCCGCGTCGTACGCGGCGTACGCAGCCGCCCGCTCACGCTCGATCTTTCGGCCGAGGAAGTACGCCGAGCCCCACAGCAGGGCGAAGATCGTGCCGAGGACGAACATCATCGGGACCACGAATCCCAGTGCGATGGCCGCGACCTGGACCACCCAGCCGGCGACGTACGCCGCCTCGGAGCGGAGCAGCCCCGCGAGCAGTAGACAGATCACGCACAGCCCGAGGCCGACCGCGCACGCCGTACGCCACGGCACGTCGGCGAGGTTGATCATCACCGGCGTGGTGAGCCCGAGCACGACCGCCTCGAGCGAAAGGATCGCGGCGCACATCCCGCGCCTGGGCGACCGCTCCGTCGACCGGGCCGAGGTCGCCGACGGCTCAGCCACCGGCAGTCCGCTCTCGACGGCGCAGCATGGCCCGCGCCTCCCCGACCGTGACCACGGAGCCGGTCACGAGCACGGCCCCACTCCCGATCGAGCTGCCCACGGCCTCCCCGGCCTCGGCCAGCGTCGTGGCCTCGTCGATCGCGTCCGCCAGGCGCGGCGTCACCGAGACCCGGTCGGCGCCGAACACCTCGCGCGCGGTCGCCGCGAGCTCGACGGCGGGCAGGGCCCGTGTGGTGGAGTTCTGCGTGCAGACGACGTGAGCCAGGAGCGGCTCGAACGCGGCCAGCACGGCTTCGTACTCCTTGTCCGCCATCACGCCGATGACGCCGATCAGCGGGGAGAAGGAGAAGGAGTCGTCGAGCGCGGCGGCGACGGTCTCGGCACCGTGCGGGTTGTGCGCGGCGTCGAGCAGGATCATCGGGCTGCGGCGGATGATCTCCAGCCGTCCCGGTGAGGTCGCCCGGGCGAAGGCGTCGCGCACCAGGTCGGCGTCGAGGGGCTCGTCGCCGGCGAACGCCTCGACCGCGGCCAGCGCAGCGGCGGCGTTCTGTGCCTGGTGCGCACCGTACAGCGGGAGGAGGACGTCGTCGTACTCCGCCCGCAGCCCCTTGAGCGTCAGCAGCTGACCGCCGACGGCCGGGACGCGTGAGACCACGCCGAACTCCAGGCCCTCACGCACCGGCGTCGCTCCGACCTCCGCGCAGCGGCTCAGCAGCACCTCGGCCGGACCTGGCAGCTGCTGGGTGAGCACGGCCGTGGCGCCGGGCTTGATGATCCCGGCCTTCTCGATCGCGATCACGTCGGGGGTGTCGCCCAGCAGCCGGGCGTGGTCGACGGCGATCGGCGTGACCACGGCGACCGCGCCGTCGGCGACGTTGGTGGCATCCCAGACGCCGCCGAGCCCGACCTCGACGATGGCCACGTCGACGGGTGCGTCCGCGAACGCGGCGTACGCCATCCCGACGATCGTCTCGAAGAAGCTCAGCGGGTGGGGCTGGGACTCGTCGACGAGATGGGTGTACGGCGCGACGTCGTTGAACGCGCGGACGAACTCCTCGTCGGTCAGCGGCTCACCGTCGATGCAGATGCGCTCGTTGATCCGCTCGAGGTGGGGGCTGGTGAACCGGCCGGTGCGCAGGTCGCGCGCGCGCAGCAGCGTGTCGATCATCCGGCTGGTCGAGGTCTTGCCGTTGGTGCCGGTGAGATGGATGACCGGGTACGCGCGCTGCGGGTCGCCGAGCAGCTCGGTGAACGCCCGGATGCGCTCGAGCGACGGCTCGAGCCGGGTCTCCGGCCAGCGGGACTGGAGGGCGTCCTCGACCTCCGCGAAGGTCTCGGCGAGACGCGCCTGGGGTTGCTCGCTCATGTCGAGCCCGAGTCTAGGGAGGCCTCACTCCACGCGCAGATTCGCCATGTCCACCAGACGCCGGTAGCCGATCGCCTCGTAGATCTTGTTCGAGGTCGGGTTGGCCTGGTCGGTGAACAGACACGGCCGCTCGCCGCTCTGCCGAAGCAGCGCCGAGACGGCGTACACGGCCGCACTCGCCAAGCCCCTCCCACGCTGCTCCTTGGGCGTGTAGACGGGCCCGATCCGGGAGACGCCGTACGTCGGAGCCGTCGCGACGGTGACGTTGACCGGGACGTCGTCCTCGTCGACCCAGACGAACACCCGGCCGGACTCGATCCGCCGTCCGAGCTCCTCGTCGGTCGGTGCCTCGTGCGGCGACGCCCCCGGCTCGCGGCCGGCCTGCTCATCGGCGTCGGCCATGAACGCCTCGTACCAGGAGGCGACCAGGTCCTGCTCGTCGAGGGTGGCCGGGCGCAGCCGTCCGGCCACCGGCCGCGGCTCGACCAGGTCGCCGAGCTCGAACAACCGCGTGTGCCGCTCCACCCGAGCCGTCTTTCCGGTCCCCTCGGCCATGTCCTCGCAGAAGGTCTGCACCGCGGGAAGCGCGCCGTTGGCGCCGAGCACCGGCTCGTCGCGGTCGAGCAGTGCCTTCGACAACGAGTGGACGGCGTCCTCCGGCATCGGCATCAGGTAGGCCGGGTAGGTGCCGAACGGCGCGGTCCGCATCGCCGTACCCACGACGTCGTCGCCATCGAGCACCACCACGAACCAGCACGGCAGGCCCTCCGGCCACGCGATCCCCGCCTCACGCTGGGTGGCGATCCGCTCCGCCACGCCGGCGATCACGGTGCTGAGCACCGGCTGCTCGGCGAGCACGTCGCCGGCGACGTCGAGGAAGGCGACCGGGTCGTCGAAGAAGCGCAGCTCCATGCACCGACGCTACGTGGCCTCCGTCGGCGGCGACCACCCGTTTGTACGGAACCATCGGGGGTCCAGCCGGCGTCGGTCAGCGCGAGCGCACGGGCGGGTGGGCGCGCAGCGGCACGACGAGCCAGAGCACGACGTAGCCGAGGACTGCCACGAGCGACGCCACGACGCCCGCCGCGGTCCCCGCCGCGAGGTCGAAGGCCAGGAAGACGACGCCGCACATGGACAGCGCGGCGAGCACGAGACCGACGCGTGCGATCGTGTTCGCCGTGTCCACCAGCCAGG
The DNA here is from genome assembly GCF_036493135.1 of Nocardioides sp. Lineage (GTDB taxonomy): Bacteria > Actinomycetota > Actinomycetes > Propionibacteriales > Nocardioidaceae > Nocardioides. The sequence continues at coordinate 2,239 of NZ_DASXQG010000063.1, read as the reverse complement.
GACGCAAGCCGCGCCGGAACAGGATGCGGTGGTAGGCGACCGGGGCCAGGACGGCGGCCGTGGCGGCCACGGCGAGGCTCAGCACGACCAGGTAGGCCCCCTTCTCGAAGTGGTCGAGCGAGCCGAACTTGTCGGTGTAGGGCAGGGCGAGCAGGAACCCGATGAGCACCTGCACCCCGACCTGGGTCGCGCGAAGCTCCTGCACGAGCTCGGTCCAGTTGCGGTCGATCGTTCCGGAGACGTCGCCAGTGGGCTGCTCCGGCTCCGGCGTCATCCGACGACCGTACTCGCGTCCACGGCTGGGCCCGGGCGTCCTGAGTCGCCTCGTCTCGGTTCTTCGGGGACAAACAGGTTTTCGGCCTCTCGGCCATCCTCCATAGACTTCCGCCATGACCCAGACCCAGCCGCACCTGTCCACGACGCCGCCGCAGCAGCCGGCCGTCGTCGTACCGGACAAGGCGGCACTCGAGGGTCTCGAGGACAAGTGGTCCAAGCAGTGGGAGGTCGACCAGACCTACGCCTTCGACCGCACCAAGGAGCGGGCCGAGGTCTACTCGATCGACACCCCGCCGCCCACCGCGTCCGGCACCCTGCACTTCGGCAGCGTCTGCTCCTACACCCAGAAGGACGTCATCGCCCGCTACCAGCGGATGAGTGGCAAGGAGGTCTTCTACCCGATCGGCTGGGACGACAACGGTCTGCCGACCGAGCGCCGGGTTCAGAACTTCTTCGGCGTGCGCTGCGACCCGTCGGTGCCGTACGACGCCGACTTCACCCCGCCCGAGAAGCCCGACCGCAAGCGGCAGGTGCCGATCGGGCGGCAGAACTTCATCGAGCTCTGCGAACAGCTGACGGCCGAGGACGAGGTCGCGTTCGAGGCGCTCTTCCGGCAGCTCGGTCTGTCGGTCGACTGGAGCTACCTCTACCGCACCATCGGCGAGAGCACCCGGATCACGTCCCAGCGTGCCTTCCTGCGCAACCTCGGCCGGGACGAGGCCTACCTCCAGGAGTCGCCGACCCTGTGGGACATCACGTTCCAGTCCGCGGTCGCGCAGGCCGAGCTCAAGGCCCAGGAGTATCCTGGCCACTACTACCGCATCGCCTTCCACGGCCCCGATGCGCCGGTCCACATCGAGACGACGCGGCCGGAGCTGATCCCGGCGGTGGTCGCGCTGATCGCCCACCCGGACGACGAGCGCTACCAGCCGCTGTTCGGCAGCACCGTGAGGAGCCCCGTCTTCGGCGTGGAGATCCCGGTCCTCGCCCATCACCTCGCGGAGCCGGACAAGGGCGCGGGCATCGCGATGTGCTGCACGTTCGGTGACCTCACCGACGTCCAGTGGTGGCGCGAGCTGCAGCTGCCGGTCCGCACGGTGATCCGCCGCGACGGTCGGCTGCAGACCGACACCCCTGCGTGGCTCGCCGGCGACCAGGCCGCTGCGGCGTACGCCGAGCTGGCCGGGAAGACGACGTTCTCCGCGCGTGAGGCGATGGTCGCGCTGTTGCGCGCGGCCGGCGACCTCGAGGGCGACCCGAAACCGACCATGCGGATGACGAACTTCTACGAGAACGGCGACAAGCCGCTCGAGATCGTCTCCACGCTCCAGTGGTACATCCGCAACGGCGGTCGCGACGAGGGGCTCCGGGAGGCACTGGTCGAGCGCGGCAACCAGATCGCGTGGACGCCGGCGTACATGCACCACCGCTACACCAACTGGGTGGAGGGTCTCAACGGCGACTGGCTGATCAGCCGGCAGCGCTACTTCGGGGTGCCGTTCCCGGTCTGGTATCGGCTGGACGAGTCAGGCGAGCCGAGCTACGACGAGCCACTGGTGCCTGACGAGGCATCGCTGCCGGTCGACCCGTCGAGCGACTGCCCGACCGGGTACGACGAGTCGCAGCGCGGCGCGCCCGGCGGGTTCATCGGCGACCCGGACGTGATGGACACGTGGGCCACCTCGTCGCTGACGCCGCTGATCGCCTCCCGCTGGGGCACCGACGACGACCTGATGTCGCGGGTGTTCCCGATGGACCTGCGCCCGCAAGCCCAGGACATCATCCGCACCTGGCTGTTCTCGACGACGGTCCGCTCGCATCTGGAGTTCGGTGTCACGCCGTGGGCCAACGCCGCGATTTCCGGCTGGATCCTCGACCCTGACCGCAAGAAGATGTCGAAGTCCAAGGGCGACGTCATCACCCCGATCGCGCTGTTCGACGAGTACGGCAGCGACGCCGTGCG